>CAYNXB010000101.1:0-8060 GCA_964401045.1 uncultured Sphingomonadaceae bacterium | reverse complement strand
CCAAGCTAGGACTGGTCGCGCTGGAGGGCGAAGAACCCCTTCGCCAGGCTCAGGGCTGCGCCTGTGGCGTGCGCGAGGCCGCCGAGTAAGTGTTCTCCAAAATCCTCATCGCCAACCGTGGAGAAATCGCCTGCCGGGTGATCCGCACCGCGCGGCGGATGGGGATCGCGACGGTGGCGGTCTATTCGGATGCCGATGCGCGCGCGCCGCATGTCGCGCTGGCAGACGAGGCTGTGCGGATTGGCCCGGCTGCGGCTGCCGAAAGCTACCTTGTCGCCGACGCGATCATCGCCGCGTGCAAAGGCACCGGCGCTGAGGCGGTCCATCCGGGCTACGGCTTCCTCTCCGAGCGCGCCTCGTTCGTCGAGGCGCTCGAGGCAGAGGGCATCGCCTTCATCGGCCCGCCCGCCACGGCAATCGCCGCGATGGGCGACAAGATCGAGAGCAAGAAGCTGGCGCAGGCGGCGGGCGTCAACGTCGTCCCTGGCTTCCTAGGCGAGATTGCCGATACCGAACATGCCGTCAGCATCGCGAGCGAGATCGGCTATCCTGTTATGATGAAGGCCAGCGCCGGGGGCGGCGGCAAGGGCATGCGCCTCGCCTGGTCCGAAGCCGACGTGCGCGAGGGCTTCGAGAGCGTGAAGCGCGAGGGGCTCAACTCGTTCGGCGACGACCGGGTGTTCATCGAGAAATTCATCGAAAGCCCGCGCCACATCGAGATCCAGGTGCTCGGGGACAAGCATGGGACCGTCCTCCACCTCAACGAGCGCGAATGCTCGATCCAGCGGCGGCACCAGAAGGTGATCGAGGAAGCGCCCTCCCCGTTCGTCACGCCCGCGATGCGCGCGCGGATGGGCGCACAGGCCGTCGCTCTGGCGCAGGCGGTGGGTTATCATTCGGCGGGCACGGTCGAGCTGATCGTCTCGGGCGCGGACCCGACCGGCGAGAGCTTCTACTTCCTCGAAATGAATACCCGGCTGCAGGTCGAGCATCCGGTGACCGAGGCAATCACCGGGATCGATCTGGTCGAGCAGATGATCCGCGTCGCGGCGGGCGAGAAGCTGCCGTTCGCTCAAGCCGACATCGGGATCGACGGCTGGGCGATCGAGACGCGGGTCTATGCCGAGGACCCCTATCGCGGGTTCCTGCCGAGCACCGGGCGGCTGGTGAAATATGATCCGCCCGAGGCGGTCGCGCATCAGGCACCGCCTGAGCCACGCCCGAGCAAGGCTTATGTCCGCGTCGATGACGGTGTCGTCGAGGGCGGCGAAGTCAGCATGTTCTACGACCCCATGATCGCCAAGCTGGTCACCTGGGCGCCGACCCGCGACGAGGCCGCCGACCTCCAGGTTCACGCACTCGACCGCTTCCGCGTCGAAGGGCTCGGCCACAACGTCGATTTCCTCTCCGCGCTGATGCAGCACCCGCGCTTCCGCGAAGGCGCGCTCACCACTGGATTCATCGCCGAGGAATACCCCGACGGGTTCCACGGCGCGCTCGCCTCGCCCGAGCTGCTGCGCGCGGTCGCAGCGATCGCGGCGGGGTGCGAATGCACGCGGCAGGCCCGCGCCGCGCGAATCTCGGGGAAGCTTAACGGTGCGCCGCTGCCGGGCAGCGAGTGGACCGTGCGGCTCGGCAAACACGATTACGAAGTGACGCTCGGCGATGGCCACGCGATGGTCGACCAGCACCGGGTCGAAGGCACCTGCGACTGGCTGCCGGGCATGGCCACCGCGACCGCCGCCGGAAACGGCCTCGACCTCGGCCTCAGGATCGCCCGCAACGGCCTCACATGGTCCGTCGGCACTCACGGCGCGCTGCACCGCGCGCGGGTGCTGCCGGCGCGGATCGCCCCGCTCGCCGCGCACCTGATCGAGAAGGTGCCGCCCGACCTCTCGCGCTTCCTCCTCAGCCCGATGCCCGGCCTGCTGGTGGCGCTCCACGTCGGTGAAGGCGACCCGGTGCAGCCCGGCCAGCCGCTGGCGACGATCGAGGCAATGAAGATGGAGAACATTCTCCGCGCCCAGAAAGCGGGCACGGTAAGGGACGTCCGGGCCGCCACGGGTGACAGCCTCGCGGTCGATCAGGTGATCCTGGAAATCGAAAGCTAGCCGAGTACCCCCGCTTCGCGCAGCGCCGCGATCTCCTCATCACCGCGCCCTATCTCGCGCAAAATCTCCTCACCGTGCTCGCCGAGCAGCGGCGGTGCGCGGTTCCATTCGACCGGCGTTTGCGAAAGCTTGAGCGGCGAGGCGACCAGCTCGAGATCGGGAATCGTCGGGTGCGGCGCGTCGCGCACCATCCCGCGCGCCCGCGCAGCCGGATGGGACAGCGCTTCGTGCACCCCGCGCACTTTGCCGGCCGGAATCCCGCTGGCCTCAAGCGAGTCGAGCCATTCGTCGGCCGCCTTCGTCGCCAGCGCGGCGGCGATAAGCGGCACCAGCGCTGCGCGATTGGTGACCCGGTCGGCGTTGCCGGCGAAACGCGGATCGTCCGCCAACTCGGGCTTTCCGATCACCTTCTCGCACAACCCCCGGAACTGCCGGTCATTGCCGACCGCGAGCACGATCGGCGCATCGGCGCAATCGAACAGCTCGTAAGGGACGATCGTCGGATGCGCATTACCCCACCGCCGCGGCTCGCCGCGTGAGACCAGCGCCGCGCTGCCGACGTTGGCGAGCATCGCCAGCTGGCAGTCGATCAGCGCCATGTCGATGTGCTGGCCTTTGCCGTCGCGGTCGGCGGCGATCAGCGCGGCGAGGATCGCCTGCGCCGCGGCATTCCCGGTGAACAGGTCCGCCACCGCGACGCCGACCTTCATCGGCGGGCCGTCGATCGGTCCGGTCACCGCCATCAACCCGCCCTCGCCCTGGACGACATAGTCGTAGCCGGCGCGATCGGCCTCGGGGCTATCGTGGCCGTAGCCGGTGATCGAGCAGTACACGAGGCGGGGGTTTACCGCGCGCAAGGCGTCGTAATCGAGCCCGTATCTCGTCAGCGCGCCGGGGCGGAAATTCTCGACCACCACATCGGCCGCCGCCGCCAGCTCGCGCACGATCGCCTGCCCCTCCCGCGCGGCGATATCGAGCGCCAGCGAGCGCTTGTTGCGGTTGGCACACAGGTAATAAGCGGCTTCGCCCCCGGCGAAAGGCGGGCCCCAGTGGCGCGTGTCGTCACCGTTCCCCGGCCGCTCGATCTTGATCACGTCGGCGCCGAGATCGCCGAGGATCATCGTCGCCCACGGCCCCGCGAGCACGCGCGAAAGATCGAGCACCTTCTTGCCAGCAAGCGGAGCGGGACGGGTCATTGGCCACGGGCTAAGGCGTGTGCCATAGTTGCGCAATGCCGCTCGACTATGCCGCCTACGAAGCCCTGTTCAACACCGGCGAAGACGAAGCGCTGGTCGAGCGCTTCTTCGCCAGCGATTGTGCGATGATCAGCGGCAACGGCACACGCCGCGGCAAGGCCGAGCTGCTCGCATTTCTCCGCTGGGCGCACGATGGTGTGCGCGAGGTGATGCGCCCGCAAACGGTGCTCTCGACCGAAGACCTGCTGTTCGCCGAAGTCGACATGGACTTCCACGCCAGCAAGGTGCGTGACGACTTCCCCTTCGGCGCGCTGCGGCCCGGCGATCTCATCACGGTAAAGTTCTTCGTCACCTACAACCTCAATGCGGATGGCAAGATCGCCGAGCTCAAGAGCATGACCTGGCCGCCCGAGCGGGGCGTAAGCAAGCTGCCGCGCCTCGGCAGCCATCCGAGCCAGGTCGCCGCCTACCACGCCTACGCCGCCGCGTTCTCGGCCGCCGAATTCGAGCGTTTCGAGCAGTTCTACACCGAAGACGTGGTGCTGCACCTGACCGGCTCGATCGGCGACGTGACCGGCCGCCAGGGCATCGTCGATTTCTACCGCCCGATGTTCGAGCGGGTGCGTGAGAATGTCGCGGTCGAGAAACTCGACGTTTCTGACAGCCTGATCGCGGTCGATGCGATTAGCCGCTTCACCGCCATCGAGGATGCGCCCGATTTCGTCGTCGGCCCACTGAAGCGGGGCGAGTGGATCGAAGTGCCCGTCCACGTCGAATATTCCCTGCGCGACGGGCTCATCTGCGACATCGCCGTGGCCCGCAACGGGGAGCCGCGGCCGGGACCGCGTTAAGATTTCGCTTCTTTGCCCGCGGCATCGAACGCGAAATCGAGCGATACTTTGGCGCCAAGGTCTGCGCCAGACGATCCGTCACCGATGCCGAACGCCGCGCGATCGATCGTGGCGCTGCCTTTGACCGAGCGGCGCAGTCCGTTGCCCGAGAGCGTGAACGTCAGCGATTGCGGCCGGGATACGCCCTTCAACGAGAGGGTGCCGTGCGCGGAATAGCGGTTCGGCCCCGTGCGCCGCACCGAGGTCGCGCGCCAGCGCGCCTGCGGGTGGTCCGAGATAGCGAAGAATTCGTCGCCGCCGAGCATCCCGTCCATCGTGGCGTCTCCCAGCGAGGCGCTGGCGAGATCGACATCGATTCGCATGTCCGCGGTTTCTGGCTGTTCGGGATCGAACGCGATCTTCCCGGTCCAGCGGCTGAAGCTCCCGCCAAGCTGGTCGCCGCCGTTCGCTACCGCGAAGCCGAGCCGGCCGCCGGGCGCGATGGTCCAGGTTGGCGGTGCCGCGGGCCCAGCTGGCTGTGCCGTTGCAACGGGCTTCGGCTCGGCGGCCACATCGGCGACCCGTGGCGGGCGAGCCGCAGCGATCGCCGGGGGTGCGGGTTTGACGGTTGCGCCGGCGAGCGCCAGCGTCGCGGCGCCCGCGATTCCCACCAGGCACGCGAGCGCGATCGCCCATGCGGCCGAGCCCGCGGGCGCTATCCGCTCCAGCAGCCCGTCGCGCAGCATCAGGTGATGGCGCAGCGCCCCCGCGACGTGCAGCGCCAGCAGCCCCACGGCGATCCATCCCAGCAGCTCGTGCACTTCCTCGCTCGCGCCGTTCACGGACGTCGGGACCGGCAGATGTGGCCACGGGACGGTCCCGAACAGCAGCGTCGGCACCTGCACCGGAGCGCTCGACACGAGCAGCCAGCCGGTCAGCGGACCGAGGATCATCACCGCATAGAAACCCCAGTGCACCGCGCTGGCGAGCACGCCGCCCAGCCCGCGCTCAAGCTGCGGAGGCGGCCGCCGGACGATCCGCCACCCGAGCCGCACGAGCGTGAGCAGCAGGATCGCAATCCCCAGCGACTTGTGCAGCTGGTAGGCGGCAAATCCGCTCTCGCCCTTCGGCATCGCGAAGCCGAGCGCAAGTTGGCAGACCATGCCGAAGGCGAGCAGCCAGTGAAGCAGAATGGCAACGCGGCTATAGCGGCGCTGGCCGAGCGAAGCGACTGAGGTTTGCGTCATCGGTAGCCGGGCTAGCACGAAACAGCCATTCCCCGTCAACTTGCCATTCACCGCCGTGCGCCTACATACCCAAAGAGTGAAAGGCAGGACCTGCAGATGAGCGATAACCGCGATCGTGACCCCGAGGGTGGTGGCGGCGGCAATCCGTGGATCAAGAGCCTCGTCGTGTGGGGCGGAATCTTCCTTGCCCTGCTGCTGGTCGTGTCGATGTTCAACGGCACCGCCGCGACTACCGGCACCCAGATCAAGTACTCGGATTTCCGGGAAAAAGTGGTTGAGGGCCTGGTCAAGGAAGTGCAGATCGGCCCGGACCGGATCGCCGGCACCCTCGAGAACGGCGAGACTTTCTCGACCGTCCCCGTCGCCAACGACACCGAGCTCACCCGCCTGCTCGACGCCAATGGCGTGCAGTATTCCGGCGCGGCGAAGGAGGAGATGAGCGTCCTCGCCTACATCCTCATCCAGTCACTCCCGTTCCTGTTGATCCTCGGCGTGGCGTTCTTCGCTCTGCGCCAGGTTCAGAAAGGCGGCGGCGGCGGCGCGATGGGCTTCGGCAAATCAAAGGCCAAGCTGCTCACCGAGCGCCAGGGCAAGGTGACGTTCGACGACGTCGCCGGCATCGACGAAGCGCGCGAGGAGTTGCAGGAGATCGTCGAGTTCCTGAAGGACCCCCAGCGCTTTTCCAAGCTCGGCGGCCAGATTCCCAAGGGCGCGCTTCTGGTCGGCTCGCCCGGCACCGGCAAGACCCTGCTCGCCCGCGCGATCGCGGGTGAGGCGGGCGTGCCGTTCTTCACCATCTCGGGCTCGGACTTCGTCGAGATGTTCGTCGGCGTCGGCGCGAGCCGCGTCCGCGACATGTTCGAACAGGCGAAGAAGAACGCCCCGTGCATCGTGTTTATCGACGAAATCGACGCGGTCGGCCGCCATCGCGGCCACGGCCTCGGCAACTCGAACGACGAGCGCGAGCAGACGCTCAACCAGCTCCTCGTCGAGATGGACGGGTTCGAGGCGAACGAAGGCATCATCATTATCGCCGCCACCAACCGGCCCGACGTGCTCGATCCGGCGCTGCTCCGCCCGGGCCGCTTCGACCGCCAGGTCGTGGTGCCGATCCCCGATATCGAGGGGCGCGAGAAGATCCTCGGCGTGCACATGAAGAAGGTGCCGCTGGCGCCGGACGTCAACCCGCGCACCATCGCGCGCGGCACGCCGGGGTTCTCGGGCGCCGATCTCGCCAACCTCGTCAACGAGGCTGCCTTGCTCGCCGCACGGCGCAACAAGCGCCTGGTCGCGATGCAGGAATTCGAGGACGCCAAGGACAAGGTCATGATGGGCGCCGAGCGCCGCTCCATGGTCATGACCGAGGACGAGAAGAAGATGACCGCCTATCATGAGGCCGGGCACGCGATCGTCGCCATGCACGAGCCGGCGTCGGACCCGATCCACAAGGCGACGATCATCCCGCGCGGCCGTGCGCTGGGCATGGTGATGCGCCTGCCGGAACGCGACAACTACTCCTACCACCGCGACAAGATGCACGCGAACCTGGCCGTCTCGATGGGCGGGCGCGTGGCAGAGGAACTGATCTTCGGGCACGACAAGGTGTCTTCGGGCGCCAGCTCGGACATTTCCTATGCCACCGGTCTGGCCCGCAACATGGTCACCAAATGGGGCATGTCCGACAAGCTTGGTCCGCTTCAGTATGAAGACCAGCATGAAGGCTATCTCGGCATGGGCGGCAATCAGCGCACGATGATGTCCGACGAGACCAACAAGTTGATCGATGCCGAAATCCGCACGCTGGTCGACGATGCGCATAACCGTGCGCGGACCTTGCTCACCGATCATCGCGATCAGCTCGAACTGCTGGCTCAGGCGCTGCTCGAGTATGAGACGCTCAACGGCGAGGAGATCGCTCAGCTGCTGAAGGACGGCAAGATCGATCGGCCCGACCAGCCCAGCGGACCTTCGGTTGCGCGGCCCGTTCGCGGATCGGCCATTCCCAAGGCGGGCAAGCGGTTTTCCGGCAGCGGTCCGGCTCCCCAGGGCGCGTAAGCGCCCGGGCGGACCGGCTTGCGGAAACCGAAGTGGTTTCCTATCCGTTAAGGCTCGGGTTTCGCCGCCTGCGCGCATGCGGCCAGCGATCCGATAACTAGGGAGATTGTGATGAAGAAGATTCTGCTCGCCGGGGCGATCCTCGGCCTTGGACTTGGTCTTGGTGCCTGCTCGCAGGAAACCGAAGACAAAACCGATGCCGTGCTCGATCAGGCCGGCGATGCGGCCGATGCCGCCGCCGCCGATGCCTCCGCCGCAGCCGATGAAGCCGGCGCGAAGCTCGATGCCGCGGTCGATTCGGCCGAAGGCGCGGCTGAAAAGGCGGCTGACGATGCCAAGAAGGCCGTCAACGACGCGACCGACAACAATCCCGCAACCTGAATGCAGAACCGCCAGGCGCCGCGATCTGCGGTGCCTGGCGGCTGAATTCCTGTAGGCGCTACGAGGCGCCGGGTCTGCAATTCCGTCCGTCCGCGCTGTTCCGGCTGACCGGAGCTGCGCGAGCGTTTTAGCCGTCGTAATCCGAACCGATCGATGTCGAACGGGTCGGCGCCGCGGCAGTGATCCGCAGGGCTTCGGCCGACTGGCTGAGCGAGCCAATTTCGTCGGCCTCATCCTCAT
>CAYNXB010000100.1:0-8083 GCA_964401045.1 uncultured Sphingomonadaceae bacterium | reverse complement strand
GCGATCATCGCCCCGTAATAGGCGATCGGATAAGTCGGAACGTTGGGCAGGAACAGGCCGACCCGGTCACCCTTGCCGATCCCGCGCTGCTGCAGGCCAGCGGCGAACGTGCGCGCCTCGGCAAGGATCGCGCGATACGAATAGCGTCGGCCGTAGAACCACGCGAGCGACGCGTCCGGATTGGCGGCAACGCTGCGTTCGAGCAGCGCCGGCATCGTCATCGGCGGCAGGTCGAGCGCCCAGCCGAACGGATGCCGGTATGCCCCGGGCGAAGGATGATCGAAAGGCGCCTTACTTACACTCACGCAAGTTCAATGCCCTTCGCCCCCGCCGGGCGCAACCACGCCCGCTATTTCGCCTCTTCGTTCTCTGCGGCGCGCTTGGCGGTAAGCCATGCTTCCACCTCGGCCTCGCGAGCGGCTTCGACAGCGGCTTGCACGGCGGCCTCACGCTCGGCGCGAAGTTCGCCGATCAGTGCCGCGCGATCGTCGCGCGCTTCGGCCACCGCCTCTTCAGGGGTCTGCTCGACGACGCCGGCCTTCTTGGCCGCACGGGCGACGGCGGCGTCGAGCTCGCGCTGCGAGCACAAGCCGAGCGTCACCGGGTCCTTCGCCTGGATGTTCTGGATGTTCCAATGGCTCCGGTCGCGGATCGCATTGATGGTGTTCCGGGTGGTGCCGATCAGCTTGCCGATCTGCGCGTCAGAAATCTCCGGATGGTTGCGCAGGATCCAGGCGATGCCGTCCGGCTTGTCCTGCCGCTTTGACACCGGCGTGTAGCGCGGGCCCTTGGTGCGGCTGACGTCGACCGGCGCCTTCTGCATCTCCAGCACGTAATCGGGATCAGCCTGGCCGCGCGCGATCTCCGCGTGGGTCAGCTCGCCCGCGTGGACCGGGTCGCGTCCGGTGTACTTGGCGCCGGCGAGATCGTCGGCCATCGCCTGAACTTCGAGGATATGCAGGCCGCAGAAAGCCGCGATCTGCTGAAAGCTGAGCGCGGTGTTGTCGACCAACCACGACGCGGTCGCGTGCGGCATCAAGGGAGTGGGCTGGGCCACGGGGAATTCTCCGGATGAAAAAACAACAAGGGCCGCCCCTTGCGGAGCGGCCGTCACCCCGAACGTGTAGGCCGTTTGCCGCCCGGCGGCAAGCGCGCAGGCGGTAACCTCGTCTTAGGCGGTGGGCGCCTATGGATGCACAGCACAACATGGGGAAAGTGTGATGCGCCTTATCCTGGCGATACTGCTGGCGCCGCTACTGGCCTCGTGCGGATCGAGCGAAGCGACGGGCGTCGATTTCGATCGCCCGGTAAGCGCGGTTTACGGCGCGCTCGCTTCCGTCGACGGGCAAGTCGATATGCAGGGCCTGCTGAGATCGCCGGTGGTCGCGCGCCGGCAGGCGGCCGACGATCGCCTCGTGTTCGTGCTCGGCAAGGATGGCGCCGAAAACCGCGGCGAGGTGACCTTCCGGTTTCACAAGATCGGCGAGAGCCGCACGCGCGTCTCGGTCGATGCCGAACTGCCCGAGATCAAGGCGTCGCTCGCCGGCGAGACGAAGGTATTGTCGGCAAGCAAGGTCGAGGCGCTGCTGACCGGGCGATTGCGCACGCTCGCGCAGCGTATCAATGACGGCAAGCCGCCAAGCGACGCGCTCGACGAAATCGACCGGGCGATCGCGTTCGCGGCCCTCGCGCTCGATCCCGCGGAGATCAATCGCGCGCTCGAGATGGCTCGCAATGATGCCGCGCTGTCAGCGGCGATGGAGCGCGAAGCGGCGTGGAGCAGCGATAGTGTGTCCGATGCCGATACCGCGGGTGCGGCAAGCGACGACGCGTGGGGCGAAGAAGCTTTCGGCGAGGAAGTGGGTGGCAACGATTCCGGCGGTGAAGAGCCGACGGGCGTGGAGCCCGAACCGGTCAACGACTTCGGGGGCTAGCCGCTGACGGGGTAGGCGCCGGCGGCACCTGCCGCGCCGGGCGCCCCGCGAGCCGCATGCGACGCCCGATCATCGTCCGCTTGGGCAGCGCCCCCGGCTCCTCGCACGCGAGCCCGGCGAGGAACTGGTCGGCGCTCGCCTGCCAGCTGAAGCGGCGGCCGTGCGCGAGACAGTCCTCACGCTCCCGCGACAGCGCTCGCGCGATCGCGCAATCGAGATCCTCGTCGAGCGCGCCACACCTCTCGTCGAGCACGTCGGCCGGGCCCTGCACCGGGTAAGCGGCGACCGGGGTGCCGCAGGCGAGCGCCTCGATCATCACCAGCCCGAACGTGTCGGTCCGGCTCGGGAATACGAACACGTCGGCCCCGGCATAACACGCAGCGAGCGCCTCGCCGCTCTGCTTGCCGAGGAACACCGCCTCCGGAAAAGCCGCCTGCAGCCGCGCCATCGCCGGCCCGTCTCCGACGACGACCTTGCTCCCGGGATGACGGCAGCGGAGGAACGCCTGGATATTCTTCTCGACCGCGACCCGCCCGACATAGAGCTGGATCGGGCGCGGGAGCGAGAAATAGAGATCGGGTGGCGGGACGTCCGGCGCGAACGCGGCGAGATCGACCCCGCGGCTCCATGGGCGCACTTGTGCGAGGCCCTGGGCGCGCAGCTGCGCGCGCACGGTCTCGGTCGCGACCATGATACCGGCCGAGGGATGGTGGAACCAGCGGATGAACGGCCAGAACGCTGCCGCCGGAAGCCCGGTGCGCTTGGCAAGGTAATCGGGAAAATGCGTGTGGTAGGCGGTGGTGAAGCGCACCCCTTGCCTGAGGCAGTGGCTCCGCGCGGCGAGGCCGAGCGGGCCTTCGGTGGCGATGTGGACCGCGTCTGCCCGGATCGCGGCAAGGCGCGCGCCGACGCTGCCCGGCTGCGCCAGTGCGAGCCGGATCTCGGGATAGCTCGGGCATGGGAGCGATCGGAACTGATCGGGCGCGATCACCTCGACGCGGTGGCCACGCCGGGCAAGCTCGGCAACGATCGCCTGCAGCGTGCGCACGACGCCGTTGACTTGCGGAGCCCAGGCATCGGTAACCAATGCTATTTTCATGGCGCGGTCTTCATCAAGCCGCCGCCGGCAGCGCCGTGGCGGTTTCAGCTGCCTTGCGCATGGCCATTTCCTGCGGCCAGTGGAGGATCTCCATCCGCCCGTCGAAGTGTTCAACCAGCGCGTTGCAGCCTTCGACCCAGTCGCCGTCGTTCCAGTACTCGACGCCGTTGAACTCGCGGAACTCGGCGGTGTGGATGTGGCCGCAAACCACGCCGTCGACCTTGCGCGCGGCGGCGGCGCGAGCGACCACTTCCTCGAACCGGTAGATGAACTCGACTGCGTTCTTGACCTTGTGCTTGGCCATCTTCGAAAGCGACCAGTACGGCAAGCCGAGCTGCCGGCGGGCCATGTTGACCCAGCGGCTGAGCGCCATCGTCGTCTCGTAGAGCGCGTCGCCCACAAACGCGAGCCAGCGGTGGGCCAGCATCACGCCGTCGAACTCATCGCCGTGGAGCACCATCAGACGGCGTCCGTCGGCGGTGCGGTGGAACGCCGCGCGGCGGATCTCGACCCCGCCGAAGCTCAAACCGGTGAACTGGCGGAACATCTCGTCATGGTTGCCGGGAATGTAGACGATCCGCGTGCCGCGCTTGGCGCGCTTGAGGATACGCCAGACGATGTCGTTGTGCGCGGCCGGCCAGTAGAACTTCTTCTTCAGCCGCCACCCGTCGATGATGTCGCCCACGAGGTACATCGTCTCGGAATCGGTGCTGTCGAGAAAGTCGATCAGCATCTCGGCGTTGCAGCCCTTGGTGCCGAGATGGACATCGCTGATCCAGATCGTGCGGTACTTGCGCCGCCCATCAGGCGGCGGCTCGGGCCGGGCGGGTTCGTGCAGCCCGCCGAAGGCGGCGGCGGCTTCAGCGAAATCGGTAACGTTGGTGCCAGGCATCGGGCGCGACCTTGAAAAGCCTCATCTGGCTTCGCGCCTATGATTTCAAATTGTTACATGGGTTTCGCAGTTCGAAGGCAGTTCCGCGACGATGTGACACGAATAAGTCACGCCATCGGCACGTAGCGCGGCAACCGCTCGATCCGTTTGATCCACCCGCATACGGCGGGGAAGTCTTCCAGCGGGAAGCCGCCCGCCTCCGCCTTGTGGGTGTAGGGATAGAGCGCGATGTCCGCGAGGGTGACGCCGTCACCGACGAACCAGTCATGCTCACCCAGATGATCTTCCATCAGTTGCAGCGCCGCGAGGCCCGCGGCGCGCTTGCCGGGGATCATCGCCCGCTGTGTGTCGCTCAGGTTGGCCTCGCCGACGAAGCGCAGCCAGAAGCGCAGCGTGGCGATGTTGGGCTCATGGTTGTACTGTTCGAAGAACATCCAGCGCAGGCAATCGGCGCGGTCGAAACGATCCTGGGGGAGCAGCGGCGTTCCTTCTGCGAGGTACCAGCAGGCGGCGTTGCTCTCCGGCAGGAACCTGTCGCCGATTTGCAGCACCGGGATGCGGCCGTTGGCGTTGACCGTCTCGAGGAATTCCGCCGTCCGCGTCTCGCCCGCCATGATGTCGTAGTCCCGCACTTCGAGCGACAGATCGAGCAGCGCGGCGGTGAGGCGAATCTTGTAGCAGTTCCCGCTGCGGGCATCCTCGTGCAGGACGAGCTTGTCGGTCATCGGCTAGCCTCCGAAATGCGGTGCGACCTCGCGTGCAAAGAGCTCGGCGCTCTGGGCCGCTTCGACTTCGCTTATATCGCCGAACGCGAGCTCGAGCGCCAGATAGTTGGCCCCGGCCTCGTCGCGCGAGCGGGCGATGAAATCGCGCACCGAGGCGGGTGAACCGGCGAAGGCAAGGCCAGCCGCGGCTGCCCCCGCGAAGGTCGGCGGCAGCGAGAACGGATCGCGCCCGAGCCAGGTGACGAGCCAGTTGAACGACACCGCGAACCGCTTCCACGTCCGCTCGGCGATCGCCTCGGCTTCGGCGTCCGTCGGTGCGACGATCAACTGACGCGCCTGCCCGATGAACGGCTCGGGTTTGCCGAGCCTCGCGAGCTTCTCACGGTAGTCGTCGTTGATCTCGCGAGCGCGGGCATTCGGCACCAGCGTCAGCAGGTTCACGGAGCGCTCGGCGGCCCACTGGTTGCGGTGCGAGGAGCCGGTGCCGTACCAGAACGGCGGGTGCGGCTGCTGCAGCGTGCGAATGCGCAGCTCCACGTCAGGCAGGTCGTAATAGGCGCCCTTGTGGGCCTTCAGGCTACCAGTGAGACCCTGTTCGAGCAGTTCGAGAGCCTCGTCGAACATCGGCGCCAGGTCCGCTTCGACGAGCCCGAAGCGCGAGTGCTCGGCCGGCTGCCCCCCGCGCCCGATGCCGAGCTGGAACCGACCGCCCGATAGCTGGTCGAGCATGCCGATTTCCTCGAGCAGGCGGAGCGGATGATGCAGCGGCAAGAGATAGACCAGCGTGCCCAGCCTGATCGTGCTGGTCCGTTGTGCGACCGCGGCGAGGAACACCGAGGGCGAGGACGCCATGCCGAGGTCGGTCGCGTGGTGTTCGGTCAGGTGGTAGCAGTAATAGCCCAGGGCCTCGTAGCGCTCGACCAGCCGCAGCCGCTGCGCATACTGTTCGCCAACCGGCATGCCGTTGGCGTCGATGTGATCGAAGACCCCGAAGCGCATCTACCCTCCATCAGACGTCGAGCACGATCTTCCCGATATGCTCGCCCATTTCCATCCGCCGGTGCGCCTCGCCCGCCTGTGCGAGCGGGAAGTGCGCATCCATCACCGGCCGCAACTTGCCCCCGGAGACCAGCGGCCAGACCTTTTCCGCAATATCCGCAGTCAGCGCAGCCTTGAACGCATCGCTCCGCGCCCGCAGCGTCGAGCCGGTCAGCGTGTGCCGCCGCACCATCAGCATGGCCATGTTGAGCTCGGCCTTCGCGCCGCCGAGGACCGCGATCGTGACGTGGCGGCCATCTTCGGCAAGGCACTTGAGGTTCCGCGGGACGTAGTCGCCCGAGACCATGTCGAGCACCACCTCGACGCCCTTGCCGCCGGTGATCGCCGCGACTTCGGCGACGAAATCCTGCATCTTGTAGTCGATCGCGTGATCCGCCCCGATCGCCCGCGCCGCGTCACACTTGGCTTCGCTGCCGCAAGTCGTGATCACCGTCAGCCCGAACGCCTTCGCCAGCATGATCGCCATCGTGCCGATCCCGCTGGTGCCGCCGTGGACCAGCAGCGTCTCGCCCGCCTGCGCGCGCCCGCGCTGGAACACGTTGTGCCACACGGTGAACAGCGTTTCGGGCATCGCCGCCGCCTCGGCCAGCGACAGGCCATCGGGCACAGGCAGGCAATGCGCGGCCCGCGCGAGGCAGTATTCGGCATAGCCGCCGCCGGTCACCAGTGCGCAGACGCGCTGCCCCAGCATTTCCCCGGCGACCACCTCGCCGGCAATCTCGAGCCCGGGAATCGGCGACGCGCCCGGCGGCGGCGGATAACCGCCCTGCCGCTGCAGCACGTCCGGCCGGTTGACCCCGGCATGGGCGACCTTGATCAGCACCTGCCCCGCGCCCGGCTCTGGCACCGGCAGCCGCTCCGGCCGCAGTACTTCGGGTCCGCCCGGGGCATCGAAGCCCATCGCCAGCATCGTTTTCTCGCTCATCGCCGGGCAAACTAGCCGCACGCGCCATTGACAGGAACCCCGCGCAATGCCCATTTTCTCAACCATGGACGAAGATGACCGTCCGCGCCCCAGAGGCGACGCCGCGAGCCTCCTCGCGAAAGAGCTCCTCGATACCTATTCGCAGGACGAGCTGATGGAGCGCGTCGCCTTGCTCGAAACCGAGATCGCCCGCGTCAAAGCGCACCACGGCAAGGCCGCCGCGCACATCGAAGCGGCCAACGCCTTGTTCGGCAAGCGAGAATCCTGATGCGTGCGCGGCTCCTTCGCAACGCGGCGGGAGCACCCCATATAGGCTTCATGCCCCATATAGCCTTCGTTAAGCATATCCGTTCATATTCTCCCGCAAGCGAATGGCCGGTTTCCGGCGCTAAGGATCGTTGAATGCCCAGTTTCGCCCAGAGCCTTGAAAAGACCCTCCACGCCGCGCTCCAGCACGCGACCGATCGCGCGCACGAGTACGCCACGCTCGAGCATTTGCTGCTCGCGCTGGTTGAGGATGGCGACGCGGCCGAAGTGATGACCTCCTGCGGGGTCGATCTCGGCGAGCTTGCCGAAGTGGTGAAGCAGTACCTCGACCAGGAATACCAGTCGCTCAAGACCGAGGACGAGGCGGACCCGCAGCCGACTGCCGGCTTCCAGCGGGTGATCCAGCGTGCGATCCTCCACGTGCAATCCTCGGGCAAGGACACCGTCACTGGCGCCAACGTGCTGGTCGCGCTGTTCTCCGAACGTGACAGCTACGCGGTCTACTTCCTCCAGCAGCAGGACATGAGCCGGCTCGATGCGGTGAGCTATATCAGCCACGGCATTGGCAAGGGCGGCCGCCAATTGGAGGCGCGCAGCCCGCATGGCGCCGAGGAATCCGAAGCCAAGAGCGAAGACAAGCCCGACAAGTCCAAGAAGGATTCGGCGCTCGACCAGTTTACGGTCAACCTCAACCAGAAGGCGCTGGATGGACGTGTCGATCCGCTAATCGGCCGCGGGCCGGAGGTCGACCGCACGATCCAGATCCTCTGCCGCCGCTCCAAAAACAACCCGCTCTATGTGGGCGATCCCGGCGTGGGCAAAACCGCCATCGCCGAGGGCCTGGCGCGCAAGATCGTCGAAGGCGACGTGCCCGAAGTGCTGGCCGACGCGGTGATCTATTCGCTCGACATGGGCGCGCTGCTCGCCGGCACCCGCTATCGCGGCGACTTCGAGGAGCGGTTGAAGCAGGTCGTTTCCGAGCTCGAGAAGATGCCCGACGCGGTGCTGTTCATCGACGAGATCCACACCGTGATCGGCGCGGGCGCGACCAGTGGTGGGGCGATGGACGCCTCCAACCTGCTCAAGCCCGCGCTCTCCGGGGGCACGATCCGCTGCATCGGATCGACCACCTATAAGGAGTTCCGCAACCACTTCGAGAAGGACCGCGCCCTGCTGCGCCGG
>CAYNXB010000099.1:0-8161 GCA_964401045.1 uncultured Sphingomonadaceae bacterium | reverse complement strand
CGATCCTGCACCTGCTCTACGCCCGCTTCTGGACCCGGGCGCTGCAGCACCTCGGGCTGATCGATATGGCGGAGCCCTTCGCCAGCCTGTTCACCCAAGGCATGGTGACGCACGAGACCTATCGCGCGGGCGACGGCTCCTGGCTCTCGCCCGACGAGGTCAAGAAGGACGGCGACGACTACGTGCACATCGAGAGCGGCCACCCGGTCACGATCGGCCGGGTCGAGAAGATGTCGAAGTCGAAGAAGAACGTCGTCGATCCCGACGCGATCATCGACCGCTTCGGCGCCGACGCGGTGCGCTGGTTCATGCTCTCCGACAGCCCGCCCGAGCGCGACCTGCCGTGGTCCGAATCCGGGATCGAAGGTTGCGGCCGGTTCGTGCAGCGCCTGTGGCGGCTGTTCGGCGACCACGACAGGAGCGCCGCGGGCGAGGACCAGAAGCTGCGCCGCAAGGTGCACCAGACGGTGGCCGCCGTGGCGGAGGATATCGAGGCGCTGTCGTTCAACAAGGCGGTGGCGCGGATCTACGAGCTGACGAGCGCGGTCGAGAAGGCGGCCCCCTCCGCCGACCGCAGCCAGGCGATCGCCACCCTGATGCTGCTGGCATCGCCGATGATGCCGCACATCGCCGAGGAAGGCTGGGCGAATGCGGGGTTCGACGGGCTTATCGCGCAGGCTGCGTGGCCCGCGGTCGATCCGGCGCTGCTGGTCGAGGATGAGGTCACGGTTGCAGTGCAGGTCAAGGGCAAGCTGCGCGACACGCTGACGGTGCCCAAGGGCATGCCGAAGGACGAGCTTGAGGCGCTTGCGCTCGCCAGCGAGAAGGTCCAGCGTTCGCTCGACGGGGCGGAGATACGCAAGGTGATCGTGGTGCCCGACCGGCTGGTCAACATCGTGGCATGAAAGCGGGGCTCGCCCTGCTGGCGGCCCTTGCGCTGCCAATATCGCTCGGGGCCTGCGGCCTTTCGCCGATGTACGCCGGCGGGGGCAGCGGGCAGGTCGCGCAAGGTCTCGCCGCCGTCTCGGTGGCGCCGATCCCGGGCCGCGCGGGATGGCTGGTGCGCAACGCGCTCAACGCCCGCCTCGGCACCGCCGGGGACGACAGCGGCGCACGCTACCGGCTCGACGTGATCCTCGACGACGATCTCGAAGGGCTCGGCCTCCTCACCGACGACACGATCGGCCGCGAACGCCGCACGCTGCGCGCGCGCTACCAGCTTACCGACACCGCCAGCGGTCAGATCCTGCTCGATGCGACCGCCGGATCGGACGCGGGCATCGACGTGGTCAGCTCCGAATACGCGACCATTTCCGCCGAACAGACCGCGCTCGAAAACCTCGCCACCGATGTCGCCGACCGCATCGTTACCCAGCTCGCGCTCAAGCTGCGCGGGCAGGACGCCGGCGAATCGTGAAGGCGACCCAGCGGGACTTTGCCACCGTCGCCCCGCGCGCGGTGCAACAGTGCCGGATGTTCTTTTTCTGCGGCCAGGACGAGGCCGGTGCATCGGCCGCTGCGGACAAGCTCGTTGCGCAGCTCGACAACCCGGGCGAACGCGTCGAACTCAGCGGAGCCGATGTGCGCAAGGACCCGGCGCTGCTGGCGGACGAAGCCCGCTCCTCTTCGCTGTTCGGCGAAACGCGCCACATCTACGTGCGCGCCGCGGGCGACGAGGCGCATGACGCGCTCAGCCTGCTGGCGGACAGCCTCGACATGGGCGGGGCCGAGCCATGCCCGGTGCTGGTCGTTGCCACTTCCGCGACCGACAAGTCGCGCACCGCCAAGCTGCTCGAAAAGCGCAAGGATGCGCTGGTGGCGATGTTCTACCCGCCCGATCTCGCCTCGGTCACGCGCGAGGTCCGGGCGATGTCCGATGGCGCCGGGCTGAAGCTCGATGCGGGCCTCGCCGAACGCATCGCCCGCGCCGCCGGGCTCGACGTTCGCCTCGCGCGGTCCGAAGTCGACAAGCTCGCCATCTATGTCGACGCGAGCCCGCTGTCGCCGGTGACTGCCAGTGCGGAAGACCTCGACGCGGTCGGTGCGAAGACCGAGGAGGACGGCTTCATGCCGCTGGTCAACGCGGTGCTCTCGGGCGAAAGCGGCCGGCTAGCGGGCGAGCTTCACCGGATGCGCGAAACCTCGATGAACCCGGTGGGGCTGCTGCTCGCGTTCGAGCGCCGCGCGGCGCAATTGGCGCAACTCGCGGCGAAGCTAGGCCCGCGCGGCGACGCGGGCTCACTGATCGACAGCGAAGTGCAGGCGCGGCGGGTGTTTTTCCGCGAAAAGGCCGAGCTGACGCAGCAATTGCGGCTGTGGCGCGGCCCCAAGCTCGCGCGGCTGGTCGCACGCCTGGTCGCGCTGCACCGCGCGCTGCTGGCGACAAACCAGTCGGCCGAATTGCTGCTGTCGCAGGGCCTTGCCGAGATCACCCGGCAGGCGGCGGCGCTGAAGCGTTAGCTCCAACGCCGGTAGCGGGTTCATCTGGCGAGCGCCTAGTTACCCGGTTGCCTTACCCGACACGCTTGCGAAGGCGCAGCTCAGTTGGAATCCGGGACCGAGAACGTCCCGCTGACCCGGCCGCCCTTGCCCGCCGAGCCGCCCGATCCATCGACGCTCGACAGCCCGGAGCGCAAGTCGATCACCAGCCGCCCGCCGTTGAGCGTATCGCCGGAGCGGTTGAGCTTCACGTTGCCCGACATGGTGATGATCCGGCGGTTGAAGTCGTAGACCGCGACCGAGCCACTCGCCCGCTCGGTGCCGCGGGTCACGACAACACCGCCGGTCGCGTCGATGCGCTGGATCTGGAGCGAGCCGGTATCGGTGTAGGCCACCGTCACCCGCGCGGCATTGATGTTCAGGCCGGCCTGCGTGATGTGGACATTGCCCGAAAGGACCACGCGGTTCTGCTTGTCCTGCAGCTCGATCCGGTCGGCGGCGTAATCGACCGGCGCGTTGGAATTGTGCCCGGCAATCGCCTGCGCGGCGAGGTGCTGCCAGCCGAGCAGCGCGGCAGCGGTGAGCACGAACCCGGCGAGCGCGGGGCGGAGCAGCGGCTTCAAGGTCATCAAGGCATCCTCAACTTGCCCGGCTCCATGTGCAAGCGGGCATTGCCGGCGAGCGAAACCGTACGCTCGCCGAGATCGGCCTCGATCCGGTCGGCGCTGAAGGTTCCGGCCGGGACTGCGCCTTCGACACGGCCCGAACCGATCACCTTGCGGGTCGGCAAGTCGATCGAGACGCCGCTCGCCGTCATGCGATAACCGTCGGCGGCGGTGAAGCGGACTACCCCGTCGACCGCAACGCGCTCGGTATCGATATTGTAGCTGCCGCCCGCGGCCTCGAGCACCGCGGGCCCTTCGCTGAGCAGCATACGGGCCGAAAGGTTGCTCAGCTGCACCACCGGCACGGTGACGCTTTGCTGCATCGCCTCGCCGGCGATGAGCGAGAACGGGCGGCCCTTGTCGTCCTGCCCGCGGTACATCGCGTTATCGACCCGGAGCCGGTCTTTCGCGACTTCGACCTTGTTGCGGTCGAGCAGGAAGCTGACTTCGCCGCGCGGACTGAGCGGGGTGATGATCATCAGCGCCGCCACCACGCCCACCGCGGCGGGGAGGATCACGTTGAGGCGGTGGATCAGCTTGTCGTGCGCGCCGCCGGGCAGGGCGAAGGCCTTGCGGCGGTCCCGGATATCGTCGGCCAACTGGGTCATGTGCCTCGCCTCAGCCTTGCCTGCTTACTCGTGGCTGAAGATGTCGCGATCGGCCCAGCCGGCGAGGTCGAGCTTCGCGCGGGTGGGCAGGAACGCGAAGCATGCCTCGGCGATCTCGCTGCGGCCTTCGCGCGCCAGCAGATTCACGAACTGCGCGTGCAGCCGATGGAGGAAGCGCACGTCGCTCGCGGCATAGTCGCGCTGCGCGTCGGTCAGCTCGGGCGCACCCCAGTCGGAGCTCTGCTGCTGCTTGGAAATCTCCGCCCCGAGCATCTCGTTGACCAGGTTCTTCAGCCCGTGGCGGTCGGTGTAGGTGCGGGTCAGCTTGCTGGCGATCTTGGTGCAGAACACCGGCGTCGCCATCACCCCCAGGTAATGGTAGATCGCCGCGAGATCGAACCGCGCGAAGTGGAACAGCTTGAGCCGCGCCGGGTCCGCCAGCACTTCCTTGAGGTTCGGCGCATCGTAACGGCTGCCGACGGCGAAGCGGACCAGATGCTCGTCGCCCTTGCCATCGCTGATCTGCACCACGCACAGCCGGTCGCGCGCTGTGATTAGCCCCATCGTCTCGGTATCGATGGCGATCGGGCCGGGGGCGAGTACGCCCGCGGGCAAGTCTTCTTCGTGAAAGTAAACGGCCATGGCGCTGGGCCTTAGGCGGATTGGGGAAAGAGGGAAAGGGCCGCTGGCGAGGCCGCGCCGCCGCGCCTAACTTCAAGAAATGGCAGACACCGTTCCCGAAAGCTGGCGTCAGGCGCTCGATCCCGTACTTGCGCTGCCCGAAAGCCGGCGCCTGGGCGGCTGGCTGCGTGCGCAGGAAGAAGCGGGCAGGACGATCTATCCACCGCGGGGCGTTCGGCTGCGCGCTCTCGACCTGACGCCGCTCGACCAGGTCAAGGTGGTGATCCTCGGGCAAGACCCGTATCACGGGCCTGGGCAGGCGCACGGGCTGTGCTTCTCTGTGCCCGAAGGCGTGCGGGTGCCGCCGTCGCTGGTCAACATCCACAAGGAGCTGGCAAGCGACCTCGGCGTGCCCGCGCCGCCGCACGGGAACCTCGAACACTGGGCACGGCAGGGCGTGCTGCTGCTCAACAACTCGCTGACAGTCGAGGGGGGGCAGGCCGGTAGCCATGCCGGGCGCGGATGGGAGGCGATCACCGACGCCGCGGTGGCGGCGGTCGCGGCGCGGCAGGACCCGAGCGTGTTCATCCTGTGGGGCAGCCACGCACGCAAGAAGGCAGAGCGTATTCCGGAGCTTAAGGGGGCGAATCGCCACCTCGTCCTGACCGCGCCGCACCCGAGCCCGCTATCGGCATATTCAGGATTTTTCGGCTCGAAGCCGTTCAGCCAGGCGAACGCGTTTCTCGAGGCGAACGGACGCGGGGCGATTGATTGGTAGCGATGGAATCCCCCCGCTGACGGGAGGGGAGATCTATTGCGGATTCTCCGCCAGCAACCGGTCGATATCGGCCGGCTTGGCGAGCTCGGTGCCGACGGTGAGCATCGCCGCGCTGCCCGCGGCCATGCCGTAGCGGAACGCCTGGCGCGCGGTGTCGCCTTCGGCCAGGCGGTAGAGCATGCCGGCGATGAACGAATCGCCCGCGCCGATCGCGCTCTTGGCCGGGACTTCCATCGCCGGGAGGAACATCTCGTCGTCTCCAGTCACCAGCACCGCGCCTTCCACGTCCATCGTCACCACGATGATCTCGGTCTGCCCGCTGCTGACGAATTCCCTCGCCGCCTCGATCACCTGGTCCTTGCCGGCCAACTCGCGCCCGACCAGTTCCTGGAATTCGCGCAAGTTCGGCTTCACGAAATGGACCGGCGCGCCGGCCAGCCCCTCGCGCAATGGGGCGCCCGAGGTGTCGAGCACCATCTTGATGCCCTTCTTGCCCGCCAGGCGGGTGATATGGGCGTAGAAATCGGCGGGCATCCCGCGCGGCAGCGAGCCCGACGCGACGATGTAGTCGGCCTCGATCTCCTCCAGCTTGTGAAGCCCGGCGGCCCATTCATGCTCGGTCACCACCGGGCCGGGCGGGAGGAAGCGATATTCGAGGCCGGTCTCGAGTTCGAAGATGTTGACGCCGATGCGGCTGTTCCCGGCGATGCGCATCGGGAAGCACGAGAACGGCAGCGCGCCGAGGAGCCCGTCGAGCGTGGTGCCGGTCGCACCGCCCGAGACGTAATAGCAGGTCGCCTTGCCACCCAGCCGCGTGAACACGCGGGCGACGTTGATCCCGCCGCCGCCGGGGTCGATCCGCTCGCTCACGCCGCGGATCTTGCGCGTGGGTATGACCTTGTTGACCTCGTAGCTGAGGTCGACCGTCGGGTTCATCGTCACCGTGGCGATCGTCGGCATCGGGACTCCTGTTAGCTTGCGGACCGCCTCAACGCGGGAGCTCGGTGGCCCCCATCAGCAATTCGTCGACCGCGCGCGCGCATTGCCGCCCCTCACGGATCGCCCACACCACCAGGCTCTGCCCGCGCCGCATGTCGCCGCACGCGTAGACGCCCGGCTCGCTCGTCGCGTAAGAGCTGGTGTCCGCCGCGACATTCCCGCGCTGGTCGAGCGTTACGCCCGCCTGGCTCAGCAGACCCGTCCTCTTCGGCCCGAGGAACCCCATCGCCAGCAGGATCAGATCCGCCTTGAGGGTGAACTCGCTGCCTTCGACTTCCTTGAGCTGGCCGTCGGTCCAGTCCGCGCGGACGCACTTGAGGCCGGTCACGCGGCCGTCCTCGCCAACCACTTCCTTGGTCAGCACGGCCCAATCGCGGTCGACGCCTTCCTCGTGGCTCGACGAGGTGCGCAGCTTCATCGGCCAGTCGGGCCAGGTGAGCATCTTGTTCTCGCGCTCGGGCGGCTGGGGCATGATCTCGATCTGGGTCACGCTGCGCGCACCCTGCCGGTTCGACGTGCCGACGCAGTCGGAACCGGTGTCGCCGCCGCCGATCACGATCACGTCCTTATCCTTGGCGGTGAGCGTGCCGCGCGGCGCGGCGCGCTGCTCGTCGTCGCCGGCGTTGCGCTTGTTCTGCTGGGTCAGGAATTCCATCGCCTGCCGCACGCCGGGCAGCTCGGCGCCGGGGATGTTCAGCCCGCGCGCGTCTTCCGCGCCGCCCGCGAGGACCACCGCGTCGAAGTTCTCACGCAAGCTCTTGAACGAGACGTCGACCCCGACCTCGGTCGAGGTTTTGAAGGTCACGCCCTCGGCCTCCATCTGCACCGCGCGGCGGTTGATGAGGTGCTTCTCCATCTTGAAGTCGGGAATGCCGTAACGCAGCAAGCCGCCGACCCGGTCGGACTTCTCGAACACGGTCACCGCATGGCCGGCACGCGCGAGCTGCTGGGCGCAGGCGAGGCCCGCCGGGCCCGAGCCGATCACCGCAACGCTCTTGCCGGTCTTCACCGCGGGCACTTGCGGCGCGATCCAGCCGTTTTTCCAGCCCTTGTCGGCCAGCGCGCACTCGATCGACTTGATCGTCACCGGCTGATCAATGATGTTGAGCGTGCAGCTCGCTTCGCACGGCGCGGGACAGATCCGGCCGGTGAACTCGGGGAAGTTGTTGGTGGACTGCAGGTTCTCGAGCGCGTCCTTCCAGTCACCTTCGTAAACCAGGTGGTTCCAGTCCGGGATCATGTTGTTCACCGGACAGCCGTTGTGACAGTACGGAATGCCGCAGTTCATGCAGCGCGCCGCCTGGTTCTGAAGCTTCTCCGTCGGCAGCGGAATCGTGAACTCCTTGTAGTTCGCGATCCGCTTCCTGGGGTCTTCGTAAGTGCGATCCTCGCGCTCGATCTCGAGGAAGCCGGTTTCCTTGCCCATGTCCGTTACTCCGCCGCGACCGAAGCGGCTTCGTCACGTTCGGCTTCGAGTTGCTTCAGGGCGCGGGCGTAATCGGTCGGCATGACTTTCACGAACTTCTTCAAGGAGTTGTCCCAATCATCGAGCAGCGCGGCAGCGCGGCTGGAGCCGGTGTGGAGCTTGTGCCGTTCGACCAGGATGCGCAGCCGCTCGGCATCGTGGCGCAGCATGTCGCCCATGCCGAAGTCCTCGACGCCGACCGGGCGCTGCTGCGGGCGGCCCCCAAACGATTCTGGACCATCATCGGAAGACGGGGCGGCGTCGATCGGCGCGAGGTCGACTTGTGCCATGTTGCACAGGTTCCCGAATTCGCCGTCCTCGTCATAGACGTAGGCGATGCCGCCCGACATGCCCGCGGCGAAGTTCCGCCCGGTCCTGCCGAGGACGACCACCACGCCGCCGGTCATGTATTCGCAGCAATGGTCGCCCGCGCCTTCGACCACCGCGATCGCGCCCGAGTTGCGCACCGCGAAACGCTCGCCGGCGATGCCGCGCAGATAGGCTTCGCCTTCGATGGCGCCGTACGTCACGGTGTTGCCGACGATGATCGATTCTTCCGGCACGATACCGGAATTGGCCGGCGGCT
>CAYNXB010000098.1:0-8170 GCA_964401045.1 uncultured Sphingomonadaceae bacterium | reverse complement strand
GCCACCAATCTCTACCACGACTTCGAAAGCGGCGGGTACTGGCAGTCGAACATGGTGATCGACGCCGAGTGGGGCGCGGTGATCGTCAAGATCAACCGCGAAGGCCTGTGGCGCTGCACCTACATGGAGGATGCCTCCTTGCCGGCCGCGCGCTTCGCCGAGCGCATACCGGCGGCTTACGAGCACCTGCTGCCGGGTGAGGGCGGCTACCAGCTCGATGCGGCTTCGCCCTACCTGATGCACCAGCGCTGCGCGCCGACGTTCCGCAAAGGCCGGGTGATGCTTGCCGGGGACGCGGCGCATGTCACCAACCCCACCGGCGGGTTCGGCCTCACCACCGGTTTGTTCGATGCTTATGCGCTATGGCCGACACTGGCGGCGGTGGTGCTGGAACGCGCGGACCCGGCCTTGCTCGACCGCTGGGCAGAGGAACGGCGGGCGATCTTCCTCGACCGGACCAGCCCGCAAGCGACTGCCTACAAACGCTTCGTGTTCCACGCGAATGGCGGCGGCGCGGAACTGGAGGCGGCGCTCGACGGCATGCGGGCGATGGCGCGCGATCCCGACGTGCGGCTGCAACGGCTGCTGTTCACTAAGGGGCTGGAGACGGTGAGCCCTGTGGAGGCTTAACCCAGGTACGCGATTGTCCGAATTTCGATCGATTGCCGCGGCGCGGCGTCGTGCGGGGTATCCGGCGGATCGAACGCGCTGTGCGCGGTGAACTGGATCGCTTCGGGATCGCTGTCGAACAGCTTGAACGCGAGCACTTCCCACGGCTGCATGTGCGGCGCCCAGTACCATCGCTGGCCCGGCGCCCAGGCGAGGTTGAAGCCCCACAACGAGCGGCGGTTGAAATCGCCGAGCCCGCCGACGACCTCGCTGTCGAACAGGTCCTGCCGCCTGACCGTGCGCGCGTCGCACAGCGCCAACGGCGCGCTTTCGACCATCGTGATCGGGCGCCACAGGTTGATCAGCATGTAGCGCCCGGCAAGCAGCCGGTCCGCCTCGCCCGGTTCGAGCAGGTCGTACGAGAAATCGCGCACCGTGCGGTCGCCGTAATCGACGTGCGCCCCGTGCGCCGGCTGGCCGTGACCGTGCGTGCCGGGCGCGTTGGTGCGGATGATCGCCCCGAAGCTGACGACTTTCTCCGCGCCGGTCAGCCGCTGGACCAGCGCCTCGCACTGCTTCGCATAGCGCGCCTTCTCGGCCGGATCGGTGAACTCGGTGACGTCGGTCCGCTCGTCGAGCAGCACGAAGCCGTTGCGCTCCAGCGCCAGCTGGTCCTGCTCCGGACGCATGTCGTGGAAGGTGACCTGATGCTCCTCGCCCGGCCAATAGCTCTTCTCGCGCTCGCCAGGGTGGAACGTCGCCTTCTCACCACGCACCACGTACTTCATCGTCGCGGTTACATCGCAGACCATCCGTTCGGATTCGAGCATCAGCCTTCCTCCAGAAAACTCCGCAGCTTCGCCACTGCAGGCGGGAATTCGTCGAACAGCAGGTGCCCGCCGTCCGGGATGATCGCCAGCTCGGCCTTGGGGAGCACTTTCTGCCATTCCTCGGCGAACGCGGGCGGAACCACGCGGTCGTCCGAGCCCCACATCAGCAGTGCCGGGCGGTCGAAGCCCTTGAGCCCTTCGCGCAGCGCCTTGTCGGTGTCCGCGAGGTTCTCGCGGCTCCTGAACGCCGCCGCACCCTCGCGGTCGCGCACCGCCTGCCATTCGGGCGAGGGGTTCGCCGGCCAGTAGGGCTCGATCCACTCGGGATCGTGGACGAACATCTTCGGCATGTCCTGCGGCGCGACTTTCGACCAGTCGGGGATCGTCGCTTGGTCCGAGATCAGCCCGGCGGGCGCGTTGAGCACCAGCTTGTCGATCTCGTCCGGATTGGCCGCCGCGTAGCGCGCCGCCATGTGCCCGCCCATCGACGCGCCCGCGAGGTGGAAGGTCTCGAGCCCGAGCGCCGGGAACAGCATCTCGTAGTGCGTGACGTAATCGGCCATCGAATCGAAATCGCCGTCACCACTTTCGCCAAAGTTCGGATGGTAAGGACAATAGACCCGGAACCTGTCCGCCAGCGAACGCACCCATTCGAATCCGTGGAAGGTGCCGCCGCCATGGAAATAGACCAACGGCGCGCCGTCCCCGATCGCGTAAGTCACGCTCTCGATCCCGTCGACGCGATGGACGATGCGGTCGAAACCGGCGGTGCTGTAGGCCCATTTGCTCATGGGGCGGGTGGTGCCGGATTGCGCGGCGGCGCGCAACGGAAAGGCGGTGACGGCTGCCATGCCCGCGAGAACCGCTCGCCGCTTCATGCCGCTTCGGGTTCCAGCGGCAGCGGCGTGCCCTTCATCAGCTCGGCGAGCGACGAGGCGCGCACGTTGGCCCCGCCGCGCTCGGATTCGGCGTACATCGCTTCCTTGTCCGCCGTGCGCTGCGCCGGGTCACGTTCGGACAGCATGCGCTTGAAGTTGGCCGACATCGGCGAGGTGACCTCGACAAACACCCGCCTGCGCTCCCCGGCATAGAAATCGAGCAGCTTCTCGTCCGCACGGCCCGCGATCACCGCGCCAAGCGCGTCCGAGAGCATGTCGGCATCTAGCACGCCGCCGGTCAGCCCGAGCCCGCCGCACGGGTTGCACGCATGCGCCGCATCGCCTGCGAGCAACACCCGGCCGATACGGAACTCGGCCGCACAGCGCTGGTGCACCCGGTAGGGCGAGAAGTTGTCGAGCCGGTACGGCACAGAAGGATCGGGCAGGATTTGCGCGAACCGTTCAGGCAACCGCTCAAGGATCGTCGCCTCGTCAAGGCTTGCATCCTCGCCATAAGTCACGCGCCACAGGTTCTCGCGCCCGAGCCGGCCGATCACCGCCCAGTTGTCCGGGTCGACCACCATGTTGGCATTCGCGAAGCCGAAGTCGCGGAATGGATACTCGATGTTGGTCGCGACGAACCGGTCGGGCCAGGTGATGCCCTCGAACTCGAGCCCGAGCAGCCCCCGCATGGTCGAGCGGGCGCCATCCGTGCCGATCACCCAATCGGCCTCGAAGGTTTCGTCGCCTTCCGGCGTCTCGATCGTCAGGCGCACGCTGTCGGCATCCTGCGTGAGCGCGGTGACCTTGTGGCTCCAAAGCACCCGGGTGTTGGGCAGGCGGGCGAGGTGCTCCATCACCAGCTCGGCCAGGATGTGCTGCCCGAAATGCAGGTTATGATCGTATTCCTGCCCGGGCTCGAGCGCGTCGCGCATGTCCGAGGAAACCCGCTCGCCAGTTTCGGGCCAGTGCATCATGAACTCGCTCGAGGCGAGGCCGATGCGGTGCGCATCCTCGGCAAGGCCAAGCTTGTTGAGAATCGAGATGGTGGTGTGGAAATAGACCGCTGCCCGGGGGCTCGTGACCACCGCCGGCTCGCTGTCGAGCACGGTCACTTCAATCCCCTGGCGGGCGAGTCCCAGCGCGGTGAGGAACCCGACGGGCCCCGCGCCAACGACGATTACCTGGCTGCGTTCGGTCATGCGGCAGCGGTAGCAGGATTGCGGCGCGCGAGCACCCGCGGGTTGGTTTCACGCAGGAACAGCGCCATTGTTCCGGCGAACAGCGCCAGGCCGCCCTGGATGTAGAGTGCGACGTCGAGCCCGTAGCTGTCGGCCAGCCGCCCCGCTATCGGCGGCCCGAACACACCGCCGGTCAGCTCCCCGACCATCACCACCAGGCCCATCGCGGTCGCGGCCTGGGCGCGGCCGACCGTCTCGGTCGGGATCACGCCCATGAACAGCGGAAACGTGCCAAGCCCCATCCAGCTGACGAACATCAGCAGCGTGAGCACTTCCACCGGCCCGTCGAACCACAGCAGCGCCGCCGGCGCGAGCGCCATCAGCCAGGCGAACGCGATCAGCGGCGGCTTGCGGCCGACGCGGTCTGACAGCAGCGCGATGACGATCGCGCCCACCGCCGGGCAAATGCCGACCACCGCCATGATGTTGCTCCAGGTCAGGTCGTCGTATCCGCGCGGCCCGTCGAGGTAGAGCGGCATGAAGATCGAGCCGACCACGATCGAGCCGACCGCACCCACGCTCACCAGCGCGCACAGCCAGATGTTGCGATGCCCCAGCAGCCCTGCGGGAAACAGCGACGCGCGGCGCGCCGGCCCGCGCTCCGCCGCAGCGGCCGGCTGCTCCTCCACGAAGCGCCAGATCAGGACGGCGAGGATCAGGCCGGGAATGCCGGCGATGAAGAACGCCGCGTGCCAGTCGTAAGCGGCCGCGATCCGCACCAGAGCGTAGGACGCCAGCGACGTGCCGACGATGGGCCCGAACACGTTCTGCACGATCCCGGCATTGAGAGCCTGCCGTCCGGATGGCGTGGCGCCGGCGACGATCGCCAGGCAGATCGGCAGGAACGGCCCTTCTGCGATCCCCATGACGATGCGCGATGCGAGCAGCGTCTCGAAGCTGTCGGCCAGGCCGGACAGCACGGAGCAAACCGAAAACAACCCCAGCGCACCGATCAGAAAGGGCTTGCGCCGCCCGATCAGGTCCGACCACCGGCCAATCAGGAACGCGCCCAGCGCCCAGGTTGCGGACAGACCCGAATTGGCCCAGCCGAGCTGCTCATTGCTCAGGCCCAGGTCCTGCTGCACGAACGGCGCCAGAAAGGTCAGCGCCATGCGGTCAAAGTAGGCGAAGCCGAACGCGAGGCCGAGCAGCAGCACCACGCGCAGCTCGTATCCCGTGCCTTGCGCGGGTGGCGCGATGGCCGGCCCGTTCACAGGTGGCGCTTTTCCGCTCATCGCGACCCTCTCCCGGCGTTTCCCAGCAACGCCTGTCCCCGCGCCCGTCATGTCTTCGGAACCGTCTGTGCGCAAGCGACTGTTGCATCGTTACGACAATCGTATCCAATTCGCACAGATCGTTGCGCGATGACTTTGCCCTGCGGCAACTTACCTATATTCTGCCCGGAAGAGGGGAAGAGGTGTCGCCTGCGCGTCGAACGCGCGGATCCCCATGCATATCCGTAAGGAAGGACCGCGCAAGCGGCGCCCTTCCACCGTGGGTCGTGTGTGAATCGCCGGAGCCAAAGGCCCGGCATTGGGAGGGTGCCAGATGAAGTTAAGAGCTATTGGAGTTGCGTCTTCGTTCGCTCTCGCCGTGGCGCTCGCCGCCCCGGCGCATGCACAGGACGCACAGGACGGCGCGGGAGCGGCCGCCACCGGTACGGTGGACGCCCAGCAGGAAGCAGGACGTAACACCGAGATCATCGTTACGGCCGAATTCCGTGAGGCGAAGCTGCAGGATACGCCAATCGCGATCACCGCGGTCAATTCCGAAATGCTTGCCGCGCGTGGCCAGACCGATATCTCGCAAGTCGCGGCGCAGGCGCCGAACGTCACCCTGACGCCCCAGCCGCAGAACGGCGGCGTGGGCCTGATCGCCTACATCCGCGGCGTCGGCCAGACGGACTTCAACTACGCGATGGACCCCGGCGTCGGCATCTACGTCGACGACGTCTTCATCCCGACGCTGTCGAGCTCGCTGCTCGACCTGATGGACCTCGACCGCATCGAGATCCTGCGCGGCCCGCAGGGCACGCTCGCAGGCAAGAACTCGATCGGCGGCGCGATCAAGCTGTTCAGCGCCAAGCCCAAGGGTGACGGTTCGGGCTCGATGCAAGTGACCTACGGCTCCTACAACCGGATCGAAGTGCGCGGCATGGCCGACTTCCGCATCAACGACCAGCTCTCGGCTCGCGTTTCCGGCGTGGCCAAGGCGCGTGACGGCTATGTCGACCTGCTCGACTACGGCTTTAGCCATCCGGACGACGTCGTGCCTTCGAACAACGCGCGCGGCGCCTATCCGGTGGTCGGCACGCAGGGCGGCCAGTCGATCGGCGCCGGGCGCATTGCGTTGCGCTGGGTTCCGGTGGACACGGTCGAAGTCAACCTTTCGGGCGACTACACGCATGAGCGCGATGAACCTGTCGCGACCGTGCTGCTCGCGGCGGGACGGCCGCAGAGCGCCAGCAATCCGGTGTTCACCCCTTCGCAGTCACCCGGGGATTCTCACGTTTTCCCAGCCCAGGGCGCAGGGCCCGGACAGCCGGCATGGCTTCCCGGGACCGATGGAAGCGCGGTGCCGTTCGACTGCCGCTTCGTGCCTGCCGGGCCGTACAGCTGCGATATGCTGAGCTCGAGCGTCTATGGCGGTGACCGCCGGTTCATCAGCTACGCCAACTTCCTCGACGGAACGGCGCCGACCTCGCAGTCGCCGTTCAAGCCGTACGCCGCGCTGCAGAACCAGGACTTCAACGGCTGGGGCATCCACGGCAACGTGGCCGTCGATCTCTCCGACAGCCTGCAACTCTATTACATCGGCTCCTGGCGCGAATACACGACCAAGTTCGGGCAGGACCAGGACGCCTCGCCGGTGCCGATCGCCCAGCTCGACAACCGCCTCGACCACCGCGCGTGGAGCCAGGAGCTGCGCCTCAACGGCGAATTCGGCAACGGGCTGCTCGAATACACCGTCGGCGGATTCTACATGGATCAGGACGGCAGCTATACCGCGCGCGTCGACCTGAACTACGCCGGCATCGACTTCCTCCACGGCCCGGACACCACGCCTTCGACCTCGAAGGCGCTGTTCGTCAACGCGACCCTGCACCCGACCCAGGCGTGGTCTATCACCGGTGGCCTGCGCCGCTCGTGGGACGAGAAGACCTATACCTACTTCCGCCGCAATCCGGACGGCACGGTGCCGTTTGTGGGCGTGAATGCTCCGGGGCCCGGCCTGCCGCCGGTCTGCGAGGGCATCCTTGGCTTGCCCACTGGCCCGGGCGGCAACCCGCCGGCCGGTCCGACGGGAATCGGGAACCAGCCGAACTGCCTGCTGTCCGGCATTTTCGACCTCGCGGGCGCGTTCAAGGGCAAGCGGTGGGATTGGCGCATCGTCACCGACTACCGCTTCTCCGATTCGCTGTTGGCCTACGCCTCGATCGCGACCGGCTACAAGGGCGGCGGCGTCAACCCGCGGCCGTTCTTCGGTCCCTCGACCGGTGAGTGCGGGCCGTTCCAGTTCGACTCCAACGGACACGTGATCCCGACGGCGCCGTGCAACCAGATCAAGCCGTTCAATCCGGAGACGATCATCACCTACGAAGTCGGTTTCAAGAGCGACTTCTTCGATCGCCGCGTCCGCCTCAACGGCGCTGCGTTCTACAACGACTACCAGGACATCATCTTCATCCTGTCCGCGTGCCCGTCGTCGCCGTGCATCCGGCCGACCAACGTGGGCAAGGCCAAGGTAAAGGGCTTCGAGCTCGAGACGACGATCTATCCGGTCGACGGCCTCTCGCTCGATGGATCGCTGAGCTACATCGACATCAACTACGACAAGGCTTCGGTCGCTGCGGCCGGTCTCACCGGTGACGAGACCTTCCCGTACACGCCCAAGATGACCTACAGCTTTGGCATCCAGTACGATGCCGATGTCGGGCCAGGCACGGTCGGCATCCGCTTCGACGGTTCGTACCGCTCGAAGATCTTCACCGAGACCACGAACACCCCGTGGAGCCAGGTGGACAGCCGGTTCCTGGGCAATGCGCGGCTTAGCTACACCACCGCCGACGACGATTGGCGCGTGTCGCTCGAAGTGCAGAACGTGTTCGACAAATACTACTACCTGAGCGTCAGCGACATTACGAAGTCGCTCGGCGCGCAGACCGCCGTGCCCGGCCTGCCGCGCACCTGGGCGGTGACGGTGAAGCGGAACTTCTGATCCGCGTCACGGCATACGCGCCACGGAAGGGGCGCGGATCTTCGGATCCGCGCCCCTTCTCTTTGGGCAGATCTTTTGGGCAGGACGCGCGGCAAGCGACCGCGCAGCCGCTCGGTCACGGCGATGGGCTATCGATAAACGAGAACGGCGCTCAGACGGTGTTGAGCCGCTCGCGCATTTCCTTGCCGGGCTTGAAGTAGGGCACCCGCTTCTCGGGCACTTCCACGGCCGCTCCGGTGCGCGGGTTGCGGCCCTGGCGCGCCTTGCGCTCCCTCGTAGAGAACGCCCCGAAGCCGCGCAGTTCTACGCGGCCGCCTTCGGCCAGGCGCTTGGTGATTTCCTCGAAGAAGATGTCGAGCACCTGCTCGACTTCCTCGGCGCGCAGCCCCGGATT
>CAYNXB010000097.1:0-8350 GCA_964401045.1 uncultured Sphingomonadaceae bacterium | reverse complement strand
ACATGCTGTCTCGCAATGCTTTCAATGCCTTGCTGAAGACACTTGAGGAGCCGCCTGCGCATGTGAAGTTCCTGTTCGCCACCACCGAAGTCGACAAGCTCCCGGTCACGGTGCTCAGCCGCTGCCAGCGCTTCGACTTGCGCCGTATTCCCACCGAGCTGCTGCAAACGCACTTCGCCGGCATCTGCCGCGCCGAGGAGGTCGAGGCGGACGACGAGGCGCTTGCGCTGATTGCCGGCGCCGCCGAAGGCTCCGTTCGCGACGGCCTCTCGATCCTCGACCAGGCGATTGCCCACGCCGACCTCGAGGCAGGCGGAAACGTTACTGCCGATCGCGTGCGCGACATGCTGGGACTCGCTGACAAGGGCGCGCAGCGGCGGTTGTTCGCCGCGCTGCTCGAAGGCGATGCGGCGGCGCTGATCGACGGGGTCGAGAAGCAATATGCGCTCGGCGTCGAGCCGCTCGCGCTGATGCGCTCGCTGATGGATTTCACGCATCGCGCCACCGTCGCGCAAGTCGGCCGCAGCGGCGCGGTAGCACCGACCGCCGAGGAACGCGAGGCGATCGAGCTGTGGGCCGCGCGGCTTTCGCCGGGGCAGCTCCATCGCCTGTGGCAGCTCCTGCTCAAAGGCCATGACGAAGTGCGCACCGCGCCCGATCCGCTGGTCGCGGCGCAGATGGCGCTGCTGCGTGTGATGCACGCCGCGGACATGCCCGATCCCGGTGAGCTGGCGAAACGCCTCGAAGAACGCATTGCCGCCGCGCCAGCACCCCATGCGAACGGCGGTTCCGCTCCCCCTGCGCCGGAAACCGCAGCGCTCGACTGGGCCTCGCTGGTCGACCGGGTCGAGCATGCCGGTCAGCCGCTCGCTGCGACGCTGATGCGCATGCAGCTCCGTATCGTGGAACTTTCGCACGGCCTGCTGCGCTTTTCGCGTGATCGGCAGTTCTCCGGCGAGATCGGCCCGCAGCTACGCGACGCGCTGCTCGCGGCGACCGGCACCCGCTGGCAGGTCGAGGAGGTCGCCGAAGGCGGCTCCCTCTCGCTGGTCGAACAGGAGCAGGCGGCCGACGCCGCGGCCGAAGCCGCATTGCGCAGCCATCCGTTGGTCGAAGCGGCGTTCGAGGCGTTTCCCAACGCCGAGCTGGTCGACGAAGCGGAAGGCAAGCGCGCCTAACGTCCAAGAGGAAGTACGATGCAATCGATGGAAGAGATGCTCAAGGCCGCCCAGCAGGCAGCCGAGAAGATTCAGCAGCAGATGAACGAGGCCCAGGTGAAGCTCGACTCGGTCGAGGTCGAGGGCGTCGCCGGCGGCGGGCTGGTCAAAATCCGCGCCACTGCCAAGGGCCGCATCCTCGGCGTGGCGATCGACGACAGCCTGATCGTGCCCGAAGACAAGCAGATGCTCGAGGATCTCGTCGCGGCCGCGTTCAATGATGCGCGCGCCAAGGCCGATGCCAAGGCCGGAGAGGAAATGGGCAGGATGCAGCAGGGCCTCGGCCTGCCGCCGGGTTTTAACCTGCCCGGAATGTAACGGCGCGTGCGAGCCGGGTCAGGTGGCGGCCTGGCCCGGGGTCGCCACCGGCCCGTCACCTTCCACCACGTCCTTCAGCTGTCCCAGCTCGCCGCGCTGGCGCGCCTTGCGGCCATAGACGAGCTCGAACAGCGGCGAGGCCATCAGCGTTGTCAGCACGGCCATCAGCACCAGGATCGAGAACAGCGGTACGCCGATCAGCCCGCGTTGAAGCCCGATGTTGATCAGGATCAGCTCCATCAACCCGCGCGCGTTCATCAGCGCCCCGATGCCGAGCGCGGTCGGGTTATCCTGCCCGGTGAGCCGCGCGGCGGCCCAGCAGGCCCCGAACTTCGCCAGCACCGAAGCCGCAAGGATGGCCGCTCCGGCCCCCAGCAGGGCAGGATCCGCCATTACGTCGAGTTTGGTGTTGAGCCCCGAGTAAGTGAAGAACATCGGCAGCAGCAGCACGACCGTGATCGGCTCGAGCTTGGCCCTCAGCTCCCGCGTCAGCAGGCCGCGGGGCATCGCCGTACCCAGCAGGAAGCCGCCGAACACCGCATGCATGCCCGCCCAGTCCATCGCGCAGGCGGAAAGCAGGAACAGCATGAGCACCGTGGCGAGCAGGCTGAAATCGACCTCGCCCTTTCGCTCCGCCGCACGGCCCAGGCCGGCGAACAGCCGCGGGCCGACCCCGATCATCAGCACCGCGAATGCGCTGGCGCAAGCGATCGCCTTCACCGCAATCCCCATTCCCGCCCCGAACGTGGCGAGCACCACGGCGAGGATTATCCAGGCCGCCGCGTCGCCGATCGCCCCCGCCGCAAGCGAAAGCGAGCCGAGCGGCGAGTTCGACAGACCGCGTTCGTGGATGATCCGGGCGAGCATGGGAAATGCGGTGATCGAAATGCACGCGCCGATGAACAGGACGGACGGCATCAGGCCAAGCTTGTCCGAGAACAGCCCCTCGCTCATCAGCCAGGGTGTCATGAGAGCGCCGAGCAGGAAGGGGGCGAGAACGCCCGCGAACGAGATCGCGCTGCCGCTTGCGATGTTGGAGCGGAAGTGGGCCTTGTCAAAGCCAAGTCCGACGAGGAACATGTAAAGCCCGACGCCGAGCTGCGCGCCGACGTAGAGCACTGACCGCGCCTCAGGGGGGAACAATGCTGCTTGCAGGTCCGGCGCAATCAGTCCGAACAACGAGGGGCCCAGCACCACGCCTGCGATCATCTCCCCGACGACTTGCGGCTGGCCGAGGAATTTTTTGCCGATCCAGCCTACCACGCGGGCCGCGAGAACGATCGCGAACAACTCGATGAAAACGATTACGCTAAGTTCCGATGGGGACATGCCCCGATCCCCCCAAAGACCCGCGATTCGCAAATGATAGCGCTACCAACGGAGCATGGGAAGGGGGCTTGTAAGGTTATCTGGATTGGAAGGGTTGGGGGCGGCCACCGTGATGGCAGGCGGCACATTTGCGACCTTGGCGCAGCCTGTTCGAATGACCGCCCCGCCGGGTCAGTCGACGATCGTCTTTGCCGCTTTCCAGCCAAGGAACAGGAAGATCACCGTTCCGATCAGCGCGATGACGAAGATCACCGTGGCGATGCTGGCAAGCCCGTGAGCGATGCCGCCAAAGCCGAGGATGGCGGCGATCACCGCAATGATCGCGAGCGTGAATGCCCAACCGTACATGGCAGTTCTCCTTTTGACAGAGTTGCCGATTCAATCCGCTGCCGGCCGGGTTCGTTCCCGGACTGTCCTACACGCCTCGATCCGGTTAGGCATGGCGTCATGCATCGCCTCACCCTTCTGAAATCGTGCCTTTCGCGGTGAGCGAGCGGGCCGGAATTTTTCTTCTTCAGGACCGTGTCACACCTGTCACTTTCGTTGGATCTGGCGAACGACCTCGATCGGCATCCACAACTGGGACGAAGCCGCGGATTGCGGGAATGGCGCGCTGTTCCCATATTGCCTGCAAGAAATCGGGCGCGGGGCCGGACCCCAAGCCCCGCTGAACAGGTTGTCTAGCTTATGAGCCTTTATCCTCTTCTTCCCCTGCGCGACATTGTCGTGTTCCCGACCCACGTCGTCCCGCTGTTCGTCGGACGCGATAAATCGGTCGCCGCGCTCGAAGCGGCGATGGAAGGGAGCAAGGACGTGTTCCTGCTCGCGCAGCTCGATCCCGGGTGCGACGATCCGGAGCGCGACGATCTGTATGACATGGGCGTGGTCGCCCAGGTGTTGCAGCTGCTCAAGCTGCCCGATGGCACCGTGCGCGTGCTGGTCGAAGGCGTCGCTCGCGCCCGTCTCGAGCGGCTGCGTGAGGAGCGCGATTTCGTCGTCGCCCAGGTGGAGATCGTCGAGCCCGAGACTGCTGGGGGAACCGAAGTCGCGGCGATGATGCGCAGCGTGGTCGAGCAGTTCGGCGAATACGCCAAGCTCAACAAGAAGCTGCCCGAAGAGCTCGACAAGGAACTGGCCGATATCGACGACGCCGGCCACCTGGCCGACACGGTCGCATCGAACCTGCAGGCCAAGGTCGCCGACAAGCAGGCGCTGCTGACCGAGGCCGATCCGCTCAAGCGGATGGAGATGGTCTATTCATTCATGGAGGGGGAACTCTCCGTGTTGCAGGTCGAGCGCAAGATCCGCGGCCGCGTGAAGCGCCAGATGGAGAAGACCCAGCGCGAATATTACCTCAACGAACAGTTGAAGGCGATCCAGTCCGAGCTCGGCGGCGACGGCGAGGAAGGCAACGAGCTTGCCGAGCTGCAGGAGAAAATCCACAGTCTCAAGCTGTCGAAGGAGGCGCGCGAAAAGGCCACCGGCGAGCTCAAGAAGCTCAAGAACATGCAGCCGATGAGCGCCGAGGCGACCGTCATCCGCAATTATCTCGACGTGCTGCTCGGGTTGCCATGGGGCAAGAAGAGCCGGCTCAAGAAAGACATTGCCGTCGCGCAGCAGGTGCTCGACGAGGACCACTACGCGCTTGAGAAGGTCAAAGACCGGATCGTCGAATACCTCGCGGTGCAGGCGCGCACCAACAAGCTCAAGGGTCCGATCCTGTGCCTGGTTGGCCCGCCGGGCGTGGGCAAGACCAGCCTCGGCAAGTCGATCGCGCGTGCCACGGGCCGCGAGTTCATCCGCCAGTCGCTTGGCGGCGTGCGCGACGAAGCCGAGATCCGCGGTCACCGCCGCACCTACATCGGATCGCTGCCGGGCAAGATCGTCACCAACCTGAAGAAGGCCGGGACCAGCAACCCGTTGTTCCTGCTCGATGAGATCGACAAGCTGGGTCAGGATTTCCGCGGCGATCCGGCGAGCGCGCTGCTCGAGGTGCTCGACCCTGAGCAGAACTCGAAGTTCCAGGACCATTACCTGGAGCTCGACATCGACCTTTCCGACATCATGTTCGTGACCACCGCGAACACGCTCAACCTGCCGCAGCCGCTGCTCGACCGGATGGAGATCATCCGCCTCGAAGGCTACACCGAGGATGAGAAGGTCGAGATCGCGCAGCGTCACCTGATCGCCAAGCAGGTCGAGGCGCATGGCCTCAAGCCGGGCGAATTCGAGCTGACCGAGGACGGCCTGCGCGCGCTGATCCGCCATTACACCCGCGAGGCGGGCGTACGCACGCTCGAGCGCGAGATCGCGCGGCTGGCGCGCAAGGTCTTGCGTCAGATTCTCGAGAAGAAAGTGGCCAGCGTGGTCATAACGCCGGATAATCTTGGCGAGTTCGCCGGCGTGCAGAAGTTCCGTCACGACATGGGCGAGGAAGAGGCCCAAGTCGGCGCGGTGACCGGGCTCGCTTGGACCGAAGTGGGTGGCCAGTTGCTGACCATCGAAAGCGTGACCACGCCAGGCAAGGGCGAGGTCAAGACCACCGGCAAGCTGGGCGAGGTGATGACCGAGAGCATCGCCGCGGCGTTCAGCTTCGTGAAGGCGCGCGCGCCTGCCTATGGTATCAAGCCGTCGCTGTTCCAGCGCAAGAACGTGCACATCCACTTGCCCGAGGGCGCGGTGCCGAAGGACGGCCCGTCGGCCGGCGTGGGCATGGTCACTTCGATCGTCTCGACCCTGACCGGCATTACCGTGCGGCCGGACGTTGCGATGACTGGCGAGGTTACGCTGCGCGGCCGGGTGCTGCCGATCGGCGGGCTCAAGGAAAAGCTGCTCGCTGCGCTGCGCGGCGGGATCAAGACGGTACTGATCCCCGAGGAGAACCGGAAGGACCTGGCCGAGATACCGGCCAACGTCACCGAAGGCCTCGAGATCATCGCGGTGAGCCACGTCGACCAGGTGCTCGAACATGCTCTGACCAGCATGCCGGTGCCCATCGAATGGACGGAAGCCGACGACCTCGCAAGCCAGCCGCCCGTGCCGGAACGAGGCGCGGACACGCCCGCGCGTACCGCCCACTGAACGGATTCGCCGCCGCTGTCCCGCGATTGGCCGCAAGTGGCGGCCGTTAACGGCGTTTTGCCCTAGACAGTCTGTGCAAAAGTCGGTCAATTCGCGCGCAGTTCGGGGACGATTCTGATCGCCCGGCGAGACATTTCGAGCATTGGGGGAATTCATGAACAAGAACGAACTGATCGGCGCGGTCGCAGATACCAGCGGTCTGTCGCGGAGCGATGCGACCAAAGCTGTCGAAGGGGTGTTCGATTCGATTACTGCGGCGCTCAAGAAGGGCGACGAAGTGCGGTTGGTGGGTTTTGGCACCTTCTCGACCGCCAAGCGCAAGGCTTCGACCGGGCGCAACCCGCGCACTGGCGAGCCGATGACGATCAAGGCATCGACCCAGCCTAAGTTCAAGGCCGGCAAGGGCCTCAAGGATTCCTGCAACTAACTCATCGACTGTCAGTCGAAAAAGGGCCGTCCCTCGGGGCGGCCCTTTCTATTGCGCGAGCTGGATCAGCGCCGTCGGTGGCGAGGACGTGCGCTTGTTGACCTTCCACGTCAGCATCTTGCCGCCGGGACCTTCGACCGGCCCTTCGTCGGTGTTGTTGGCGAGGATATCGCCGTCGGTAACCACGGTGAAGGTGCCCTCCATCTCGGGGATCAGCGGAAGGCCGTCGCTATCCTTGTCGTCGGCGAACGCGCCCATCGCGCCCGCCATCCCGCTCATCATCCCCTGGAACGGGTTGCCAGCGCCCTGTGCCGCAAATGCTGGGGCGTCGATGCGCACCACATTGCCGGAGCGCAGGTTGGCCATGACGAAGAAGTTGCCCATCGGAAAGCGTTCGAAAGTGGGGAACGCGAAATCGTGCGAGAGCGTGCTGTCGATCGCGAAGTCCACATCGAACAGCCCGTCGCCCTTGTATTCGACCTTGCGCCAGCCTTCCTGCCGCCGCAGCCGCTCGGTCAGCTCCTGCGCTGCCGCCGGATCGGCCGGGTCGATCCCGCCGAGCAGCGCGCGCATCGCCGCAGTCTCCTTGTCGGCGCTGGCGAGCTTCTCGGTGCGCGCCGTTTCCCAGTCCTTCCGCTGCTGCTCGATCTCCTCGCTGGTGCAGGAGCGCTCCTCGAACTCTTCCTCCTGGTAGCACGGCTGGGCGATGAACTCGCCACTGCCGGCCTCCGCCTTGTTGGCGACGTCGGCAAGCTTGCTCAGTGCCAGAAGGTAGATCTGGCCGCTGTATGCGAAGTGGAAGGTGCCGTCGCGCTTGAGGTCGAGCCGCGCGTCGAATTTGCCCGGCGCCAGAAAGCACGCGGAGAGCAACGCGGCTATCCCGATCGCCAGGCCCACGGCGGCGCACCGGCGCCATCTGTCGATCATCCCCATGTGCCCCCCTGGCGCGGTCCTAGTTACGCATCGCCGCCGCATAAAGCGCGATAGCTGCCGCATTCGATACATTAAGGCTTTCCATCGCGTTACCAATCGGCAGGCGCGCAAGCGCGTCGCAGTGCGCCCTGACATTCTGGCGGATGCCTTCGCCCTCCGCCCCCAGCACCAGTGCCACCGGCCCGCTGGTGAGCGCTTCGGCGAGTGTCGCGTCAGCCTCGCCGTCGAGCCCGATGCGCCAGTAGCCGGCCTCCGCGATCTCCTCCAGAGCGCGCGACAGGTTCACCACGCGCACCCACGGCACCACCTCAAGCCCGCCCGAGGCGGCCTTGGCGACGGTGCCGGATTCCGGCGGCGCGTGCCGGTCCTGCGTGACGATCGCCGCGGCATCGAATGCCGCGGCGGAGCGCATGATCGCGCCGAGGTTGTGCGGATCGGTTACCTGGTCGAGCACCACCAGCGGCCGCGCGGCATCTCCGGTGAGTACCTCGTCGAGATGCAGCTCGGGCAGGGGAGAGCATTCGAGCACGAGGCCCTGGTGCGGTGCGTCGCGTGCCACCAGCCGGCCGAGATCGGCAACGTCGGCATATTCGATCGGGAAGTCCGCCGGCAGCTCCCCATCGAGGGAGGCGATGCCTTCGCGGGTCGCCCACAGCTTGTGATGCTGGCGGTCTGCGTTGTTGAGCGCCGCCTCCACCGCGTGGCGGCCCCACAGCCGCACCTGACCCGCGCTGCCGCGGCCACTGCCGCGCCCGCCTTGCATGCGCCCCGCGCGTCCGCGCAATGCTCGTTTGTTGCCTTTGCTCATCGTGGCGGACGCCCTGCCAGCGCGCCCATTGACAGGCAAGCGCTGCTTCGCCATGGGGTCCGCCTCTCGGCCGGACGGCTCCCCTCGGGGCGCCAACGCGGCGGTGGAAAAAATCGCCTTCCGGCATGCTTCGGCAAATGCGCGTGGACAGGTGGCCGAGTGGTTAATGGCAGCAGACTGTAAATCTGCCCGCGAGAGCGTACGGTGGTTCGAATCCACCCCTGTCCACCACGCACC
>CAYNXB010000096.1:0-8398 GCA_964401045.1 uncultured Sphingomonadaceae bacterium | reverse complement strand
AGCCCGACCGACTTGCCCGAGCCGGTGGTGCCCGCGACCAGCAGGTGCGGCATCGCGGCGAGATCGGCGACGACCGGGCCGCCCGCGATATCCTTGCCGAGGATGATCGGCAGGTTGCCCTTGTTGTCGACGAATGCCTCGCTCGACATCAGCTCCTTGAGCGCGACCGTCTGGCGGTCCGCGTTGGGCAGCTCGATGCCCATCACCGTCTTGCCCGGGATCGACGAGACGCGCGCGCTGATCGCGCTCATGTTGCGGGCGATGTCTTCGGCGAGGCCGATCACCCGGCTGGCCTTGATGCCCGGCGCAGGCTCCAGCTCGTACATCGTCACCACCGGGCCGGTGCGAACCGCGGTGATCTCACCCTTCACGTTGAAATCGTCGAGCACGTTCTCGAGCAGCCGCGCGTTGCGCTCCAAGGCCAGCTTGTCGATCTTCGGCTGGGCGTTGGCTGGCGGATCGGCGAGCAGGTCGAGGCTCGGCAACCGGTAGTCGGCGAACATGTCCGCCTGCTTGGCCTTGGTGGGGGCCTTGGCCGGGCGCGGCGGCATGGTCGGGTCGCTGATCTCGGGCGGCTTGCGGTCGGGATTCCCTGCCAGTTCGAGCGGCTCCCCGGCGCGCTTGGCCCGGCCCGCGCGTGGCAGGAACGGCAAGTCCGAATCGGCAAGCCGCGCGGGGCGTCTGAACAAGCGCGGCAAGGTGAACAGTTGCGCCCAATCGAACGCGAACACGCGCAAGGTCAGCGCGATGCCCCCGCCGAGGCACACCAGCGCCACGCCGAGCACGCCCCAGCCCTGGATGCCTTCGGGAAGCAACGAAGCGAGCGCCTCGACCCCCTTGCCGCCGAGAATACCGGTAAGCCCGCCGATCGAGGCCGGCAGGTCCCAGCCCGGCGCGCCAAGCGTCAGCTGGGTCACCGTGCACAGCAGCACCATCGCCACCAGCAGCTTGAGCGAGGTGCGCCACCATTTGCCGGGGGCAAGGCTTTCCTCGTCTTCGGCATCGCGCCACAGCTTGTGGGCGAAGGCATAGAGCAGCGGCAGCAGCAGCACCGCGATGGGGCCGAACAGCAGCAGCGCGCGCTCGGCCGCCCACGCACCCGGGCGGCCCATCCAGTTGGCCACGACGTCGTCGGCGGCGGTCGAGGGCGAGGGATCGGTCTGGTGATAAGTGGCGAGCGCCACCGCGAGGAACAGGAGGGTCGCGAACAGCAAGACGGCGCCAGAGAGCTGCAGGGCGCGGCGCAGCGAACGGCGAAACGCCGCGCGCCAATCGGCCGGCTGGGGCTTGAGCGCCCTTGTCGCCATCACTCGCGTCCCCTTCTCGTCTCGCGCGCGAGAGTCGCAGAGGGGGGACTCGCGGTCAAGATTCCCCGTTCGTTCTTACGATAAACCGTCGATCGCAGCCCACCACGGCCATTGCAGCCGGTCGGCGCCGCGCTGGTCCATGCCGCCGAGGGCGATGACAGGCATGCGCGCAAAGCTGGCCAGCTGGCGGAACCTGAGCGGCCCCAGCGCGGCCGCGCCGGGATGCGAGCGGCTCGCGAATACAGGTGAGAGCATCGCCGCGTCCGCGCCGGCGCGGTTGGCCTGGCCGATCTCGCGCACGCCATGCACGGTCGCGATCGCCAGCAGCCCGTCGCGGCGAGGCGTAAGGGCGAGCGGCGCGCCGTAATATCCGTCCGCGCCCCATTCGAGCGCGGTCAGCGCGCTGTCGGCAAGGACCACGAGGTGATCGCGGGCACGAGCGAGTCGTTCGAGTGCGCTGTAACGCGCGATCCGTTCGGCATCGGGCAAGTGGTAGTGGCGATAGACGAACCCAGATCCGCGCGGCAGCCGCGCCAAGGCCTCATCGAGCGCGGCATCGTTGCGCGCGTCGGAGATCAACCAAAGGGAGGGGAGAGGCTGGCCACGGGACACGCCCGCGCTATAGCGCCGCACGATGGAGAACGCAGCCTCTCGCCTCGCCGCCGTCCGCGACCGCATCGCTCACACCGCCAGCATCGCCCGGCGCGAGCCCGAAGAGATCGCGCTGATCGCGGTCAGCAAGACGCACGACGCCGAAACAATCGAACCGCTGATAGCCGCCGGCCAGCGGGCGTTCGGCGAGAACCGGGTGCAGGAAGCGCAAGCCAAATGGCCCGCGCTGCGCGAGCGGCATGCGGGAATCGAACTGCACCTCGTCGGCCAGCTGCAATCGAACAAGGCCGACGAAGCGGTCGCGCTGTTCGATTGCATCCATTCGCTCGACCGGCCTAGCCTCGTAGGCGCGCTGGCGAAGGCGATGGACAAGGCGGGACGGCAGGTTCCGTGCTTCGTGCAGGTCAACATCGGCGCGGAGGAGCAGAAGGGCGGCGTTGCGATTCCCGACCTGCCCGCGCTGCTAGCCGAAGCGCGCGCGGCCGAACTGCCGGTGATCGGCCTGATGTGCGTTCCCCCGCTGGAGATCGAGCCCGCACCCTTCTTCGCCCTGCTCGACAAGCTCGCCCGCGATCACGGCTTGGAGGCGCGCTCGATGGGTATGAGCGGCGATTTCGAAACCGCCATCATGCTCGGCGCGACGCATGTGCGGGTGGGCACGGCATTGTTTGGAGAGCGGGCCTAAAGCCCCCTCCTCTGAAGAGGAGGGGCGCGTTAAACCGTGTGCAGCACGCCGCGGTATTCGAGGTCCTCGAGCGCCCGGCCGGCGCCCTTGGCAACGCAGTTCAGGGGATCTTCCGCCGTGACGACCGGAAGGCCGGTGGCTTCGCTGAGCAAGGTGTCGAGCCCGGCGAGCAGCGCACCGCCGCCGGTCAGGACGATGCCGCCCTCGATGATATCGGCGGCGATCTCCGGCGCGGTGATCTCGAGCGCCCGGCGCACGGCTTCGACGATCTGGCCGACCGTCTCGGACAACGCCTCTACGATTTCCGCTTCGCCGATGTGTCGTTCGGTCGGCACGCCGCGGACGACGTCGCGGCCGCGGACGCGTGCCGTGCGCGGCTCGCTGCTGAGCGTCGCCGCGCCGATTTCGAACTTGATCCGCTCAGCGGTCGCTTCGCCGATCACCAGGTTATGAGTGCGCCGCACGTGCGCGGCGATGGCATCGTCCATCTGGTCGCCGCCGACCCGCAGCGACAGCGTCACCACCAGCCCGCCGACGGACAGCACGCCGACCTCGGTCGAGCCGCCGCCGATATCGACTACCATCGAGCCGATCGGGCGGGTGACCGGAAGATCGGCGCCGATCGCCGCGGCCATCGGCTCGTCGATAAGCCACACCTTGCGCGCGCCGGCGTTGCTCGCCGCGTCGCGGATCGCCCGGCGTTCGACCACCGTCGCGCCGGACGGCACGCACAGCACGATCTCCGGGCTTCCGCGCAGGCGCACCCCCGCGTTGGTCTTGGCCTTGTTGATGAAGTGCTTGATCATCTGCTCGGCGACTTCGAGGTCGGCGATCACCCCGTGCCGCAGCGGCCGGACGGTGACGATGTTGTCCGGCGTCCTGCCGAGCATCAGCTTGGCGTCGTCGCCCACCGCGCGCACGCGGCGCACCCCGGCGACCGTTTCGAGCGTCACCACCGACGGCTCGGCCAGGACGATGCCGTGGCCCTTGAGAAACACGACCGTATTGGCGGTACCGAGATCGATCGCGAGATCGGCCGCGCGAAAAGGGAAGAATCCCATGAATGTCATTAAATTGACCCGTTTTACCCCACGCGAGTGCGCATTACGCGCGATCAGCAGCCCTGCCTGTCTGCGCGGTTAACCTAAAGGGGCCCGTGCCGCCCGAGCGACGAGGGGTGGCACGCAGACGCTGAGCGGAGTGGCCGCTGGTCAAGCGGTCTCCTTCACCGCCTCCGCGAAAGTGTGGTCGCTTGCGGCTTCGAGCAGCGATTCTTCGATCTTCGCCAGCCGGTCCTTCGAGGTCACCTTCCCGCCGGTCAGGTCGGTAACGTAGAAGGTGTCCGCGGCACGCTCGCCATAGTGGGTGATGTGCGCCGAGTTCACCATCAGGCGGCATTCGAACAGCGACCGGGCGAGGCGGTTGAGCAGCGCAGGCCGGTCGCGCGCGCTGACCTCGATCACGGTGAATCGGTTGCTCGCCTTGTTGTCGAACCCAACTCGCGGGCGCACCTCGAAGCTGTCGGCGCGGTTGCGCGCCAGCGGACGCTTGGCGAGCTGCGGCACCAGTTCGATGCGGTTGGCGAGCGAATCCTCGATCGAACGCTCGAGCCGCTCGATCTGCGCCGCCTCGCTGAATGGACGGCCGAGCGGGTCCTGCACGAGGAAGTTGTCGACCGCCTTGCCGACGCGATTGGTGTGGATGCGTGCGTCGATGATGTTGCCACCGGCGAGATGGATCGCCCCGGCGATGCGGTAGAACAAGCCCGGGTGGTCGTCGCCCACCACCGTCACCAGCGTCGCGCCGCGCGCCGGATAATAGTGGCAATTGATCGCCAGCCGGTGCTCGTGCGCCCGGGCTTCGTCGTAGTGGGCTAGGTTGAGGGCGATGATGTCCTCGGGCTCGGCGATCCAGTACGCATCGCTGAAGCGGTCGGCGAGGCGCTCGATCAGGTCGCCCTCGTCACCGAGCAGCTCGCGCACACGGGTTTTCTTCAGGGCCACCCGCTCCGCTCGCCCATGCGCCTTGTGGCCCAGGCGCAGGTTCTCCTCGGCCGCTTCGTAAAGCTCCCCGAGCAATTGCCGCTTCCAGCTGTTCCAGATCCCGGGGCCAACCGCGCGGATATCGACCGTGGTCAGCAGCATCAGCAGCCGCAGCCGCTCGAGGCTTTGCACCTCGCCCACGAAATCGGCGATCGTCTTGGTATCGGCGAGATCGCGCTTGAACGCGGTCGCGCTCATCAGCAGGTGATAGCGCACCAGCCAGGCGACAAGCTCGGTCTCGCTCTCGCTGAGGCCCAGCCGCGGGCACAGCTCCATCGCGATTTCCGCGCCGAGCACCGAATGGTCGCCGCCGCGCCCCTTGGCGATGTCGTGCAGCAGCACCGAGACGTAGAGCGCATCGCGCGAGCCGATCAGGTGCATGATCTCGGCGGCGATGGGATGGTCTTCGGCCAGCTCGCCGCGCTCGATCTTGGCGAGCAAGCCGATCGCCCGGATGGTGTGCTCGTCGACCGTGTAGTGGTGGTACATGTCGAATTGCATCTGCGCGTTGACCCGGCCGAAATCGGGCACGAAGCGGCCGAACACCCCCGCCTCGTTCATCCACCGCAGCGCGGTCTCGGGATCGTTGCGTCCGGCCAGCACCTTCATGAACAGCGCGTTGGCGCGCGGATCGTTGCGCACGCCGGCATCGATCGCCTTCACGTCGCGCGCCGCCATGCGCATGGTCTCGGGATGGATCTCGAGGCATTCTGCTTCGGCGAGCTGGAAGATCTCGACCAGCCGCACCGGATCGTCCTGGAACCACTTGTCGCCCGGGGCGGCGATGCGCCCGCCTTCCACGAGGTAGCCCTTCAGCTCGCGGCGCCGCGGACGCCAGGTGGCCAGCAGGCCGCGGCGCCGGGTCTTGCTCGCCAGTTCATCATCGATGTGGGCAAGGAACACGCCGGTCAGGCTGCCCACGCGGGTCGCCTGCATGAAGTAGAACTGCATGAAGCGTTCGACCGCGCTCTTGCCCGGGCGCTCGGCGAAGTTCATCCGCCGGGCGACCTCGCGCTGGACGTCGAACGTCAGGCGGTCCTCGGCCCGGCCGGTGATCAGGTGCAGGTGGCAGCGGACCGCGAGCAGGAAGCCTTCGGCGCGGCGGAACGCGCGATATTCGGGGCCCGTGAACAGCCCTTCGTCCACAAGATCGGCGGCGGTCTTCACGCGGTGGATGTACTTGCCGATCCAGTACAGCGTCTGCAGATCGCGCAACCCGCCCTTGCCTTCCTTGACGTTCGGCTCGACGACATAGCGGCTGTCGCCCATCCGCTTGTGCCGGGCGTTGCGCTCGACGAGCTTCTCAGCGACGAACTGGCGCTCGGTGCCGCTGACCACCTCGGTCCAGAAGCGCTTCGCGGCGATCTCGTTCAGCTCCTGGTCGCCCCACAGGTAGCGCCCTTCGAGCAGCGCGGTACGGATGGTGAGGTCGCTCTTGGCCATGCGGATGGTTTCGTCGACCGAGCGGCTCGAATGGCCGACCTTCAACCCCAGGTCCCACAGGAAATAGAGCATCGCCTCGATCGCCTGTTCGCACCAGGCGGTCTGCTTGCCGGGCGTCAGGAAGGCGATATCGACGTCCGAATAGGGTGCCATCTCGGCGCGGCCGTAACCGCCGACCGCGAGCAGTGTGAGCCGCTCTCCGGACGAGCGGATGCCCGGCGGGTGGATGTCCGCGGTGACATGATCGTAAAGCACGCGGATCAGCTGATCGATCAGGAACGCGTGCCCCGCGGTGCATTCGTGTCCGGCGGAAGGCTTCTCGGCCAGCCGGCGGGCCAGTTCGCCCCGGCCCTTGTCGAGCGCTTCTCGCAGCAGCCCGAGCACCGCCGGGCGGCTGTTGGCTGCGCCCTTCGCGGCGACGGCGGCGGCCACGGCCTGGGCCAGGGCGCGCCGGTCGATCACGGCGCGCTGGTCGGAAATGCGGATTGCGCTCACGCGCCGGAAGATAGGGCCGAATAGCGCTCGCGCAAAGCGACCTTGTCCACCTTCTCGCTGCCAAGGCGCGGGAGCGGCTCGTCGGTGCGCCACAGCCGCGCGGGCAACTTGAACGGCGCGAGCCGTCCGGCGAGGAACTGGCGCAAGGCTTCCTCGTCCAGGCCGCTGCCGTCGCGCGCGAAATAAACGGCCCCGGGCACTTCGCCGAACCGCGCGTCGGGCAGCGGGAACACTGCGCATTCGGCGACGTCCGGATGGCCGTAGAGCGCCAGCTCGACTTCCGAGCAAGCGATGTTCTCGCCGCCGCGAATGATGATCTCCTTCTTGCGGTCGACAATGAACAGGTAGCCGTCCTCGTCGAGGTAGCCGATGTCACCGGTGCGGAAGAAGCCGTCCGCGGTCATGACTTTGACCGATGCCTCGGCATCGTTCCAGTAACCGAGGAAGTTGCAGATACTGCGGATCGCCACTTCCCCCGGCTCGCCGACGGGCACCCTTGCACCATCATCGTCGAGGATCGCGAGCTCGACCAGCGGCGGGCTGGCGCGCCCGGTGCTGGCCGGCCTGGCGAGATAGTTGGCGTTGAAGTTGCCGCAGCCGACCGCGTTTGTCTCGGTCAGGCCGTAGCCGATCACCGGATAGGCGCTGGGGATGGCCGCGCGGATCACCGAGACGTGCTCGGGCGGGCGGGGCGAGCCGCCGGCGGCGACCGTCGCGCAGCTCGAAAGGTCGAATTCGGCGCGCCGCGGATGGGTCGCCACTTCGTGGCTCATCAGCGGCACGCCGACGAAATAGGTCACGCGCTCGGCCTCGATCAGCCGCATCGCCTCGACCGGCTCCCAGCGCGGCATCATCACCAGCTTGCGGCCAAGGATGAAGCTTTGCAGGAACAGCGGCACTTTGCCGGTCACATGGAACAGTGGAACCGCGACCAGCGCGGCAGGCGGAAACTTCGGCGCTTCGCCTGCCTCGGTCATCGCGCCGAGCACCATCAGCGTTTGCGTTGCGAAGTTGTATGTCGCCTGCACCACCGCGCGGTGGTTGCAGAAGACACCCTTGGCGTGCCCGGTCGAACCGGAGGTGTAGAGCAGCGAGGCGAGATCCTCTGACCCCATGGAGGGCAACGGCGTGTCGGTGCCGCCGCCTTTCGAGAGCAGTTCGGCAAAGGCTTCGAGCGGCGCGCCTTCATGGTCGAAGCGGATCACGCTGGCGCCGTGCGGCAGCCCCTTGAGCCGGTCGGCGCGCGCCGCGTCGGCCAGGACCAGCGGGCAATCGGCGAGATCGATCCCCTCGGCCATCTCCTCGCCGGTCCAGAACCCGTTGAGCAAGGTGGCGCAGCCGCCGCCGAGCAGCACCGCCATATAGGCGATCGCCCAGTTCGCCGAATTGCGCGCGGCGATCGCCACGCGCTCGCCGGGCCTCAGGCCCCAACCCTCGACGAGGCCGCCGGCCATCTGCCGCGCCGCGTCATAGGTCTCGGCGAAGCTCAGCCGCCGCTCGCCATCGACGAGGAAGGTCTTGTCCCCATGAAGCGCGCAGAATTCGGCGAAGTACGCGTTCAGGGTCGGCGGCGCGCGGGTGAACGCGGGAAGCCGAATGCCGTTCACCTCGGCCTCCCCGACCTCGAACGGACTGCCCGGCGCGGTCAGCCGGGCAAGATGGCCGGCGAAAATCGGGTCGAGCTGGCTCGGCATTTACCCCCCTGGACACTTTCGCTCGCCAGCGCGCTATGCCACAAGCGCACCGCTGCGGACGGTCGCTGGTTTTCTAAGGGGTTAGGATGTTGCTGTCACTATTGTCAGCAGTGGCTGAAA
>CAYNXB010000095.1:0-8406 GCA_964401045.1 uncultured Sphingomonadaceae bacterium | reverse complement strand
GCGAGCGTGGCCGAGGCCGGCGGGCAGCAGCCGATCGCCCGCATCGTCGCCACCGCCGCTCACGCGCAGGAGCCGAAGGACTTCACCACCGCCCCGGTCGGTGCGATCCACAAGGTGCTCGAAAAGGCCGGCTGGTCGGTCGATGACGTCGACCTGTGGGAAGTCAACGAGGCGTTCGCCTGCGTGGCGATGTTCGCGATGCGCGACATCGGCATCCCGCACGAGAAGATCAACGTCAACGGCGGCGCGACCGCGCTCGGCCATCCGATCGGCGCGAGCGGGACGCGGATCATCGTCACCCTGCTCAACGCGCTCAGGCACCGGGGCAAGAAGCGCGGAGTGGCCTCGCTGTGCATCGGCGGCGGCGAAGGGACTGCCATCGCGCTCGAGCTGATCTGATTGGGTTGCACCCCCTTTCGTGCTAAGGCCCGTCCACGGTCGCGCCGAAGGGGGAATATCCATGAAGCCAATTGCGATCCTGCTCGCCGCGACGGCGCTTGCCGCCTGCTCCACCGAGCCGGCTCCCGAGCCGACGCCCGAAGCGACCGAAACCGTCGCCGCCGCCCCGACGACGGCAGACATGGCCGGCACCTACGAATTCACCCTGCCGGACGGCACCAAGGGCTCATCCCTGATGAATGCCGACGGCACCTACACCGACACCGAAGGTGACACCGTCGAGAAAGGCGCCTGGGCGGTTACCGGCGGCAAGACCTGCTTCGATCCGGAGGGTGACGATCCCAAGCAGCCGAGCCGCTGTTACACGACGACCGAGCCGGACGCCGCTGGCGTCTTCACCGCCACGCGGGACGACGATGGCACCGTGCTCACGGTCAAGAAAGTCGCCTGACAAGCCAGTGTTCCAGCAGGGCGGCTGCGGCGAAGGAGTCGCAGCCGCCCGCGAACTGATGCGATTCGGTCCTCCCTCCTTTCCGTGCTAGGTCCCCGATGGGGTTGCATTTTGGGGAGAATGCCAATGAAGCGTTTTGCAATCGCGCTCGGCGCGATCACGCTTGCCGCGTGCTCGAACACGGCGCCGGAAGCGTCGCAGGGCGATACGGCAGCCGTCGAGATTTCCGCCGGCAGTTACGACGTCACCCAGGCCGACGGCAGCAGAATGATTTCGGTTCTCAACGCCAATGGCAGCTACACCGACTCGGTCACCGGCGCGGTGGTCGAAAGCGGCACCTGGGAAAACAAGGACGGGGGATCGACCTGCTTCACCCCGGCTGAAGGCTCCTCCGGCAAGCCCACCTGCTTTACCTTCGGCACCACCGGCGCGGACGGCAGCTTTACTGCCACGCCGGACAGCGGCGATCCGATCAAGATCAAGAAAATCACCTGATCTCAGGGCGGTGGCGCGCGATTCTACGCGTTGCCGCTGCCCCGGTCTCCCGACCCGATGTGGCGGGGTCAAGTTGGGGAGGCGATTGCGAAGACTGCCAGCTGCGCCGCGCACGAGGCGGTCAAGCTCGTCGAGCGCGCTGCCCAACGGCGGTCGACTTCGGAACCCGCCTGTTCGCATGACGTTTGTGAAATGACCGGGAACAGCCCGGCCGATCCGGGGAGAAAGCCATGAAGACGCCGATCGTATTTGCTGCGCTGATCGCGCTCGCCGCGTGCAACGGGGCCAAGACCGAGCAGGAATCGGGGCAGACCGCAGCGGTGGCTGAAGTCGATCCAAATGCCGAGGCCGGGTTCGAGGCTGTCGCGCCGGGGAAATACGACGTCGTCCACACGGACGGGAAGGTCGATCACCTGGAAGTGTTGCCGGGGATGACCTGGGCCATGGTCTATGCCGATGGCCGTGCCGCGGGCGGTACGATCTTCGCGCAGGCCGGGAAGAACTGCTTCGTCACAGAAGGCGTCGACGGCCATCAGTGCTTCTCGGGCAGCGCTCCGGCGTCCGACGGCAGCATCAAGGTCACTGGCGACGACGGCGAAGTCGCCACCGTGAGACCGGTCAAGCCCTCCGACGATTCTTCCGACGGGTAGCGGGAGCTATGGGTCGCCGGCCCCCCACAGGCGCTCCGCGCGAACCCAGCCTTCGCGGCCCTTGACGTCGAACCGGCACCAGCCGTCCGCACAGTCACCGAGTTGGCCGACCACGCCAGGCTCGGCATTCCACAGTGCCGGCGCGCTATCGGCGGCTGCCTCGCGCATTGGCGCAAGGCCCTTGCCGATCACGATCGCTCCGCGTTCCGGACTGAGGAGCCGCGCCACGACCCAGCCGCGCGCCCCATCGGGGTCCTCGACCAGCCGCCATCCTTCGACCAGCCGAATGACTTTCATCGGCAGGCCGGCCCTGCGATAGACCCAGTCGATCTTGTAGTCCCGGCCCGGCCCCACCCGCAGGTTGACCTCGTCGGCCCGCAGCGTCGCCCAGTACGGCACTTCACGATCCTGCGCCGCCGCCGGCACGGCAAGACAGAGAGCGAGCAGCGAGAGGATGAGGCAGCGGATCATCGCATTGCTACTACCGTCCAACGTATGCGCGCTTCAAGATGCCGCCTTGACCCATCCACCGGGACAAGCAATCGGGCGAGGCATGACCCGCTCCCCACCCGCCCGCCAGCCGCGCATCTTCGTCACCCGCCACCTGCCCGGCGTCGAGCCGACGATGCGCGAACGCTACGATGCCGTGCTCAACAGCGACGACCACACGCTCACTCGCGACGAACTCATCGCCGGGATGCGCGATTGCGATGTGCTGATCCCTTGCGTGACCGACCGCGTCGACGCCGCGGCGATCGCCGACGCCGGATCGCGACTCGGACTGATCGCCAACTTCGGCGCGGGGGTCGAACACCTCGACCTCGTCGCGTGCGCCAGAGCCGGTATCAAGGTTTCGAACACCCCGCACACGTTCACCGACGACACTGCCGACATTACCATGGCGCTGATCCTCGGCGCTGCGCGAAGGCTCGGCGAAGGGACGCGGCTCATCACAGAGCAGCGCTGGACCGGCTGGACGCCCTCGCACATGCTCGGCACCGCCCTTTCGGGCAAACGGCTTGCGATCGTTGGCATGGGGGCGATCGGCCAGGCACTGGCGCGGCGGGCACGCGCATTCGGAATGGAGATCGCCTACCACAACCGCCGCCCGCTTGATCCCGCGCTGGCTGAGGGCGCGCGCTTTTGCGCCGATCTCGATACGATGATCGCCGGAGCCGATTTCCTCTCGCTCAACTGCCCCGCGACGCCCGAAACGAAGGGGCTGCTCGACGCGCGCCGCCTCGGCCTGATGAAGCGCGGCAGCTTCGTGATCAACTCGGGCCGCGGGGACCTGATCGACGAGGACGCGCTGGTGGCGGCGCTCGATAGCGGACACCTCGCCGGCGCGGGGCTCGACGTGTTTCGCGGCGAACCGGCCGTCGATCCGCGGCTCGCCACGATGCCGCAAGTGTTCGGCCTGCCCCATCTCGGGAGCGCCACCGTCGAAGGGCGAACCGCCGCAGGCGAGAAGATCATCGCCAACATCGAGGCCTGGCTTGCCGGCGAGCCGCTGCCGGACGGCGTGCCTACCGCCTGAGAGCTGTCCCCAGCCGCGCGTGCACGCCCGCTTGTCTCGCCTCCCGCTGGTATCCTAACAGTCGCCTCCGCTTGACCGCCCGCAAAGGGCGGTGGGGGAGGACGGATCATGCTCAGCACATCGCGCCGCGTACTTTTCGCGCTCATTCTTGCCGCGATGCCGGCGGCCGCCTTCGGGCAGGATCCTTATGCCGCCGCGGGCGACAGCGGGGACACGGCGTGGATCCTGATCTCCTCCGCGCTGGTGCTGATGATGACGCTTCCCGGCCTCGGGCTGTTCTACGGCGGACTGGTCCGCTCGAAGAACCTGCTCTCGGTCGTCCTGCAATGCGGCGCGGTCGCGGGCGTGGCCTCGCTGCTCTGGATCATGGTCGGCTATTCGCTGGCCTTCGGCACCGCGTCGAACGGCTTCCTTGGCGCGGGCGACAAATGGATGATGATCGACCTGGCCGCGGTGCGCCCCGGCCTGACCATCCCCGAAAGCACGTTCGCGCTGTTCCAGATGACCTTCGCCGCAATCACTCCGGTGCTGATCGTCGGCGCGTGGGTGGAGCGCGCCCGGTTCGCCTGGGTGATCGGGTTCTGCGCGCTGTGGAGCCTGATCGTCTACGCGCCTGTCGCGCACTGGGTATGGGGTGGCGGCTGGCTCTCGCGATTCGGCGTGCTCGATTACGCCGGCGGCATCGTGGTCCACACCACGGCCGGGGTCACTGCGCTGGTCGTCGCGCTGTTGCTGGGCAAGCGCCAGGGCTTTCCGCAGACGCCGCTGCTGCCCCACGCGCCAGGATTGACGATGCTTGGGGCCGGTATGCTGTGGGTCGGCTGGTTCGGCTTCAACGGTGGCTCGGCCCTGACCGCCACCGATGACGCATCGAGCGCGATCATCAACACCCATGCCGCGGCTAGCGCCGCCGCGCTGATGTGGATTCTGATCGAGCGGATCAAGCTCGGCAAGCCGACCACGATCGGCTTCGCGACGGGCGCCATCGCTGGGTTGGCGGCGATCACGCCGGCCGCGGGCTTCGTCTCGCCCGGCGGCGCGATCGTGTTTGGCGTCGCCGCGGCGGCGGCGTGTTACGCCATGCTCCAGTTGGTGAAGCAGAAGCTTCACATCGACGATTCGCTCGATGTGTTCGCTGTCCACGGGGTCGGCGGCATGCTCGGTTCGCTGCTGCTGGCGGTGTTTTCATCGGCGGCGCTCGGCGGCGTCGGTTATGCCGAAGGGATGGGCATGGGCTCGTTGCTCGGCGCGCAAGTACTCGGCGTGGCCGTGGTGGCCGTTTATTCGGGGATTGCAGCGGCAATCTGCGCCCTCGCCGTATCGCTCATATGGCCGATGCGTGTTAGCGAGGACGATGAACGGCAGGGGCTCGACATTGCCAACCACGGCGAACGCGGTTGGGAGTTCGATTGACAGCCTGACGGGGGGCTCGTCGATGAATCGCTTTCCGATAATCAAGCGGACGATCGTCGCTAACACACCGCTGCTGCACGGCTTCGCGTGGACGATCATCATGGTCGCGGCCCTGACGCTCGCACGCTGGCTGCTGGATCGCGGCCAAATGGGCATGCCATTCGCGCCTTATTTCCCGTTCATTCTGCTGGCCGCGCTGATGTTCGGCTGGCGCCCTGGCGCACTGGCGGCCGTACTGTCGGGGGTCGTTGCGAACCGGCTCCTGCGCCCCGAGCCCGTGCTGTTCTACGTTCGTTGGGAAGACGCAGTGATGGTCGCGTTCTTCTTCGGATCGAGCGCCCTGCTCATCTACATCGGGGAACTGCTGCGCCGACTGGTGCGCGAACTCGAGGAGGCGAAGGCGCGCGAGGAAGTGTTCAACGCAGAGCTGCTGCATCGCGCGAAGAACACCCTGGCGATCGTCGGCGCTCTCGCCTCGCTCACGCGCCGGCGAACCTCGGCGGAAGAGTTCTTTCCCGCGTTCGCAGGGCGGATCGAAGCGCTCAACCGCGCGACCGACCTGCTGGTGCACGAAGATGCCGATCGAGGCAGCATCGTCAGGCTGATCGAACACGCGATCGCCCCGTTTCGCAGTGAAGGCAATTTCGCGCTGGAAGGGCCGGATTGCGAGATTCCCCAGGCCAGCTGCATGCCTCTGATGCTGGTGTTGCACGAGCTGAGCACCAATGCGGTCAAGCATGGCGCGCTGACCGCGCCCGATGGCGTGGTGACTATCTCCTGGGAGTTGAAGAGGGAGGCCATGCCAGCCCTGGCCTTGCGCTGGCGCGAGCACGGCGGGCCTACGGTCGCGCCATCCGGCCATTCGGGCATGGGCTCTACCCTGATGCGTGCGCAGAAAGGCTTGCACCAGGTCGATTTCCGGCTGCCGCCAGATGGCGCCGAATGCGACATCGAAATCGCCGGCGCACGCGCGCTCTAAAGGCTCCAAAGCTCCGAAACGCTTCATCGCCAGAACATCAAACCCCTCACTTGCTAATGCGACTGCTTCTCATTAGAGGCGCTTAGATCGCGCTGTTCGCGCGCATACGTGAGGGAAATTCAATGCGTACCCAGATTGTCTTGCTGCTGAGCTGTTCTACCGCGTTGGCGACCCCCGCCTTTGCCGAGGACGCGGCAGGAATCGACAGCAACACGATTCTCGTCACCGGCGATCAGCTTCGCAGCGGCGCAACGACCAAGACAGATACTCCGGCGCTCGAAGTGCCGCAGCCGATCACCGTCGTCACCAGCGACCTGTTCGAAGCACAGGGCGCGGTGTCCGTCAGCGATACGCTCCGCTATGTCGCGGGCGTCACCGCCAATCCGTATGGCCCGGACAGCCGCGTCGACGGCGCGACGGTACGCGGCCTCGATGCCCTGCAGTTCCGCGACGGCATGCGGGACATCTTCAGCTATTACGCCAGCATCCGCTCCGACCCGTACAACTTCTCCGAAGTGCAATTGGTGCGCGGGCCGGCCTCGGTCCTGTTCGGCGCGGGATCGCTCGGCGGGATCGTCAACATGGTGTCGAAGCGTCCGGAGTTCGCCGCCGCTGGCGAGGTCTCGCTGCGCTATGGATCGCATGACCGCAAGGAAGCGCTCGCCGACGTCACGGGCCCGATTACCGGCACCCTCGCGGCGCGGCTGGTCGCGCGGTACCGGGATTCGGGTTCGCAAACCGATTTCGTGCCCGATGACCGGGTGATGATTTCGCCCTCGCTCACCTGGGCGCCGACGATGGACACCGCCGTCACCCTGATCGGCCTCTACCAGGAGGACGATGGCGGATCGACCTCGCAGTTCCTCCCGCTGGTCGGCACGATCCTGCCGAATCCCAACGGCCGGCTGCCCAACGACCTGTTCATCGGCAAGCCCGGCTGGGACCGCTACGACGGACGCCTCGCGCAAGGCACCGCGCTGGTCGACCACCGCTTCTCCGATCAGGTGAAGCTGAGCCTCAGGGCGCGTTATATCGATAGCGACCTGACTTACCTCACCCACTATCCGGACAGCTATTCGAACCCCGCCAATCCCTACGTGCTGCTCAACGCAGACGGCGCGCCGGTGTTCGACCCGCTCACCGAACTGCCGCTGCACGATCCTGAGATGCGCCACATCGGGCTCTATTCCGATGGCAGCCATGCGCGCATGGAAGTGTTCTCGACCGACAATAACGTGCAGTTCAACTTCAACACCGGCGCGAATATCGAACACGTGCTGCTGGCCGGTGTCGACTACAGCTGGAACCACGTGCGCAAGACCGGCGGCTACGGCTACGAGTACATCGATATCTACGATATCGATTACGATGCCCTGTCGGACTTCGGCGGCGGACTGCCCCCCGGGGCCGCGCCCTATGAGGACGGCGTGCAGAAGCAGCTGGGCCTTTATGTGCAGGACCAGATGCGCTTCTTCGATCGCGTATCGGTGGTGGTCGGCGCACGCCATGACGACGCCAGCGCGACCTCGTTTGGCGATCAGGCCTACGACACGAGCGCATGGTCTTTCCGGGCCGGGATCATCGCCGACCTGCTGCCCGGCGTGTCGCCGTTCTTCAGCTATACCGAAAGCTTCGAGCCGATCGCCGGCAACGCCAGCAACGGCAATCCGTTCATCCCCCAGAACGGCCGGCAGTTCGAAGCCGGCGTGAAGATCCATCCAAGCGACAACGTGCTGGTGACGCTGACTGCGTACCACATCAAGCAGACCAACCGCCCGATCGACGATCCGAGCACGCCCGACCCCTTCGACCAGATGCAGGCCGGCTCGCTCACTTCGAAGGGGCTCGAGGCCGAAGGCAGTGCCAATCTGCCCGGCAACTTCCAGCTGATCGGGAACGTCAGCATCAACCAGGCCCGGATCGATGGTACCGGCGTGCAGCTCGACAACGTGCCCAAGTTCAACGCATCGGTGTGGGGGACCAAGACCATTGCTCTCGGCAACCAGATGTCACTGATGCTCGGCGGCGGCGTGAACCACACCGGCTCGAACCGCTCGTTCGGCTTTGCCTTCCCGGACGGCATCCTTACGCCGAGCTACACGCTGGTCGATGCGATCGCGCGGCTCGACTGGCGCCAATGGCGCTTCCAGGTCAACGCAACGAACCTGCTGGGCAAGGACTACTACTCGGCGTGCCTCGCGCGCGGCGACTGCTTCATGGGCAGCGAGCGTAACGTATACGGCACTGTGAGCTACCGGTTCTGATGGACGGCACTTCGCTCATCGTCGCGGGCGCCGCCGCCGCCGCCGGGGCGGTGGCGGCGCTGCGCGCAAGCTGGGCGCGGCCGAAGCGTTCCGCTCCGCTCAACGCTCTCGGCTGGGGGCTGATCGCGCTCGCGGCAGCGCTCGGCTGGCAAGGCGCCGGCGCGTGGGGCGCGTCGGTGGTGGCGCTCGTGGGAATGGGCGCGGCAGCGGTCGCGCTG
>CAYNXB010000094.1:0-8663 GCA_964401045.1 uncultured Sphingomonadaceae bacterium | reverse complement strand
CCGAGATCGCCGGGAAGATCGAAGCGAAAGAGCGCGCCCCGAAATCCGGGGGCGAAGCGAAGGAACCCGAAGACGAGGGAGACATGCCGTGAACTTCGTGAACTTCCGCTCGTCCCGCCGGCCCGATTTCCCTTCCGCTGGTGGCTTCGTTGCGGCAATCTCGCCCTTGAAGTACGTGTCTTGCCAACCTAATACAGTCTAATGTCCCAAGGAGGCCAGGGAATGGCGACGACGAACCAGACCGCGACCGAGACCGCCACAGCCGCCGCGTTCGAGCTGACCCCGCCCGATCCGGTGCCGACGATCGCCGCCGAGAAGGCTTCCGGCCTCGTGCCCGTGGGCGCGGACAAGAAGAGCAAGCTGGACGAGAAGGTCGATGCCTTCGTCGCCGAGCTGGTCTCGCAGGATGCCAACTCGCCCGAGTTTGGTAAGAAGGTGGACCAGATCACCACCATGGGCCGCAAGGAGATCATGGCGACCGCCCAGATGTCCAACCGCTTCCTCGACCGGCCGGTGCGGGCGATGGACAAGGACGAAGGAGTCGGCGCCAACCTCTCCGAGCTGCGCAGCATCGTGGAAGACCTCGATCCCTCGAAGCGCGGGAAGCTGACCACCGGGCGCAAGATTCTCGGCATCATCCCGTTCGGCAACAAGATGAAGAAGTACTTCGAGAGCTACCAGAGCGCACAGACCCACATCCAGGCGATCCTGAACAAGCTGGCCAACGGCAAGGACGAGCTGCTGATGGACAACGCCGCGATCGACGTGGAGCGGCAGAAGCTGTGGGAAGCGATGGGCAACCTCGAGCAGATGATCCACATCTCCAAGACGCTCGACGAGCGGCTGGAGGACAAGGCCGCGGAGCTCGACGCGACCGATCCTGCCAAGGCCAAGGCGGTGCGCGAAACCGCGCTGTTCTACGTCCGCCAGCGCACGCAGGACCTGCTCACGCAAATGGCGGTGAGCGTGCAGGGCTACCTTGCACTCGACCTGGTGAAGAAGAACAACGTCGAGCTGGTAAAGGGCGTCGATCGCGCCAGCACCACCACTGTCGGCGCGCTGCGCACCGCAGTGACCGTTTCCGAGGCGATGACCAACCAGCGGCTGGTGCTGCAATCGATCACCGCGCTCAACCAGACTACCGCCGGGATTATCGATTCGACCAGCACGCTGCTGCGTTCGCAGACGAGCAAGATCCACGAGCAGGCCGCGGCGAGCACGATCCCGCTCGAAACCCTGCAGCGGGCGTTCCAGAACATCTACGACACGATGGACGAGGTCGATCAGTTCAAGGTCCGTGCGCTCGATTCGATGAAGCAGACGGTCAATGCGCTGTCTAACGAGGTCGAGAAGTCGAAGGGCTACATCGCCCGCGCCGAAGGCCAGTCGCAGGCGCAGTCCAAGGTCGAATCGCAAACCCCGTCGCTGCTCGCGCTGGAGGGATAGGGTGGACGATCTCGCGCGTGAGAGCGATCGCCTGATCCGCGAGGCACGCCAACTGCGCGACGACAATCGCGCGGGTGGGCGCCATCGGCGCGCACAGGCGCGCTCGATCGGACGCGGATCGGCGGACCTGCGGCAGAAGAACCTGATGACGCGGATCAAGCTGATCGTCGGGGCGATGGCCGCGATCATCATCGGATCGTCGATCATCGGCGTCGTGATCGACGGGATCGGCTTCACCGGGATCATGGTGGCGTTCCTCGCGGTGGTCGCGGCGACGTTCCTGTTCTCGAACTTTCCCAAGGTGAGAGTGCCCAAGCGGGCCGATCTCAACACCGGTGACGTGCGCCACATGGTCGCGCGGACCGAGCTGTGGCTCGAGGCGCAGCGCCCGGCGCTTCCGCCGCCCGCGGTGCAGATCGTCGATGGCATCGGCGTGCAGCTCGACGCGCTGGGCCTGCAGCTCGAGGGCCTCGATCAGAGCCACCCGAGCGCGGTCGAGGTGCGCAAGCTGGTGGGCGAGACGCTGCCCGGCATGGTCGACAGCTACCGCCGCATCCCGGCCAACCTGCGCACCGAGAAACGGGCCGGCGGCCAGGCGCCCGACGAACAGCTGACCGAGAGCCTCGGCAAGATCAGCACCGAGATCGATTCGATCACCCGCCAGCTCGCGCAAGGGTCGCTCGACGATCTCGCCATCAAGCACCGCTACCTGGACTACAAGTACGGCGACGCCGAACAGATCGTGGAGAAAGCACCATGAGAGTCGCCCTGCCCCATGACCTCGACAAGGCGACGGTGCGTGAGCGGCTGCGATCCCGCAGCCACGAGATCGCCGGCCACATTCCCGGCGGCATGGCGCAGGTCGAAACCAGCTGGCCGAGCGAGGACCGGATGGACATGACCGTGCGCGCGATGGGCCAGGACCTGAACGGCATGGTGGAACTCGAAGACAACCAGGTCGTATTCACCGTTGTGCTGCCGCCCGCGCTCGGCTTCATCGAGCCGATGGTCGAGAACGCGATCAAGGCGGGTGGGCGGAAGCTGATCGAAGGGCCTAGCGACTAAGAGGTAATCCAATGGAATGGTTGGACAACCTGCGGGCAATGATGCCCGACGGGGTCGAAACCGCTGTCGAAGTGATCGTGGCCGGCGGACTGGCTGTGCTCGCCGCGCTGGTGGTCCACCGGTTCGCCTGCCGCCTGCTCAAACGCTTCGCCGCCGGGAGCGCGAGCCGGGCGGACGACATCGTCATCGAGAGCATCATCAGCCCCTTGCGCTGGGTGCTGATCGCGATCGCCCTGGTTCTGGTGGCGCGCGAACTGCCCAGCATCGGCGCGATCTGGCAACGGATCGCGGGCTTCGTCGTGCCCGCGCTGGTCGGCTGGATGGCGCTGGCTATCTTCCACGCGCTGATGCGCACGATGCTGCTGCGCGCGGACATCACCGTCGCCGACAACCTCCAGGCGCGGCGGAGCCAGACGCGGCTGTCGATCCTTTCGCGCATCGGCAGCGCGCTCATCGTGTTCCTGACGATATCGATGATGCTGCTGTCGATCCCCGGTGTGCGGGACATCGGCGTCACTCTGATGGCCTCAGCCGGCCTTGCCGCGCTTGCGGTCGGCGCAGCCGCCCAGCCCGCGCTCAAGTCGCTCATCGCCGGCTTCCAGATGGCCCTCACCGAACCGATCCGGATCGACGACGTGGTCGTGATCGACGGCGAGTGGGGTCGGATCGAGGACATCCGCATGACGTACGTGGTGGTGCGGATCTGGGACCAGCGCCGGTTGATCGTTCCCACCAGCCGTTTCCTGGAAGATACGTTCCCGAACTGGACGCGCGAAACATCCGAGATCCTGGGAACGGTTTTCCTCCACCTCGATCCGCTCACCGAGATCGGTCGCCTGCGCGCGGAGTTCGAACGGCAGGTCAAGGCGCACCCCCTGTGGGATGGCCGCGCCCAGGGGGTTCAGGTGACCGAAACCAGCTCGGATTCGATCGAGGTACGCCTACTCATGAGTGCCGCAGATTCGGGGAAGGCGTTCGATCTGCGCTGCGCTCTGCGCGAAAGCATGCTGGCCTGGATCCGCGAGAACATGCCGGAGGCTGTCGCACGGCAACGCGTCAAATCGGCCGGTCAACCGGCCTCCCTCGAAGTTCAGAGCGGGGCGCTCGGCTGACGCGCCTCAGGGCTTCTTATCGCGGGTCGATTCGACCATGCCCTCGTAGATGAAGCCGATCGGCTGGACTTCCATCGCGCGCTTCTTGAGCTCGCCCTTCATCCGCTCGTACTCTTCTTCCATCTCCGCGGTCACCGTCGCGCGCGAATCCTCGAGCGCTTCGTCGAAATCGGACTTGGTGACTTCCTTCACGTCACCGCCCGCGCGGCGGATCGCGATCATACCGGCACGACGCACTACATCCTCGAGGTCGGCCCCGGTGAAGCGATCGGTTTCCTTGGCCACCGCCGCGAGATCGACATCGCCGGCCAGCGGCATCGCGCGTGTGTGGATCTTGAGGATGCGCTCACGCCCGCCCTCGTCGGGCGTGCCGACGTAGACCAGTTCGTCGAACCGGCCGGGCCGGAGCATGGCCGGATCGACCAGCGCCGGACGGTTGGTTGCGCCGATCACCACGATCGACTGCATCTCCTCCATCCCGTCCATCTCGGCAAGGAAGGTGTTGACCACGCGGCCTGTCGCCTGCGGCTCCATCGCACTGGCGCCACGTGAAGGCACCAGGCTGTCGATCTCGTCGATAAACACCACGCACGGCGCCACCTGACGCGCGCGGGCGAACAGCCGGCTGATCTGCTGCTCGCTCTCACCGTACCACTTGGAGAGCAGGTCGGAGCTCTTGATCGAGATGAAGTTGGCCTCGGCCTCCTTTGCCACCGCCTTGGCGAGCAGCGTCTTGCCTGTGCCCGGCGGCCCGTAGAGCAGGATGCCCTTGGCCGGCCGGATGCCGAGGCGCTCGAACGCGGCCGGGTTCTTCAACGGCAGCTCGACGCCTTCCTGCAGGCGCTGCTGGGCGTCGGCGAGTCCGCCGATGTCGTCCCAGCCGACGTTTGGCGTCTGCACCATCACCTCGCGCATGGCGCTCGGCTGGACGCGCTTGAGCGCTTCCTTGAAGTCGTCGCGTTCGACCTGGAGGGTCTCGAGCACTTCGGGCGGGATCGTGCGTTCGTCGAAGTTGATCTTGGGCATGATCCGCCGCACCGCCTCGATCGCCGCCTCACGCGCGAGCGCGGCAATGTCGGCGCCCACGAAACCGTGGGTCGTGCGCGCGATCTCTTTCAGGTCGACGCCCTCGCCCAGCGGCATGCCGCGGGTATGGATGCCGAGAATCTCGCGTCGTCCGTTCTCGTCGGGCACGCCGATGATGATCTCACGGTCGAAGCGGCCGGGGCGGCGCAGCGCCTCGTCGATCGCGTCGGGCCGGTTGGTGGCGGCAATGACTACGAGGTTCGCGCGGCTCTGCAGCCCGTCCATCAAGGTGAGCAGCTGTGCGACAAGGCGCTTCTCGGCCTCGCCGGTGACGTTCTGCCGCTTCGGCGCGATCGAATCGATCTCGTCGATGAAGATGATCGCCGGCTGCGCGCGTTCGGCTTCCTCGAACACTTCGCGCAGGCGCTTCTCGCTCTCGCCATAGGCCGAGCCCATGATCTCGGGCCCGTTGATGGTGAAGAACTCGGCGTCCGATTCGTTCGCCACCGCTTGCGCCAGGCGTGTCTTGCCGGTGCCCGGCGGGCCATGGAGCAACACGCCCTTGGGCGGATCGACGCCGAGGCGCGTGAACAGTTCGGGATAGCGCAGCGGCAGCTCGACCATCTCGCGTAGAGCCTCGATGGTGTCCCTCATGCCGCCGACGTCGTCGTAGTTGACGGTGCCGCGGCCATCGCGCGGCTCCTCGAACTCGGGGCGCAGCTCGACTTCGGTGTTCTCGTCGATGTGGACGATGCCCTTGGGCAGCGTCGAGACGACGTGGAGGCGGATCTCGGTCAGCGCATAGGCGACCTGGTTGAACATGCGGCTCACTTCGGGCGGCACGTTCTGCGGCTGGTGGCCATGCGTGGCGACGAGATCGCCGGCGACGATCGGGCGGCGGAAGAACACGCGCTTGAGCGCCTGGGTCGGGCCCTGGAGGCGCATCTCGCGCTGCGCGGGGGCGAACACCACGCGCGTCGCCGGGCGCGATTCCGCGGCGCGAATTTCGACATGCTCGCCGGAAGCGGTTTCGGCATTGGCGCGTTGGAGGCCGTCGAGCCGCACGACGTCGAGCGTCGCGTCTTCCTCATACAGCGGCACTGCGATCGCGGTGGTGGCGCGCTTGCCGGTAATCTCGATCACGTCGCCTTCGGCAATACCGAGCGCCACAAATGCGCTCTTCGGAAGGCGGGCGATGCCGCGCCCGCTTTCTTCCTGCCGCGCAGCCGCAACCGGGAGCCGAACCGTTTTGTCGTTTTCCACTGTCGCCGTCGCCGCGCCTGCCATCGCTCGCTCCCTGCCTCGTCTGCTGGTCGTGCGGCGTAGCTAGGGATGCCCCGCCTGCATTACAAACAGTGCGGTGGCGGAATGGTGCCGCGGGCCGGGGAGAAGGCAAGAAAAAAGGCCCGACCGTTGCCGGCCGGGCCTGGAAGTTTTGGGAGAGGATGCCTGAAAGGCCTGCTCCATATGTTGCAGTGCGGTATTTTGTGCAAGTGCGAAAAGATCATTGGGTGTTGCAGGCAACGCAACGGCATAGCTATTCGTGCGGTTGCGGTTCGCTCGCCAGCCGCGCGCAGCCCATCCACGTTCCGTCGATCCGCGTAAGCCGCGCTTCATGCGAGAAGGCGAAGCCGCTCATGTCGTCGCTACACGGCGCCTTGCGCACTTCGAGCAACAGCGGAACATCGCCCGTATGCGCGTCGAACCGGGTCCAGCCGTTGGCCTGCGAAACTTGCGCGTCGAGCGTCTCCCCGCCGGGCTTTTCGGGCGTCGAATAGACGATGCGGCCGGCGTGGGTCTCGATGCTCCAGAACGGTTCGTTGCCATGGGCGACGAACACGGTCTCCAACGCGGCCGCCGGACTGGCAGACGGTGTGGGGGCGGCCGACGACGGCGCGGTATTGGGCGTCGGGCTCGGCGCGTTGGGCGTCGTGCCGGTTCCGCCGCAGGCCGCGAGTGAAAAGGCAACGATTATGGCCGAAACGAGCTTGAACCGCATGGCGTCCCTTGTAGGAGGAAGCCGCGTTCGCCTGCAAGGGACCTCGACGACATGCAGAAGCTCTACCCCGACGCCGCCGCCGCCCTCGACGGCGTGATCAAGGACGGTATGCTGATCGCCGCTGGCGGCTTCGGCCTGTGCGGCCTGCCCGAACGGCTGCTCGAGGCGATCCAGGCGAGCGGGGTCAAGAACCTGACCTTCGTCAGCAACAACGCCGGCATCGACAACGAAGGCATCGGCAAGCTGCTGCGCACGCGGCAGGTGAAGAAGATGATCAGTTCCTATGTTGGCGAGAACAAAGAGTTCGAGCGGCAATATCTCGCCGGCGAGCTCGAGGTCGAGTTCTGCCCGCAAGGCACGCTGGCGGAGCGCATGCGCGCGGGCGGCGCCGGCATTCCCGGGTTCTACACTCGCACCGGGGTCGGCACGCTGATCGCCGAGGGCAAGGAAACGAAACAGTTCGACGGGCCGAATGGACCGACGGATTACATCCTCGAACACGGCATTTTTGCGGACCTTTCGATCGTCAAGGCCTGGAAGGCCGACGAAACCGGCAACCTCGTGTTCCACAAGACCGCGCGCAACTTCAACCTGCCGGCCGCGACATGCGGCAAAATATGCGTTGTCGAAGTGGAGGAAGTGGTGCCGGCGGGTGCGCTCGACCCTGACTGCATCCACTTACCCGGCATCTACGTCCAGCGAATGATCGTCGGGGCGCCCTACGACAAGAAGATCGAGTTCACGACCACGCGTGAGCGAGACGCGGCGTGAAGCGACGAATTGCCGGTCTCGTGGCAATGGCTGCGCTGGCTTGTTCGGGCGCGGTACCCGCACAGCAACCGGCCAATCAGGACCCGGCCCCTTCCGCGCCTCCCGGCCTTCAGTTCCTTTACGGGTCCGGCGAGGCGGCGGCGATCTCCCGCCAGACCTACCGCGCGCTGGAGGCCTACGCCCTGGCGGCCGTGGCCAGCCGGCCGCGCGACAGTGTCGTAATGGCAGCGGGGGCAACGCTGGCGTCGCCGGCCTTCGTGCCATGCGCAAACAAGCCTTTGGCGGCCGTGTTCGACATCGATGAAACGGTGATCCTCAACACCGGGCTGATTCATGCGCGCGCGACCGGATCGGTCACGGGCGGCCCGGCCGGGCTCGCGGTGCAGGCCGTCCCTGGCGCCGTCGAGGCGCTTACCGCGTTGCGGCAGGCCGGTATTACGCCCGTCTACAACACCAACCGCACGACCGGCATGGCCGAAGGCGTTGTCGCCGCACTTCGGTCTGTGGGTCTGGACTCTCCCGTCGTCGGCGAGACGCTGTTTCTCTCCGGCTTCGACGGGATGGGCCCGAACAAGGACGGACGCCGCTCGGCAATCGCCGCGAAATATTGCGTGATCGCGATGGCTGGAGATCAGCTGGGAGACTTCACCGAGCGGCTGCGTGAAATTCCTTCGGTTGCCGCCCGGCGGGCCGCAACGCTCTCGCCGGGTATCGCGGACAAATGGGGCAATGGCTGGTTCATGCTGGCCAACACCGCATATGGCACCGCTCTCGAAGGCGGCCTCGCCGATGTATTTCCCGGGCTGGCACCCGCAGCAAACGACAATTGAGGACTTAGGATGACCACGCAAGACAACGCAAAGGGGTGGGACCGCAACCAGATGGCGGCGCGCGCCGCGCGCGAGCTCGAAGACGGGTTCTACGTCAACCTCGGCATCGGCATTCCGACGCTGGTGGCGAACCACATCCCGGCGGGGATGCAGGTGACGCTGCAGAGCGAGAACGGCATGCTCGGGATCGGTCCGTTCCCCTATCCGGACGAGGTTGACCCCGACCTGATCAATGCGGGTAAGCAGACCGTCAGCGAGCTGCCGCATTCGGCTTATTTCGACAGCGCGGCGAGCTTCGCGATGATCCGCGGCGGGCACATCGATCTCGCGGTGCTCGGCTCGATGGAAGTCAGCGAAGGCGGCGACATCGCCAACTGGATGATCCCCGGCAAGATGATCAAGGGCATGGGCGGC
>CAYNXB010000093.1:0-9077 GCA_964401045.1 uncultured Sphingomonadaceae bacterium | reverse complement strand
TCCACCACGCACCCCCGCCACCAACGGACCCCGATCACAGCCGCGCTTCGGCACCGGCAAATGGGCCGGGCGCCGATGTCAGGCCGCTTCGCCGGCAGCCGACCCGCTGGCCCACGCCCATTGGAAATTGTATCCGCCCAGCCATCCGGTGACATCGACCGCTTCACCAATCGCGAAGAGGCCCGGAACCCGCCTGGCTTCCATCGTCTTTGAGGACAGCTCGGCGGTACTGATCCCGCCCACTGTTACTTCGGCTTTTGCAAAGCCTTCGGTGCCATTGGGCAGGAAGGTCCAGTCCGTGAGCCGGGCCTCGGCGCCGCGCAAATCGGCATCTGGCAAATTCGCAAGCGACCCTTCCAGCGTAAGCCGATCGCTCAACGCATCGGCCAGCCGATCAGGCAGCGCGCTTCGCAACACGCCCCTTAGTGTCGCGCGTGGGGTCTGGCGCTTTTGTTCAAGCAGCCAGCCAGAGCCTTCACCCGGGAGAAAATCGATCCCGATCGCGCTACCCGGGCGCCAGTACGAGGACACTTGCAGGATCGCCGGACCGGAGAGGCCGCGGTGCGTGAACAAGGCCGCCTCACGAAAAGACGCCTTGGCGCAGTACGCGACCACTTCCGTCGCCACGCCCGATAACTCCCGGAAGAGAGCGTCGTCCCCGCCAAGGGTCAGCGGCACCAGCGCGGGGCGGGGCTCGACAACCTTCAATCCGAATTGGCGAGCAAGATCGTAAGCGTATCCGGTTGCCCCCATCTTCGGGATGGAAGGGCCGCCGGTGGCAATGACCAGCGACGGGGCGTCGAGCACCCGCTGATCGGTCTGAATGCTAAAACGCCCGTCGCAATGGTCGACCCGCTGGATATTCTCACCGCAAGAGAGCACCGCGCCGGCCTTGGCGCACTCGGCGAGAAGCATATCGACAATCTGGCGGGCGCTCCCGTCGCAGAACAGCTGCCCGAGCGTCTTCTCATGCCAGGCAATGCCGTAGCGTTCGACCATCTCGAGGAAATCTTGCGGCGTGTACCGGCTGAGCGCGGATTTCGCGAAGTGCGGGTTGGCAGAAAGGAAGCGGTCTGGGGCGGTATGGATATTCGTAAAATTGCATCGCCCGCCGCCGGAGATCAGAATCTTCTTGCCGGGTTGGTCCGCGCGATCGATGACCAACGCGCGTCGGCCCCGCTGCCCGGCTCGCGCGGCACACATGAGGCCTGCCGCGCCACCGCCAAGAATGATCACATCGTAACTGCTGCGCATCTGCAAACCATCCAACGGCAAGAGCCCCAGCAGCTCACCTCATGTCCGCTGGACTAATGCGCCCGGAATGCCGAGCATCTTCTGTACTTGCGGGTTCAAAAGTTGCGCAGACGCGGCGATCGCTCGGTGCCGCGCCCGAGATCGCGAAACCCTATTCCGCAACTTCCAACGCCAGCGCCTCCTCATAGGGTGCCCGGTCGATAAGAGCCGCGAGTTCGGTGCGGGTTCGTGCGGTTCGATTGTCACGCTCGGCCAGCCATTGTTCTTCCTTCACCATGACATCGAGCAGATCATCAGGGATGGTGGCGATCCAGGATTGATGCTCCCAACTGTCCTCGACATCCTGGGGATCGAAGCTTCCCGCCGCCACGACCAGTCGCTTGGCATCGGTTGGATCGGCGCGAATGCTGCCGGAGGCATCGATGATCGCGCGCATGAAGCGAACGATCTTTGCCCTCTGGGCGGGATCGGCCAGGTTGCCCGCAGTCGTATTGAGATTGAAAAGCTCGCGATATATTCCCTGACCGTCGAATTCTATGAGGTCATCGCCCAGCACCTGTGCCGCGTTCTCGCTTTCCGGTTCCCAGATTACGACGGCGTCGACCTCCCGATTGGCGAGCGCTTTAGTCATGCCGGATAGCGGCACGATCGGAACTGCAACGATGTCGTCGAATGAAAGACCGGCTTGCTCAAGCGCGAGCTTGAGGAAGTAGCCTGAACTGGTTTGCGGAATCGTCGCGATCTTCTTGCCCTTGAGATCGGCTATATTGTCGATCCCGGCCGACCGGCGGGCGACGATGCGATAGAGGCCTTCGGTCACCGTCATCAGGATCCGCAAGTCCGGATGCTGCACCGAATAGCGCAGAATCTGGGTTTCAGCGTTGGTCGCCAGATCCGCGCCGCCTTCGTCGCCAAAACCTTGCACGGGAGGTGCGCCTACCAGGTTGGCGATGCTCCCCATATGGACCGTGGCGCCGCCAGGATAGAATCGATCGGCTGCGAGCAGGACCGGCGCGATTTCAAGCGTCTGCTTGTTGCCATATATGGAAATCGGAGGCTGTAACGCCGGAGAGTGCGGAACACTGGCGCAGGCGGCCAATGCCACCGCCGCCAACATCGCTCCGATATAACGAATCCTTCGCCACTCTATCATGCCGGCTCCAAATAACACGAGGATCACAGCTTGCTGCCGCCCACCTTGTAGGTCAACTGCAGGTAGAAGCTCGGTCCGGCTCCATCGAACCATGCGCTGTCGTAGTACGGATAACCGCCGTAGGTCGGATCGTGGACCGCGGGCTTGCGCGATGTCTCTGGCGATGGGGGCGGGGGCGAAGTAGACGCCCCAGATGGTCCTCGACGCAAAGCAATTCTGGTGCACTGCATTGGCGACGCGCATGAACGTGGTCATCGACGCCGATGACTACTTCCGTCATGCGCGGTCGGCGATACTCAAGGCGCGCCGGCGCATCATGCTGATTGGTTGGGACTTCGATGCGCGGATTCATCTGATTGATGATCCCCGCCTGGAAGGCGAGCCGGCGCAGCTCGGGGATTTCATCCACTGGGCGGTTGAACGCAATCCCGACCTCGAGGTTTACCTGCTTCGCTGGGACATGGGCGCCGTGAAGACCCTGCTGCGCCGCTCAAACCTGCGCAACATCATTCGGTGGATGCGGCATCCTCGCATTCATACCAAACTCGATAGTTTCCACCCGACCGGGGCATCGCATCACCAGAAGATCGTGGTGATCGACGATTGCGTCGCGTTCTGTGGTGGGATCGACATGACTTGCCAACGCTGGGACACGCGCGAGCACAAGGATGGCGATAGGCGGCGCCACGTCGGTCGGAAGCCCTACGGCCCGTGGCATGATGCCACCACGGCACTGGAAGGACCGGTGGCGGCTGCTTTGGGCAAGCTCGCCCGCGATCGTTGGAAACGTGCCGGCGGCAAGCCGCTTCGGCCGCTGAAAACGCACAACGACTGTTGGCCGGACGACCTTGTGCCCCTGTTCAGGGGGATCGAAGTCGGCATCGCCCGGACACGCCCGAAGATGCCCGGTTGCCGCGAGGTTCGTGAGATCGAGGAACTGTTCGTCAGCCAGATCAAGAGCGCGAAAGTCAGCATCTACGCCGAAAGTCAGTACTTCGCCTCGCGGCGCATCGCGGAAGCGATCGCCGCCCGCCTGTCGGAAAAGAATGGGCCTGAGATCGTTATCATCAATCCCCTGACAGCGGAGGGTTGGCTCGAGCCTGTGGCGATGGACACCGCGCGCGCGCGGCTTGTGGCGGCGCTTAAGGATTGCGACGCCTACGATCGCTTCCGTGTCTATGTTCCGCGAACCGCCAAGGGGCAGCCGATCTACGTACACGCCAAGGTGATGATCGTGGATGGGCGCACGCTCCGCATCGGTTCTGCAAATATGAACAATCGGTCGATGGGGCTCGATACGGAGTGCGATGTCACGATTTCCGGGACCGGCCAAACTGGACAAACGATAGCCGCCATTCGCGATGACTTGATCGCCGAGCATCTCGGTGTCTCGGCTGACGTTGTTTCGGCGCAAATCACGAAGCGGGGGTCGCTGATTGCGGCGATCGAGCATCTGCGCCGGAGAGGCCGATCGCTTCAACCGTATCGGGTACCCGACCTCTCCAAGGTCAAGGCCTGGCTAGCCGATAATAAGGTCCTCGATCCGGAGGATCCTTCCGAGATGTTTGAGGTTATGACGAACCGCAGCCTCTTCCGGCGATTACGCAAGCCAAAATCGGCCCCTTGAACCACGGGCGCCGCGGCGACGCGCCGGGGAAGTGAGCAGGAAGGTCGGGCGCTTCGGTTGATCTGGCACCCGCAATTTCGTATCTCGATCACCGCGGTGACCACGTTCCCGTCCCCTCCGCGGGTACGAAGTCCGGGACGGCCCGGCGCTGTGCTGGAGAGGTGCCTATGCCCTGGGTCATGATATTCTTAGCAGGCTTGTTCGAGGTCGCTTGGGCGTACTCAATGAAGCAATCGAACGGATTTACACGGCTGGGCCCATCCATCGTGACAGCCGTGGCGATGATCATAAGCTGCACGCTGCTGGCGTGGTCGATGCGGGTTCTGCCGCTTGGCACAGCCTATACGATGTGGACCGGGATTGGGGCGGTGGGCGCATTCGTCGTCGGCGTAGCGGTCTTGGGAGAACCGGTGACTGCGCTGCGCATCGCGGCCGCGTTGCTCATCGTCGCGGGGTTGGTCTTGATGCGGGTCGCGACACCCGCCTGACGACGCGAGAACTGCCTACCTTTGCGGCGTTTCCTTACGGCGCCAGCCAAGCCGCAGGCTTACTGCCGTTTTGAACTCTTCCACTGTGCCCGGCATGTCGAAGTCGTCGAGGATCAGCGAACGCGCCATGATCCCGTCGAGGCTGGTGGAGATCATAGTTGCGACCGCGGTGACATCGACCGGTTGGAACAGGCCGGTTTCGACGCCCCTGCGAATGAAGCTCTGAAGAATGTCCATCTCATGGGCGTAGAACCCGGTGATGGCGCCTATCGCGTCCGGGCTGACGTTCGCCAGGCTGCTTGCATCGAGGCTGATCTTCACCACGTTGCGAAGCCGCTTGTGCAGGATCACATGCGTGTCGAACCAGGCGTCGATGGCCGCCATCGCGTTCTCGTGGTCATCGATGTGCTGCTGCTCTTCGAACAGCTGGAAAGCCTCGTCGATCGCATTTTGGATGGCTGCCGCGAAGAGGCCCTCCTTGCTCCCGAAATGGTAGTAGATCATCGCGGAATTGACGCCAGCCGCGCGGCCGATCTCCTTAATCGAAACGGACGCGTAATGGCGTTCGGCGAACAGATCGAGCGCGACTTGAGCAAGATCGCCGGCGGATAGCCTTGGCTGGCTCGACGCGCGCCGTCCGAGTCGCCTTTTTTCCGCCGGTGCTTCTCCCGGCCGCGCGCGCCGTGTTCGCCCGGGCGTTCCGCCTGGGTGCGATTGTCCGGTATTCCGCGGCATTATCTGACAAGACCCCTTTCAGCGCTTGCCCGCCCATATCCGCGCCCGGCGCGCTTGACCACTGTGGCAAGCCGGCTTGAGGCGGTAAATTAATCGGTTGATTATTTTTTCGACTCGCGTAGCTTGACCATACAAAGAGTGAATTGGCGGAGGTGATGCGTGTCCCTTTAGTCCGGCTTTGCCCAATCATCTGAACGACATTGCGATACGGTCATCGTCATTGGGATGAATCCAATTGGCGAGCCGAAGATGTACGTAAATTTTGTGTGCGTTCGCCTGTATAAGGAGGTTTTGTAGTGTCGCAGTTCATACTCTCCGATCCAAACTTCAGCGACGGTACACGCAAAGATGTAATTGAAGCTATTATCGGCGAGTGCCGTGACAAGCCTGGCGTCAAGCTTATTGGTTATGAGCCCGATCCCGATTTCGATCGTTTGCCGGTGGAACTGCTCGGCCGTCCCGAGGAGATGCGTGAAGTCCTGCTGAATGCGGCGGCCAAAGCCTACGAGCTGATCGATATGGAGCAGCAGAACGGGCACCACCCGCGGATTGGCGCTGTCGACACGATCGAGATTTATCCCGCAAAGGGCATCACGATTGAAGAGTGCCAGGCGTTCGCCGAGGACCTCGGGAGCGAACTGTTCAAGCGGCACGGGGTGCCGATCTACTTCACCGGAAAGAACGCGCGGAGGCCCGATCGCGAGGGTCTGACCGCGATCCGGAAAGGCAACTACGAAGGTTTGCGCGACGCCGTGCTGACCGATCCGAGCAGGGCGCCCGATCTTGGTCCTGCCAGGCTTCATCCCACTGCGGGCGCAACGATCGTTGGCGCGCTTCAGGAGCATGATGCGTACTTCAACGTCGTGCTCGACACGACCGACGTGGCGATCGCGAAGAAGCTGGCAAGCTTCGTGCGCGGCCGGACCGGCGGCTTCACCAATATCCAGGGCGTCATCGGGCTGCCCAACACTCACCGCCGCACGGGCAAGGCCTGCACGGTCGTCTCTTGTGAGGTCAGCAACCCGACGAAGACTCCGCTGCACCGCGTCTACAACCTGCTGAAGGCGGAAGCCGCACGCTATGGCGTAAACGTTCTCGCCGGGCAGGTTTGCGGCACCATCTCTGCCGAGGTGCTGGTCCAGACCGCCGAGTGGTACCTTCAGCTCGAAGCGATCAACGGCCCGTGGGACTACAAGAGCCAGATCCTCGAAAACCACCTGCTCGATCTGCAGGACTGATCGAGGTGGGACGTCTGTTTCGACATCGAGGTGATCTTTACTGACAATTCGGGGGAACCGGCATGGCTTCTACGTCAATTGAGTCCGATCGCTTCGAGCAACCTGTCGTCGCAGAGCCGAAAATGCGGCGCGACGTGAATTGGTTGCAGGTCGTTTTCATCGCTGCCGGTTCTCCTGCACTCGTAATGTTCAACCTCGGCGGACTCGCCGCGGTTGTCGGTACGATCTCACCTCTCGTATGGACCGCCTCGGTCCTGTTGGGTTTCCTCGAGCTGTTTGTTTACATGGAAATCGCAGGGCTCCACCCGCACAAGTCAGGCGGAACCGCGGTCCACGGGGCCACGGCATGGGTTCGCTACAGCAAGATCGTGGCGCCGATGTCGATCTTCTCGAACTGGCTTGCCTGGAGCCCGATCCTTGCGATCGGCTCAGGGCTGGCGGCCGGCTACTTCCTGTCGATCTTCCTGCCGCCCGATCATCCGATCCTGCTGTGGCGCATCACGCTCGCAGACTTGTCGTCCATCCAGCCAAACCTGTCGTTGCGCATCAACGCCCAGTTCGTTCTCGGCATCATCATCATGATCGCGGTCTGGAGTGTGCAGCACGCCGGCATCCTGAGGACCGCGCGAGCGGCGACGCTCCTTACTATCGGCGGCCTTCTGCCGCTCGTGTTCGTGTCCGTGATTCCGTTCTTCAACGGGCGCTTCGAGCCCGCCAACTTTACCCCGTTCGTGCCGCTGAACGGCGCGTGGGACATGGAGGGTTGGAGGCTGGTGATCGGCGGCCTGATGCTTGCGGCATGGTCGACTTACGCTGCCGAGACCGCGGTCTGCTATATGAGCGAATTCAGGGATCCCGGTAAGGATGCGCCAAAGGCCATGATCTGGTCGGGGATCATCTGCATCCTCCTGTACGCGCTCGTGCCGTTCGTCTTCCAGGGCGTGCTTGGGACTGAATACATGATGCAGCCCGGCATCGTTACCGGCGAGGGGGTCGGGGTCGGCCTTGCGAGCATGGTCAACGCCGGCGCGTTCGCCACCAAGCTGATTGTGGTGTTCCTGACATTCACCCTGTTCCTCGGGATCATGACTGCGATGGCGGGGTCGTCGCGCACGCTTTACGAAGGCGGCCGTGACGGCTGGATGCCGAAGTACCTCGGGCATCTGAACAAGCATGGCATCCCGACATATGCGATGTGGACCGACCTCGCGTTCAACGCTCTGCTTTTGCTGCTGTCGGATTATCTCTTCGTTCTGGCCGTATCGTCCGTCAATTACGTCCTGTTCCACTACCTGAACCTCAACGCCGGCTGGATCCACCGGATCGACAATCCGCGGGTAAAGCGCCCGTACCGCACGCCGCCCGTGTTGTTTGTGATCGGTGCTTGCCTGGCCTTTTTCAACGCATTCCTCATCGGAGCCGGCGCTGACGTATGGGGACCTGGCATCCTGTGGATCGGTTTGGGTGCGGCGTTCATCTCTGTCCCGTTTTTCTGCTGGCGACACTATGTCGTCGACAAGGGGCAGTTCCCCAGGGAGATGCTCAGCGACCTGGTCCCCGAAGGAGAGGACGACGTCGGCCCCACCCGCGCGGGTATGCTCCCTTATCTTGCTCTCGCCGGTGGGGTTCTGGCGATGGCGGCGGGCTACATCATCTTCTGGAGCGGGATATTCATTCCGGCGTGACGTCGCCTGGCCGCAAGGCGGCTCGATCTGTGGCAACTCTAATTTGCGATGGCATCGCATGGTCCGAACAGGAGCCTCAATGTGCTGAAGAACATGACACTTGCGGAATTCGGAGATGTGCTGGCGTCCAACGCTCCTGCGCCGGGTGGAGGAAGTGTCGCGGCCCTTTCCGGTATGCTCGGCGCCAATCTTGTTGCGATGGTATGTCGCCTGACCGCGGGCAAGAAGGGCTACGAGGCTTTCGAGGAGGAGGCAGCCGCGGTCCTTGGAGAAGCCGACAGGCTGTCGGCCAGCCTCTTGCGGCGCATCGATCTGGATACCGAGGCATTCAATGAAGTGATGGCGGCCTTCAAGCTGCCCAAGGAAACCGAGGATCAGAAGGCCAGCCGCGCCGCTGCGATCCAGCAAGGCTACCAGAGCGCAATCCAGTCACCCAAGGACATTGCCCAGGAGTGCGTTGAAGTGCTCGGCCTGGCGGAACGCCTGCTCGGAAAATCGAATACGAACGCGCTGAGCGATCTGGGAGTGGCGGGCCAGCAGGCGATGGCCGGTGTTGAAGGCGCTTTGATGAACGTCCGCATCAATTTGCCTTCGATCAAGGACGCCGATTTCGTCGCCCAGACGGTACGGGAGATCGACGCGCTGCATCGGCGCGGCCGCGCCTCGGCGGACACGATTTACAGTTCTGTGAGCAGCGGTTTGGGATGAAGGCCAGAAGAGCCACCCCTTGGTCCCTCTCGATGTTCCCCCTGCGGGACCAACTGGCCGGCGGCATTGTCGCCGGCCTTTTTCTTTAGGCGGCAGCCAGCCGTCGGTGCGGGTGCATCAGCGAAGGATTTTGAATGCCGACGGATATTGAGATAGCGCGCGAAGCGAAGATGAAGCCGATTGGTGAGA
>CAYNXB010000092.1:0-9147 GCA_964401045.1 uncultured Sphingomonadaceae bacterium | reverse complement strand
TCACCAGACCTTCACGCGCTTGTCGGGCGCGAGGTAGAGCTTGTCGCCTTCCTTGATCCCGAACGCGTCGTACCACGCGTCGAGGTTGCGCACGGTCAGCGCGCGGAACTGGCCGGGTGCGTGGCCGTCGGTGGCGATCAGCTGGCGCAGCAGCGGATCGCGCATCTTCGAAGCCCAGGCCTGGCCGTAGGCGATGAAGAACCGCTGATCGGGGGTGAACCCGTCGATCGTGGGCGCTTCCTTGCCGCTGAGCGAGGCATGGTAGGCATCGTAGGCGGCCGAGAGACCGGCGACGTCGGCGATGTTCTCGCCTAGCGTCAGCTCGCCCTTCACCTTGAGGCCTGGCAACGCTTCGTAGGTGTCGAACTGGTCGGAAAGCGCCTTGCCCGCCTTGTTGAACTGCGCCTTGTCGGTATCGGTCCACCAGTTGCGCATCGCTCCGCTGGCGTCGAACGCGGCGCCGTTGTTGTCGAAGCTGTGGCTGATTTCGTGCCCGATCACCGATCCGATCGCGCCGTAGTTGAACGCCGGATCGGCCTTGGGGTCGAAGAACGGCGGCTGCAGGATCGCGGCCGGGAAGTTCAGCGCATTCTGCACCGGCAGGTTCACGGCGTTGACCAGCTGCGCGTTCATCCACCACTCGCGCTTGTCGAGCGGCTTGCCGATCTTGGCGAGCTGCTGCTTGTAGTAGACCAGGCTGGCAGCCTTGAGGTTGCCGTAGGCGTCGCCGTCCTTGAGCTCGAGCGAGGAATAGTCACGCCAGGTATCGGGGTAGCCGACGCCCACTTCCATCGTCTCGACCTTCTTCTTGGCTTCGGCCTTGGTCTCGGGCGCCATCCAGTCGATCACGTCGATGCGCTTGGAGAACGCCGCCTTGATGTTGTCGACCATGGCCTGGATCTCGGCCTTGGCCGAGGCGGGGAAATACTTATCGGTGTAGAGCTTGCCGAGCGCGTCTCCGAGGTAGTTGTTGACCGCCGCCAGCGCGCGCTTCTCACGCGGTCGCTGTACTTGCGTACCGCTGAGCTCCTTGCCGTAGAAGCCGAACGCGAGATCATTGAGCTTGGTCGGCAGCACGGCGGTGTTCTTGTTGATCTGGTGGAACACCAGCCAGTCCTTCCACGCGTCGAGCGGCTCGGAGTTCACGAGCGCCGCGAGCCGGGGGATCGCATTGGCGTGGTAGGCATCGAACTTGGTCGCGCCGTCGAGCTGCGCCGCCTTGAAGAACGCGGCCCAGTCGAGGCCCGGCGCCTTCTTGGCGAAGTCCGCCGGGGTCCACAGCTGCGAGGCGGTGGCCCAGTCATTGCTCTCTTCGCGCGAGGCATGCGCGCGCGCGATCTTCATCTCGAGGTCGTAAACGCGCTGCGCCTTGGCGGCGGCATCGGGGATGCCGGCCGCCTGGAGCAGGTCCTGGATGTAGGCGCGGTACTTGGTCCGCGTGGTGGACATCGCGGGATCGGACGAGAGATAATACTCGCGCTCGGGCATGCCGAGGCCGCCCTGGAGAATGTACGGCACCACTTCACCGCCCGAGAGCGCCTGGGTGACGAACACGCCGAACAGGTTCTCGGTCTCGAAGTTGGTCGCGTTGAGCGGGTCGACATCGGCGCGGACATTGGCGCCCAGCGCGGTGGCGAGTTGCTGCTTGTCGGCAATGGCTTCGAACCCGGCGAGATCGGCCTGGATCGGGGCCATGCCGGCGGCATCGATCGCCTTGGTGTCGAGGAAGCTCTCATAGAGCGTCTTGACCTTGGCCGCGTCGCTGCCCGCTTCGGGGGTGGACTTGCGGATGTCGGCGATCAGGGTTTCTAGCTGCTTCTCGGTCGCCTGGTCGGCAATCCAGAAGCCACCGATCGAAGAACGGTCGGCCGGGATCTCGGTGTTCTTGACCCACGCGCCGTTGACGTAGCCGAACCAGTCGTCGCCCGGCTTGAGCGAGGTATCCATCCAGCTCTTCTGGATGCCGAGCTCGGTGCCCGGCGCGACCTGGGTGGTGGTTGTGGCGGAGTTGCAGGCGACGGGGCCGGCGAGAGCGGATGCGGCCAGCAGCAGCGCTGCGGCAAGACGCGTGGTCATATGGTACAGTCCCTCAGTCAGCGGCCGCACAGCAGGGGAAGCCGGGCCGGTTACGGATGCAACTGTATAGGCGCGCCATCGGCACGTCACAATTGCAGTTCGTCGGTCCTGTGCGGCGCTTGGTCGAGCGCGCGGGGCTCAATCGTCGGCGCGGCCGAAGCAGGCAGCGCCCGCGAAGACCGCGCTATCGCCCAGTTCTTCCTCGATGCGGATGAGCTGGTTGTACTTGGCCAGCCGGTCGGATCGGGCGAGCGAGCCTGTCTTGATCTGCCCGCAGTTGGTCGCGACCGCGAGGTCGGCGATGGTCGAATCCTCGGTTTCGCCCGAACGGTGGCTCATCACCGCGGTATAGCCGGCGCGGTTGGCGATGCTGATCGCCTCGAGCGTCTCGGTCAGGGTGCCGATCTGGTTGACCTTGACCAGCAGCGAGTTGGCGAGGCCCTTCCCGATGCCCATGCGCAGGCGCGCGGGATTGGTGACGAACAGGTCGTCGCCGACCAGCTGGATCTTGTCGCCGATGCGGTCGGTGAGGAGCTTCCAGCCTTCGAAGTCATCCTCGGACATGCCGTCTTCGATCGATCGGATCGGATAGTCCTTCACCAGCGCGGCGAGGTAGTCGGTCATTTCCACGGGGCTCAGCGAGAGGCCCTCGCCCGCCATGTCGTAGCGGCCATCGGCAAAATACTCGGTCGCAGCGCAATCGAGCGCGAGGGCGATGTCTCCACCGGGCTGGAAGCCGGCTTCGACGATGGATTCCATGATGAAATCGAGCGCCGCGCGGGTGCTGGCGAGATCGGGGGCGAACCCGCCCTCGTCGCCCACGGCAGTCGCCAGGCCCTTGGCGTGGAGGCGCTTCTTGAGCGTGTGGAACACTTCCGATCCCCACCGCACAGCGTCCGCCATCGTCTCGGCGCCGATCGGCATGATCATGAATTCCTGCATGTCGATCGGGTTGTCGGCGTGCTCGCCGCCGTTGATGATGTTCATCATCGGCACCGGCAGCAGATGCGCGGAAACCCCGCCGAGATAGGCGTAGAGCGGCAGCCCGCGCGCGTTCGCGGCCGCCTTCGCTACCGCGAGGCTTACACCAAGGATCGCGTTGGCGCCGAGGTTGCCCTTGTTGGCACTGCCGTCGAGCGCGATCATCGCCAGGTCGATGTCGCGCTGGTCCTCGGCATCCACGCCAAGGACGCGATCTGCAATCGCGCCGTTCACCGCATCCACTGCCTTGAGCACGCCCTTGCCGAGATAGCGGGTCTTGTCGCCGTCGCGCAGCTCGATCGCTTCGTGCGCGCCGGTCGAGGCGCCGGAGGGCACCGCGGCACGGCCGAAGCTGCCGTCTTCCAGCAACACGTCGACCTCCACGGTAGGGTTGCCGCGGCTGTCGAGGATTTCGCGGGCGTGAATGTCGATGATCGCGGTCATTACGGCTGTCCTGGCGCAGGTGTTGTAATCGCCTAACACAGTGTGCATATAGACGGTGCTGAGGGCGCCGACGGCCCCTATCCATCGGAACCGTGGCAAGCAAGCCGCGTTCGGTGCATAAGGACTGGACGGAACGCTCCTACGGATACGCAACAAGCGCCCTCCGCGAAGCATGAAGGACGATGATCATGGCTGACGCACCCACCGGCAAGACTGCAAAACCGAAGACCACGAGGGCTGCGCCCAAGGCCCGCACCGCGCGCACGGCGGGCAAGAACAACGGAACCTCGACCAACCGCACGGAAGCCAAGCAACGCTTCGGCAAGGCGTTGGAGGAAGCCCGCGCAGGGGCGGCTGCGCTCGGTACCGAGGCGCGCGCGCAAGCCCGCACCCGCAGCGAGGACTGGGTGGACGAGGCGAAGGCCTACGGCCGCAAGGCGCAGGTCAAGAGCAAGGAGCTTGCCGTCGAAGGCAAGGCCCGGGCGAGCGATGCGCTGGCGCAGCTGGGCAAGGCGGTGTCCGACAACGCCGGCCAGATCGATGAGCGGTTCGGCACACAGTACGGCGACTATGCACGAAGCGCATCGCGCAGCATGCAGGAAACCGCCGCGCGGCTCGACGCAAAGAGCCTCGACGAACTGGGCGATGAAGCGCGTGAATTCGTGCGCAAGAGCCCCGGTCTTGCGATCGGGATCGCAGCGGTTGCGGGCTACATGATCGCCCGCGTGTTCCGTTCGCGCTGAGCGCGACGGGTTGACTCGGCGCGCCATGGACGGTTCACCCCCGCCCATGCGCGACGAGGACCCGCTCCCGGAAACCGACGAGGAAGCCGACGAACGCTCGCTGCTTGATGACGTCGGGGCGGCGATCGAGGACGGCAAGACTTACCTCGAAGCCGAACTCGCCTACCAGCGCACCCGCGCTGCGTTCGCCGCCGATCGAGCCAAGGACGCGGCGGTGTTCGCTGCGCTTGGCGGCGCGCTCGCGCTACTGGCGTTGGTCGCGCTCACCATCGGACTGGTGATCGCACTCGTGCCGCTGCTCACTGCTTGGGGGGCGGCCGCTGTCGTGACCGGCGCGTGGCTGGCCTTGTCGGTGGTGTTCCTGCGCATGGCGGCGGCCCGCTGGCGCAGGCTGATCGGCATGTTCCTGTCGAACACGGAGCGCGAAGAATGAGGCTCGCCAGTCAGTTGGCGGAGGATCGTGCGCTGCGTGACGCCGCGCTGGCGCTGTTCAAGGCCGATCTGCGGTTCATCCGTCACGACCTCCAGCAGCGCGGGATCGGCGAACGCGTCGCGGATCGCCTGGGCGACAGCGCCAAGGAGTTCGTCGACGACGCGGTCGATTACGCGGGCGACCATAAGAGCGTCGTCACAGCGGGGATCGCCGCGGTGATCCTGTGGTTCGCGCGCGGCCCGATACTCAACGCAATCGGTGAGCTGTTCGACAGCGAGGACGATGACCTGGATTAGGTGGAACAAGTGCCCCCTACCCGCCGTTCGTCGGGGCAAAGCAGCAGCAAATTCCAGCGGAGACCTCGCGTGACCGACAAGAAACGCCAGCAGATCAAGAACAAGGTTCAAAAGGGGGAGGCTCGTGTGCGGGCGCGTGAGCGCACATTGCCCCAGCGTGCCGCCGAGGCGCGTGACAGCGCGGTCGATTTCGCCAAGGAGAACCCGTTGCTGGTGATCGTCGGCGGGCTCGCGATCGGCGTGGCGTTGAGCATGCTGTTCCGCCGGCCGCGCGAAGCGGGCGAAAAGGCGGCCCGACAAGCATCGAAGAAGGCCAGCGGCCTGGCGATGCTCGTGGCGGAAATCGCCCTCCCCTTTATCCAGCAGGCAATCGCCGGAGCAGGCGAGGCCGGACGCGCGGGCGTCGAACGTGCCGAGGAACTTGGCGAGACTGCGGGCGAGCGCGCCCGTTCTCTCGGGCGCGTTGGTGCGGAGCGTGCAGGCGAAACACTCGAAGCCGCGCAGGGGATAGCCCGTGGCGCGCGGCGCCGGATCGCCAAAGCCGTCCGCTCACGCGCGCACTGAGCGTCCACCTGCCGCCGCGCCTGTTCGGGGAAGACCTGGACCCTAAGCTGCAACGGTGACCGCGAAGCGCGGGCCGATCATCGGTCGCGATGCGTGGCTGCATCGCGTGTCGTCGCGCTTTGCCTCCCGCCGAAATCGGGTCCGTTGACCATTGTGGTTTAAGGGGACAGACTTTAGGAGCGGCCGATGGCCGATAAGCAGCTACTCCACCTCGTCATGGGCGGGCGCGTTAAGGATCCACGCGGCGTCGACTTCCAGGATCTCAGCCAGGTGCATCTGGTGGGCGTATACCCGGACTTTGCCACCGCAGAGGAAGCCTGGCGTGGCTGGGCGCAGCGTACCGTGGACGATGCTGAGATGAAATATGTGATCGTGCACCTGCACCGGCTGCTCGAGCCGGAGCTGCCCCACAGCTAGTTGCGGCGGCGGATCAGCGCGGCGGCAAGCCCCGCGCCAAGCGCTGCGCCTGCCGCCACGACCAGCCCGGTGCGCCTGCGCCGCGCGCGATCGTATGCGCCGAGATCGAGGAACCAGGCGTCGTTGCCCGCCGCGCGGATGAATCCCTTGTCCCGCATTCGCTCGAACGCGCGGCGTTCCACCGGGCTACGGGTCGTGAAACGAACCGCCTGATTGATGCTGACCGCGTCGCGCGACAGGAAGTAGTCGGCGACCCTGTGCCGCGCCCGAATGGCCGTGACGGGCACATTGGCCATGGCTCAGATGAACTCGATCTTCTTGACCTCGTAGGAACGGTCGCCGGCGGGGACGGTGACTTCGACCTCTTCGCCCACCTTGCGGCCGATCAGCGCCTTGCCGAGCGGCGAATTGTACGAAATGCGACCGGCCTTGGCGTCCGCCTCGGTCTGGCCGACGATCTGGTACTTGTTCGGCTTGTCGTCCTCATCGAGCAAGGTGACGGTGGCGCCGAACACGATGCGGTCACCCGAAAGCGTTGCCGGATCGATGATCTGCGCGCGGCTCACCCGATCCTCGATATCGGCGATCTGCGCCTCGATCTGCCCCTGGCGTTCTTTAGCCGCGTGATATTCGGCGTTTTCGGACAGGTCGCCGTGGGCGCGTGCTTCCTCGATCGCGTCGACGACGCGCGGGCGCTCTTCCCTGAGCAGCTTGAGATCCGCGGTCAGCTTTTCATAGCCTTCCGCCAGCATCGGAACTTTTTCCATTCGCTTCAGCCTACTCTTCGTCTGCCGCGTCTCCGCCAAAACTTTCCTCCCCGCTCCGGAGAAGCGGCCTCAGGACGGGAGGATCGGGAGAGCGCGAATTAGTCAGCTATAATAGTCTTGCAATGAACGCACTTCAAGCTGGCTCGCCTTGACCGAGGTAATCGCGTGGGCCGCAGCGACCGATGCGGCGGCCGTGGTGTAGTATGGAATCTTGTATTCCAGTGCCGAACGGCGAATCGATTGCGAATCCTTGAGGCTCTGCCAGCCCTCGGTTGTGTTGAAGATCAGCGCCACCTCGCCGTCGATGAGCAGGTCGACCACATGCGGCCGCCCTTCGGCAACCTTGTTTATCCGCTCCACCGGCAGGCCTGCTTCGGCAAGGTACTTCTGCGTGCCGCCGGTGGCAATGACGCGGAAGCCTGCCTCGACGAGCTGCTTCACCGCCGGGAGGATGATCGCCTTGTCGCTGTCCTTGACCGAAACGAACAGCAGTCCGCTCTCGGGGAGCGTGGTGCCGGCCCCGATCTGCGATTTGACAAACGCGGTGGCGAAATCCTTGTCGATCCCCATCACCTCGCCGGTCGACTTCATCTCAGGCGTCAGCGCGGGGTCCGCGCCGGGAAAGCGGTTGAACGGGAAAACCGCTTCCTTGACCGCCATATAGTCGATGTTGCGATCGATCCGGGGCAGATCGGCGAGCTTTTCGCCCGCCATCACCCGCGCGGCGATCTTCGCCACCGGCTGGCCGATCGCCTTGGCGACGAACGGCACCGTGCGGCTGGCGCGCGGATTGACCTCGATCAGGTAAACGGTGTCGTCCTTGACCGCGAACTGGATGTTCATCAGCCCCTTGACCCCGAGCGCCATCGCCAGCGCCTCGGCCTGGCGCTCCATCTCGGCGATGATCGCGTCGGAGAGGCTGTAGGGCGGCAAGGTGCAGGCGGAATCGCCCGAATGGACGCCTGCTTCCTCGATGTGCTGCATCACGCCCGCGATGACGACTTCCTCGCCATCGCACAACGCGTCGACGTCGCATTCGATCGCGTCGCGCAGGTACTGGTCGATCAGCACGGGGCTATCGCCGGAGACGTTGACCGCCGTTGCGATGTAATCGTCGAGTTGCGCCTCGCTATCGACGATTTCCATCGCCCGCCCGCCGAGCACGTAGCTGGGGCGCAGCAACACCGGATAGCCGATCCGCGTGGCGACCGCGGCGGCCTCATCGCGGCTGCGGGCGATGCCGTTCAGTGGTTGCTTGAGGCCGAGCTTGTCGACCAGCTTGGCGAAACGCTCGCGGTCTTCGGCAAGGTCGATCGCATCGGGCGAAGTGCCGAGGATCGGAACCCCGGCGGCCTCGATCGCGGCGGCGAGCTTGAGCGGGGTCTGGCCGCCGAACTGCACGATGACGCCGACCAGCTCGCCCTTCGATTGCTCGACGCGCAGGATCTCGAGCACGTCCTCCGCGGTCAGCGGCTCGAAGTAGAGCCGGTCCGAAGTGTCGTAGTCGGTCGAAACCGTCTCCGGGTTGCAGTTGACCATGATGGTCTCGAACCCCGCCTCCTCGAGCGCGAAGCACGCGTGGCAGCAGCAGTAATCGAACTCGATGCCCTGCCCGATCCGGTTCGGCCCGCCGCCGAGGATGACGATCTTGCGCCGGTCGCTCGGATCGGCCTCGTCCTCGGGCTCGCCGAAGCTCGGGGCTTCGTAGGTCGAGTACATGTACGGGGTGATCGCCTCGAACTCGGCCGCGCAGGAATCGATCCGCTTGTACACCGGCAACACGCCGAGCTTGTGGCGCAGGGCGCGCACCTCGGCCTCGCTGGTCGCGCCGGCCATAGCCCGGAGCGTGTCGTGCAGCAGCCCCGAACGCTTGGCCTGGGTCTCCGCGAGCCCGCCGGCGACGCCCACCGAACGCACCGCGAGCGTCGCGAGGCGCTTGTCCGAAAAGCCCATCGCCTTGAGCCGCCTCAGCCCTGCCGCGTCGTTCGGCAGGCCGTGGGTCGAAATTTCCCGTTCTTCAGCCACGATCTCGCAGATGTGGCGCAGGAACCACGGGTCGAAATGGGTGATCGCCTGCACGTCCTCGACCGTCATTCCTTCGCGGAAGGCCTGGGCGATGCGGAGGATGCGGTCCGGCGTCTGCTGCGAGAGCGCGGCGGTGATCACGTCGCGTTTCGCGCCCTCGAGCTCGACCACGCGGTTGAACCCGTCGAGCCCGGTTTCGAGCCCGCGCAGCGCCTTCTGCATCGATTCCTTGAAGTTGCGGCCGATGGCCATGACCTCGCCGACGGACTTCATCGCGGTCGACAGGAACGGTTCGGCGCCCTTGAACTTTTCGAACGCGAAGCGCGGGATCTTGGTGACGACGTAGTCGATCGTCGGCTCGAAGCTCGCCGGAGTGGCGCCAGTGATCTCGTTCATGATCT
>CAYNXB010000091.1:0-9247 GCA_964401045.1 uncultured Sphingomonadaceae bacterium | reverse complement strand
TCGTCCGATATCAGCCACAACCGCACCGCGCCATTTTCGCGTGCCTCGATCGCCAGGCCTTCGTAATTTTCGTGTGGAAGCGGGCTCTGGATTTCGGTCAGCGGCTGCCATGCCCATTCCCGTCCTGCCGCGATCGTCGCCGGATCGGCAACCACCAGCCGCGAGGAAAGCCACGGCGAAAAGCCGATCTTCAGCCGGCGCAGCAGGATAACCACGCGTCCATCGGGCAGTTGCGCGATATCGGTGGGCCGGAAGCCCGTCGGCGGAACGAACCGGAACACCTCCGGCGCCGCGCCTTTTATCGGATCGCCCGGAAAGAGCAGGCCTTTGGAATAGAGCGGCGGCCCTTCGCCAAGCGCTTCCGACAGCACGATGAAGCGGCCATCGGTGAGGCGGACCATCGATTCGGGCCCACGATTGGCGGGCCAGTCACGCATCTCCACCGGGCGTACCCGCTGCGACCGGTCGAGATCGGGGCCGTAGCGGCGAATCGAGTTGCTGCTTTCGTAGCCGAGCCAGATCCTGCCACTGGCAGGATCGCGCGTCGCCGATTCGACATCGAACAGGCGCTTGTCGCTATCGTCCGCTGCGCCGACCGGGCCGGCCACGGCCGGAATGGACGCATGCGTGGGCATGCCGATGCGCAGGAAATGGCCGCGATCGCTCACCGCCAGTAGCTTGTGGCCGGGAAGCACGAGCAAGGCGGAATAGCCGCCAAACGTCTCACTGCGGCTGGCGAGCTGCCAACCGCCCGCCACAGTGAGGCCCGGCCCGAGCCGGGCGTTCGCCGGTATTGGCAGCGGGCGAATGGTGATCGGCCGCAGCCCGGCGTTCTCATGCGGCACGGCACGCCAGAATAGCCCGGGTGAAAGCGCCAGGGCGACCACGAGGATCGCAAGCAACCGGCGCGTCCGCCCCGGCGAGCGGACAGCTGCCGGTTTCATGCGCCGCCTTTGGAGCGGACCGGGCGATCGGGTCAACCACGGAGATTTGACCTGACGCCGTTTGCCGGACAAGCATCGGCCGATGCAGCAAGAGCCCGCTTCCCGCATCCTCGCGGCGATCGAATGCCTGAAGGCCGGCGAACGCCGCCGCGCCCAGCAATTGCTGGCCGACGAACTGGGCGATGGCCCGCCTACGGGAGAGCGCTGGCGCAGCATCTCCCGCCTTGCCAGCGAGATCGGCGAGATCGACATGGCAATCGAGGCCTCACGCCGCCACTCGCTGACCGAGCCGATCTCGCTCGAGCGGATGCTCGGCCACTGGGGCGTGCTTGCGGCGCTCGGACGCACTGAGGAGGCGCTACAGGCCGCCGCGCGCGCACCGGCCTCGGTCGCCGAACAGCCGAGCCTGCTGCACTTCCGCGGCACCGTAGCGGGCCAGCTGGGGGATTTCGCAGGCGCCGAGGCATTCTACCGCCGAGCGCTGGCGCAGACGCCCTATATCCCGCAAACGTGGTTTGCGCTGGCGATGATCAAGAAGTTCACGCCCGGCGATCCCGATCTCGGCGCGATGGAAGCGCTTCTTCCCGCCTTCGCGCAAAGCGACAACGAGCTGCGTGCGCGCTTCCTCTATGGCCTGGGAAAAGCGCATCACGATTGCGGGGCGTTCGACCGCGCGTTCGATTACTACGCTCAAGGCGCCGCACTGCGGAAGGAGGCCGAGCAGTTCGACGCCGACGCTCTCGAAGACTTCGCCGGCCGCCTGGTGCGCGACTTCACGCCCGACGCGATGAGCCGGCTCGTCCCGTCGCAGGCGACGGACAACCGGGTGATCTTCGTCAATGGCCTGCCGCGTTCAGGGACCACCCTGGTCGAGCAAATCCTCGCCAGCCACTCGCGAGTTGGTGATGGGGGCGAGGTCAACCTGCTCAAGCCGGCGCTGATCCCGACGGTCGATCGCACCTGGACAGGCGCCATTGCTTATCAGGAAGGCAGCGCCAGCGCCGATCCATGGGGCGACATCGCGCGCGATTACCAGCGGATGATCGGGATGCGGTTCCACGATGCCGAGGGGCTGATCGTCGACAAGACGCTCACCCAGTCGCACATGATGGGCTTGCTGCTCCACACGCTGCCGCAGGCAAAAGTGCTGTGGCTGCGGCGCAACCCGCAGGATGTCGCGCTATCGTGCTTTCGCAGCTTCTTCACTTCCGCGATTCCGTGGAGCTGGTCGTTCGCCGATATCGGGCGGTTCTTCCGCATCGAGGACCGGCTCTATGAGCATTGGGCCGCCAAGTTCCCTGAGCGTATTCTCACCGTTCCGTATGAGGAGCTGGTGCAAGACCCAGGCACGTGGATCCCGCGCATCCTCGCGTACGTTGGTCTCGAGATGGAGCCGCAGGTGCTGGCGTTCCACGAGACCAAGCGCAGCGTGCGTACCGCAAGCGTACAACAGGTGCGCGCGCCGATCTCGACCGACCGGATCGGGCTGTCGGCGCCGTATGCGAAGTACATGGCACCGTTCGAGGATGCTTACCGCGGTTGACGCCGTGAGCACAAAAAAAGAGGCGGACCCGAAGGCCCGCCTCTCCTTTCTCGTTCCATTCCGATTGGATCAGAAGGAAATGTCGGCACCCAGACGGATCGAGCGCGGCGACTGATAGAGACGCGGCAGGCCGAAGTTCGGCTCCGCCAGGAACGTCTCGTCGAGGTCGCCGATCTCGGAGCGATCCTGGATCGCGTGCGAGTTCAGCACGTTGAACACGTCCACGCGCAGGGTCACCAGCTGCCCGGTGGGGAAGTTGATGTTGTAGCGCGCCGACAGGTCGATCTGCTTGACCCACTGGCTCTTCTGCGCAGTGCCACGCGGGCTCAACACGCCGCCGCAATAGTGCGACGCCTGATCGTACTGGTTTTCGAACGAACCGTCGGTCAGGGCGCTGCCCGGGTGGTAGCCGAAGCAGCTCAGCGACCGCGGGGATTCAACGCTCAGGTTGGCGCCCACGTTGAAGGCGTCGGTGATCGCGTAAGCACCCCAGGCCTTGATCCGGTGACGACGGTCGTTCGGCAGGTTGCCGTACGCGCCCTCGAGGAAGCCCGGCTGGTCGAAGTCCTGCGTGATGCCGGAGTCGTTCTGCTGGAAGTCCGACTGGACGAAGCCTTCCGAGTTACCGCGGCTCTTCGACCAGGTGTAGTTGGCGTTGAAGCTCCACTTGCCGTCCCACGGGCGGGCAACCGCGAGTTCGACCGCGTCGTACTTGCGGGTCGCCTTCGGGAAGCCGATCGCCGCCAGTTCTTCCTTGGTGAAGGTGACTTCACGTCCGTCGAGGCCGCGCAGGTTGATCGTGAGATCCTTGCCCGGGTTAGCGATGACGTACTGGTTGAAGCCCGACCAGGTGTCCGAGCAGCCGGTGATGCCATTGTCCTCGCAATAGTTGAGGACCGCACGATCGATCGCCATGTCCTCGGCCGAAACGTCGAGATTGCGGTGGGTGTAGGTCAGGCCCACGGTCCACTCTCCAACTTGATGCTCGTAGCCGACGATCCACTCGGTCTCGCGCGTCGCCGTGAGGTTGTGCGCGATCGCAGCGCTGGTGTCCGGAACGGTGCCGTCGCCGGTCACCGAGCAGGAGCCACCGCTCGACCCCGGGGTCAGGCCGAACGGGCAGGTGCCCGCGTAGCTGCTCGAACCCGGAATGACCGGCATGTACTGGCCCGTAAGGATCGGCAGACCGTCGCCGTCGAAGCCGTTGTAGTACCAACGCTCGCGGAAGTAGAGCTCGGGGCTCGCCTGACGGAACGAGCTGTTGCTCGCGACCGGCAGGAAGTACCGACCCCAGAACGCCTTGATCTTGCCCGAGTGATCGTCCCACATCTCATACGTGGCGCCGATACGCGGAGCGTAGTTTTCGCCAAGATCGACGAGCTTCGACCCATCCGCCTTCGAGAGCTTGAAGTCGTCCCGGCGCAGGCCAAGGTTCAGCGTCAGGCGATCGGTGACGTTCCATTCGTCCTGGATGTAGAACGCGCGGTTCTTCGCGTCGTACAGGCCGCCCGAGTTGTAGTATTCCATCTGCACGATTGGCGAACCGACGAACGCGGGATTGACGCCGGTGGCGTCAGCGGTGTCCTGGGTCAGCGCAGGCAGGTAGATGAAGCGGACGCCCGCGCCGCCTGCCGGGCCCAACGTGCAGGCATCGGTGCTGATGAAGTTCGCGGCGCACTCGATGTCCCTGCCAGGCGTCGATGCGACGTGATCGAGAGAGTTGTTCTCCTGATCGAAGCCGAGGCGGACGTGGTGGTCGCCGAACGCACTGAAGAACAGGTCGGCATCGGCCCGCCAGAACTCACGCTCGGTGGCGTAAGGACCGTCGTAAATCGATTCGGTCTGACCATTGAGCAGGCCGGCGTTCGGCGTGCCGTTGAGGTCGGAACCGGTCGAGTTGACCGAGTAGAACAAGCCCGAGTTGAGATCGACCGGGCTGGAGTCGAAACGATCACGCATCCGGCCGTAGGCCGCCGACAACGTCAGCCAATCGGTGAACCGGCCGGTGTACTTGCCGACGTAGTTCACGCCGCCCGTGTTGTTCGAGATCGTCAGTGCCGACGGACCGAAAGCCCAGTTGCCGTCCGAATCTTCCGAATAGCCCCGGTTGCTCTGAATTTCCGAATTGCGCGCATCGAAAATCGTGAACTCAAGGTGGTGATCGTCGAGCGGGAAGGCATCGACCTTGACCGCCCAGAACGGATCGTCGCTCTCGCGCTGAACCGCGAGGCTCGACGAGCGGTCGACCACGATGGTCTTGTCGCGGCGCATTTCGAGCAGACCGTAGACGAACAGGCGGTCCTTGATGATCGGGCCGCTGGCCTCGACCGTCGCCGAATAGTTCTCGTTATAGTCGGCCGCGCGATTGGTGTAGTTTTCGCACTCCACCGGATCGCCGGTGTGGTGGTCCCCGCCCGGGGGGTTCGTTTCGGCGTAGCCGCAGGTCTGGAGGTTGCGATTGTTCTCGCGCAGCCAGTCCGGCGTCCAGTTGAGGTGGATCGCCGCTTCGAAATCGTTGCCGCCCGACTTCGACACCGCGTTGACGATGCCGCCCGTGGCACGGCCGAACTCGGCCGAATAGCCGCCCGATTTCACTTCGACCGACTGATAGAAATCGAACGGCACGTTGGCGCCGCCGAGGTAGTTGTCGAAGTTGGTGATGTTCAGACCGTTGATGTAGTAGGCGTTCTCCGCCACCGACGAGCCGTTGATCGAAACGAAGTTCGCGGCCTTGCCGCCGAAGACCGATTCACCGCGGTTGGTGCCCGGCGCTAGCAGCATCAGGTTGGTGACGTCGCGGCCGACCGGAACGCGCTTGGTCAGTTCCTCGACGTCGACGGTCACGCCGCTGGTGGTTCCGCTGAACGGCGCCGCGATCTGCGCGCCGGTGACGATGATCTCGTTGCCGGTGGTCGTGAGGTCGATCTCGAGGGCGGCGTTCTGCGACGCGGCGACGCGGACGTCGTTAACAGTGTAGGCATCCTTGCCCGGGGCGCTGACCGTGACGGTATAGCTGCCCGGCGGAAGACTGACAAAACGGAAGCCGCCGCTCGCGGTCGTGGTTGCGGTGCGCGAAAAGCCCTGGTCGTTCGACAGCAAGGTGACGGTGGCGCCCGAAACCGGCGTGCCCGCTTCGTCTGTGGCCGTGCCGCTGACCGAGCCCGAGGTGTAATCCTGCGCCGCGGCCGGGGCCGAGAGCGCGGTCACGCCGACAACGCCCGCACCCAGAAGTGCGACCGCCTGCAAGCAGCTGGCGCTGCACAGCATCGACTTGTTGAGGAATTTTTTCACGTTCCAGTCCCTTTTTTTGTCAGGCGCGCCGCCGGAACTGCGGGTGCCTGAAGCCCTCTTCCGGGTGCCGCCGGCGATCGGCGGGCGATCGTGCGGGAAGGCACGACCCGGAAATGATGAGGGGCCATGGGGCGGAATTCGGGATCGGGTAAAGTTTTTGTGAAGGCCAGATGAACATTGATTTTGCATTGTAACCAAACTGCAACAGTCACCTCACCCTCGACGAACCACCGTCAGAAGTCGCCCAAATGCAACAGTTCGGCAAGATAATTACAAGCGCAACCAGCGTTATGTGCCAAAATTACAGATGGTTGCCGTTGATACTAACATTGCTGCGGCGCCGAAACGCCAGCGGCTACATCTCGCCGGTGAATAGAAGCGGGTCGAGCCGGAAGCCGCGCCACATCAGGCTCCAGTGCAGGTGAGGCCCGGTCGCTCTCCCGGTCATGCCGATTCGTCCGATCGGCTGTCCTCGCTTCACTCGTTCGCCCTGATGCACGAGCAGCGCCGAGCTGTGCAGAAACGCGCTGTTGAGCCCCTGACCGTGGTCGATGATCACGAGATTGCCCTCGAGGCTGAATGGAACATCGGCGGCAAGCGTCACAACGCCGTCGGCCGGCGCGACATAGACCGCGCCGCTCCCGCCGGTCGCGATGTCGAGGCCCGAGTGGTATGCGCCCGCTTCGCCACCCTTGTAGATGCGCTGCGAGCCGAAGCGGCCCGAAATGCGGCCCCTGGCCGGCCAGATGAACTTCTGCCGCCAACCATCGGCATCGGCATTGACCGCGCGCGCCGCAGCGATGCGCTCTAGCTCTGGCCGGCGGATACGCATGAAGGCCTCGGTCGCCCCACCCGGCAGGCGCGCGACGTTGACGTGCTCGATGTCCCAGGCGCGCGCGCTGACGGCGAGCGGGCTGGCAATGGATCGTCCATCGGCGAGTTCGGCGCGCAAGGTCGTGGACGGGCCGGCGTCCCGGTCGAACGCGGCGAAGAAGCGGCCCTCGGCGTCCAGCGTCAGCGGCGTTTCGCCGAGCCACGCGCGCACGGTCGCCGCCGGCGCCTCTCCGCGGATCCAGCCGCCCTGTGTCAGTTCGCCGGTGTAAGTGAACGTCGTCGATCCGCGGGGAGGCGGTGCTGGCATTGGGGTGGGACTTGCCCGCTCGATCGGCTGCACCACCGCAACCTCCTCGGCTGGCCTGCTCGGGGCGACGCAGCCACCCGCCACCGCAACGAGCGCGGCCGACACCGCGAAACGGGCCAGCCTCATCCCCGGCCGAGTGAGCGGCGCGTGGCGATCTCTGGGCTGGCGTAGGCTTCCTGCCGCTCGACGCTCCAGTAGCGCAGTTCCTCGAGCGGGATCGGCTCGCCGGTGACCGCGCAGGTAACAAAACGACCGGTCCGGACGACGCGGAAGCCGTTGGGGCCGTAGATGAGGGTGGCGGGGTTGCCGCTGGCAGACATCAACATGGCAATTTCTCTAACAGTTAGCTTTCATTGGAACAAATCGTCCTGTGACGCGCCGGTCTCGGCTCGACGTGTCGACGGCCGTGGCGCGCCTTTGGGCGCCACATCGAGCGTCCCGTCGGCGAATTCGAGCGTCAGCGCGGGCAGCGCCGCAGCGACCCCGCGCGAGGCGACCACCGGGTGCCCCACGGCGCGGACCAGCGCATAGCCGCGCGCGAGCGGCGCCTTGGGATCGAGCTGGCGGCGCAACCGGTCGAGCGCGGCAAGGCGCTCCTTCTTGATCGCGACCTCGCGCTGAAGCAGCGCCGGCGTCAGCTTCACACCCGCCAGCGCGAGGCGGCTCGAAGCCAGCCGCGCACGTTCGCCGAGGCCCCGGCGCAGGCGCTCGCCCGCGTCGTCGAGGCGCAGCTGGGCCTGTGCGATCAGTACCGCCGGCTTGGGCAAGCGCTGCACCCGTGCCTCGAGCCGCTCGCGCCCGAGCGTCACCGGCCGGCCGACGCAACGCCGCTTGCGGTGCGCCAGATCCTCCAGCGTGGCAATCAGTTCGCCCCGCACCGGCACCGCGATCTCGGCCGCCGCGGTCGGCGTCGGCGCCCGGCGGTCGGCGGCGAAGTCAGCAAGGGTTGTATCGGTTTCGTGGCCCACGGCGGAGATCACCGGGATCGGGCTCGCGGCGATCGCACGAACCACGACTTCCTCGTTGAATGCCCACAAGTCCTCGATCGAGCCGCCGCCGCGCGCGACGATCAAAAGGTCGGGGCGCGGAATCGCGCCGCGGCCGTCGATTCCCGCGAAGCCTTGCAGCGCCGCCGCCACCTGTTCCGCCGCCCCCTGACCCTGGACCAGCACTGGCCACACCAGAACGTGGCTCGGGAAACGGTCGGCGAGCCGGTGGAGGATGTCCCGAATCACCGCGCCCGTCGGCGACGTGATCACACCGATCACGTTCGGAATGAACGGTAGCGGCCGCTTGCGTTCGGGCGCGAACAGCCCTTCCGCCGCAAGCCGCGCCTTGGTCTTCTCGAGCAACGCCAAAAGCGCGCCTTCTCCGGCCAGCTCGAGGCTCTCGATGACAATCTGGTACTTCGAGCGCCCAGGATAGGTGGTGAGTTTGCCGCTGGCGATCACCTCGAGCCCGTCCTCGGGCGCGAACGCCAACCGCTGCACGCCGGCGCGCCACATCACCCCGTCTATCACCGCGCCTTCGTCCTTGAGGCAGCAATAGAAGTGGCCGGAGGCGGCGCGCTTCACGCCCGAGAGCTCGCCACGCAGGCGCACGAACCCGAACGCGCCTTCGACCGTGCGCTTGAGCGCCTGCGAAATCTCGGTGATGGTAAGCGGTACGGCGTTGTCGCCGGCGGAGCCCTTGGCTACCAGCCCGCCTGGCACATCATCATCGTCGGGATAAGAGTCGGGCATGAACATCCTGCTGCTGGGATCGGGCGGACGTGAGCATGCGCTGGCGTGGAAGCTGGCGCAATCCCGGCTGCTTGCGGATGGAGGTAAGCTCTACGCCGCGCCCGGCAACCCCGGCATCGCCCGGCACGCGGAGCTGGTCGCGCTCGATGCCGCCGACCACGGCGCGGTCGCCACGTTCTGCGAGGACAAGCGCGTCGGCCTGGTAGTGATCGGGCCGGAAGCGCCACTGGTGGACGGGCTCGCGGACAGCCTGCGCGCCGCCGGCTTCCCGGTGTTCGGCCCGTCGAAAGCCGCGGCGCAGCTCGAAGGAAGCAAGGGCTTTACCAAGGACATGTGCGCGCGCGCCGGGATTCCCACCGGCGGCTATGTGCGCACCACCTCGCTCGCGCAGGGGAAGGCCGCGCTCGAGGGGTTCGAAGCGCCTTACGTGCTCAAGGCCGATGGCCTCGCCGGTGGCAAGGGCGTGGTGATCGCCAAGAGCCGCGCCGAAGCCGAGGACGCCCTCGCCGAGATGTTCGACGGCCAGTTCGGGGAAGCGGGCGCGGAAGTGGTGATCGAGGAATTCCTGGCCGGCGAGGAAGCGAGC
>CAYNXB010000090.1:0-9407 GCA_964401045.1 uncultured Sphingomonadaceae bacterium | reverse complement strand
ATCACGGCACGCAGGCGATCAACCAGGGCCAGATGGACCGCTGGAACATCGTGGTCGGCCTGAACTACCTGCCCCAGGAAACCGAGCAGGCGATCGTATCCGCCAAGAGCCCCGACACCAGTGCCGATGCCGTGGCGAAGATGATCCGCGTCGCCGATCTCACCCGCCAGGGCTTCATCGGCGGCGACATCTCGACGGTGATGAGCCCGCGCACCGTGATCACCTGGGCGCAAAACGCACAGATCTTCGGCAACATCGGCATGGCCTTCCGCCTGACCTTCCTCAACAAGTGCGATGAGGCCGAACGGATGCTGGTGGCCGAATACTACCAGCGCGTGTTCGGCGAGGAGCTGCCCGAGAGCGTGGTGGCTAAGGCCTAGCCAATGCGGCCACGGTGGCTCCCGTGGCAGCGTATCGAAATTCGGCTGCTGGCTTATCTCCTGGCCGGAGCGGTCGCGTTGTTCGCGCTGGCCAAGGGCGCTTCCGAAATCGTCGAGGGCGACACGCTGGCGTTCGATCGCGCGGTGCTGCTGGCGCTGCGCCGGTCGGAAGACCTTGCATCGCCCATCGGTCCGCCGTGGCTCCAGGAAGCGATGGTGCAGATCACCGCTCTGGGCAGTATTCCGGTCCTCTCTCTGATCGCGCTGCTGGCGGTGGGGTACATCGCCGTCGCCCGAAAACCGGCGCTGGCTCTTTTCACCGCCGCCGCGGTGACCGGCGGCGCGTTGCTCGCCGGAGCGCTCAAGCTTGTCTATTCACGGGCGCGACCGGAGATTGTCCCGCACCTCGTGGGGACCGGTTCGAGCAGCTTTCCCAGCGGCCACGCGGCAGATTCGGCGATCGTCTATCTGACCCTGGCGGCGCTGGTGGCGCGAACCGTGACGTCGCGCGCGCAGAGCCGCTACCTGATCGTCGCGGCCTTTGCATTGACGCTGCTGATCGGCCTCTCGCGCGTGTACCTCGGGGTCCATTATCCAACCGATGTCGTGGCGGGCTGGATCGTTGGGGCGCTGTGGGCGGGCGCGGCTTCGCTGACGGTCCGTCGATTGTAACCCGGCGGCCTTCGATGACCATCCCGGTAGCGGTAGCTGCCCCCGCATCGCGGAGAGCTGGGCATGAAGGCGCAAGGCTCGCCGACCAAGGCGCGGGTCGCGCTAATTCCGCAGCGCAGCGGCACCGCAAAACCCTTTTCCTACGCGGCGCCGATGCGATAGTCTCCGGGCATGAGCCAAGGCAGTCTTCGCCGGGAGCCGACTGAAATCACGACGAATTTCCGACCAAGCGAGTTTCGCCCTGAACCGTGTCACACCTGTCACTCTGTTGGATTCGCATTCTCTCTCGCAATCGCTGTGTTAAGGTATTAACACGGTGGCAATGGACGATCGCCCGCTGCCCCTGAGCTCGGACTGGCGCCGCCTGCCGCGCGAGTTCGATGAGTATTTCCCGAAGTACCGGCGGGTCGATCCGATGCTCGGCGACATCGCGCCAGGGGGCGGGGCGCCTGGGGAATCCGTGTTCGAGCCGCCGCAGCCCCGGAAACGCGGGTGGACATGGTGGGCGGTGCGCGGGATTGCGGCGTTGCTGGCGCTATTCATCCTGCTGGTCGCGTTCCTCGCGGTCACCGCGCCTCTGTCTAAATCGCTCAAGCCGATCGTACCGCCGCAGATAACCCTGCTCGCGGCCGATGGCACGCCGATCGCGCGCAACGGCGCCAATATCGAGGCGCCGGTCGAGATCGAGAAGCTGCCGCCGCACGTGGTCGAGGCGTTCCTCGCGACCGAAGACCGGCGATTCTACAGCCATTGGGGGGTCGATCCGCGCGGGCTCCTGCGCGCCACATGGTCGAACGTTACGGGCGGCCAGCGGCAGGGCGGCAGCACGATCACACAGCAGCTCGCCAAGTTCACCTTCCTCACGCCCGAGCGCAGCCTGACCCGCAAGGGTCGCGAGATGCTGATCGCATTCTGGCTCGAGGCATGGCTGACCAAGGACGAGATCCTCGAGCGTTACCTCTCGAACGCCTATTTCGGCGACAACACCTACGGCCTGCGTGCCGCCTCGCTGCATTACTTCTACCGCCAGCCGGAAAAGCTGAAGCCCGCGCAGGCGGCCATGCTCGCGGGGCTGGTGCAGGCGCCATCGGCTTATGCGCCGACCAGGCATTACGATCGCGCCGAGAAGCGCATGCGCACGGTCCTCTCGGCGATGGTAGATGCCGGCTACCTGACGGCGGCGGAGGCGCGCCACATGCCGAGCCCGCGGCTGGACGTGCGCGAATTGGACAACCTGCCGACCGGGACCTACTTCGCGGACTGGGCGCTGCCCGCTGCGCGGCGGCTGACCCAGGCCTCGTATGCCGACCAGACGATCACCACCACGCTCGATTCCCGCCTCCAGGCGATCGCCCGGCGGGTGACGGCGCGCGCGCCGCTTGGCAAGGCGCAGATGGCGCTGGTGGCGATGCGCACCAACGGCGAGGTCGTGGCGATGATTGGCGGCAAGGATTACGCCGATTCGCCGTTCAATCGCGCGACCCAGGCGCGCCGCCAGCCGGGCTCGACTTTCAAGTTGTTCGTCTATCTCGCCGCGCTCGAATCCGGGATGACGCCGGACGATCGGATCGACAACCGGGCGTTCACGCAGGGCAGCTATCGCCCCAAGAATGCCAGCGGCAGTTATTCGGAAACTATCACGCTGGCGGATGCCTTCGCCCACTCCAGCAATGTCGCGGCGGTGCGGCTGATGCAGCAGGTTGGCGGCGACCGCGTGATCAAGGTGGCGCGCGATCTCGGCGTTTCCTCGCCGCTCGCCGAAGGCGATCCGAGCCTTGCGCTCGGCACCTCGACGATGACTCTGCTCGAGCTGACCTCGGCCTATGCGGGGGTCGCCGGCAACAGCTTCCCGGTCGAACCGCGCGCGTTCGGCGAGCAAGCGGGCGGGTGGGCCGACTGGCTGTGGGATTCGAAGCGTTCGCTCTCGCCGAGCGTGCACGACGACATGGAGGAGCTGCTGCGCGGTGCCGTCAACCGCGGCACCGGGCGCGCGGCGCGTCTGTCGATCGCCAACTTCGGCAAGACCGGCACCACGCAGGACAACCGCGATGCGCTGTTCGTCGGCTACTCCGGCGATCTTGTGGTCGGGGTGTGGATCGGCAACGACGACAACACGCCGCTCAACGGCATTCACGGCGGCAGTCTGCCGGCGCAGATCTGGCGCGATTTCATGAGCCAGGCGCTCGGCACGCGCGGCGCGCCCGAGAAGCCCAAGCCGAACCCGAGCGGGCCGGTCGAACCGATGGACGTGCCCGAAGGAACCGAGATCGAGCTCGACGACGGCACCACGCTGCGGATCGACCAGCGCGAGGGCGTCGGGGTTTCGACCCAGATTCAGGGCGTGCCGGTCGACTTGCGGCTCGGCCGCGACGGCGTGCAGGTGAACGGCGGGGACGCGGTGGGCTCGGCGATCCAGAACGGCGGACGGGCTCCGCCAGCGCCGACGCCAAGAGCGACCGCTACGGGCGGTGGGCCATGAGTTATGCCGTTCGTCGACATGTTGAGCCCGAACGGATGTGGGTGGTTATGGATACACCGCCTGCACGAAGAACAGTCCTTCGGGCGGCGCATTGAGCCCCAGCGCTGCGCGATCCTTCGCCGCCAGCGCTTCGCCAATCCCGGCCTCCGGCCACTTACCCAGGCCGACCAGTGCAAGGCAGCCGACCATCGAGCGGACCTGATGATGCAGGAAGCTCCTCGCCGCCGCTTCGACGATCACGTGCTCGCCTTCCCGCCGGACAGCGAGCCGGTCGAGCGTCTTGACCGGGTCCTTCGCCTGGCAGTGGGCAGAGCGAAAGGTGGTGAAGTCGTGCCGCCCGACCAGCGCCTGCGCGGCCCGGTGCATCGCCTCGGCATCGAGCGGGCGCGGCTCGTGCCAAACCTTGCCGGCTTCCAGAGCAGGCGGCGCGCGGCGGTTAAGGATGCGGTACTCGTAAGCGCGGCCGATGCAGGAGAAGCGGGCATGCCAATCGTCGGCCACCACTTCGCAGGCGGTCACCGAAACGGGCGCAGGGCGCAGCTTGGCATTGAGGCCCTCCCTCAGCCGGAACGGCGTGATCGCCTTGCCGATATCGAAGTGAGCCCGCATCGCCAGCGCGTGGACGCCGGCATCGGTGCGGCCCGCGGCATGCATTGTCGCCTGCTCGCCAGTGATCGCCAGCGCGGCTTCTTCTACCGCCTGCTGCACGCTGGGGCCATGGTCCTGCCGCTGGAGGCCCATGAACGGCCCGCCGTCATACTCGATCGTCAGGGCGAAGCGGGTCACTGCAGGACCGTGCCGACCGGAGCGGGCAGGCCACGCAGGAACTCGGCCGCGTCCATCGCGGGCTTGCCGGCGCGCTGGAGGCGGGCGGGGCGGATGGCGGCGTCGCCGCAGGCAATCGTCAGCGCGCCGTCGAGCACCGTGCCCGGTGCACCGTTGACGCCGATGACATGCGCCGCGAGCAACTTGACCCGTTCGCCCCCGAGCATGAACCACGCGCCCGGTACCGGTGCGAACGCGCGCACCTGGCGCTCGACGTGCTCGGCCGCACGGCTCCAGTCGATTCGCGTCTCGGCTTTGTCGATCTTGGCGGCATAGGTCGCCTGCTTGTCGTCCTGCTGTTGGCCCGGGAGCGTATCGAGCTCGGCGAGGGTTTCGACCAGCAGGTGAGCGCCGACCTCGGCCAGCTCAGCGGCGAGCTCGCCGGCATTCTTGTCCTCGACCGGCACGCGCGCGGTGCGCAGCATCGGCCCGGTATCGAGCCCCGGCTCCATCCGCATGATGGTGACCCCGGTAATCGCGTCGTCGGCCAGGATCGCGCGCTGGATCGGCGCGGCCCCGCGCCAGCGCGGCAGGAGCGAGGCATGGACATTGAGGCAGCCGCGCGCGGGCGCGTCGAGGATCGGCGAGGGCAGGATCAGTCCGTAGGCCACCACCACTGCCAGTTCGGGCTCGAACGAACGAAAGTGCGCCTCGGCAGCCAGGTCCTTGAGCGTGACAGGATGACACACCTGGATACCCAGCCGCTCCGCCTCGCGCTGCACCGGCGAGGGTGTCGGCTGCCCGCCGCGCCGCCCGCCGGGCCGGGGCGGCTGGGTATAGGCCGCGACGACCTCGTGCCCCGCTGCGATCAGCGCCTGCAATGTCGGCACCGCGAACTGCGGGGTTCCCATAAAGACAATGCGCATAGCTGGGGCTCGGGCCTTTCTCTGGCGCGGTTGCGGCCCTATCTGCGGCACGATGGCATCGCAAGAGATCGAAACGCTCGCCTCCGCGCTCGCCCGGCTCCCGGGGCTCGGCCCGCGCTCGGCGCGAAGGGCGGTGCTATGGCTGGTCAAGCGGCGCGAGACGGCGCTGGTCCAGCTGCTCGAAGCGCTGGAGAGTGTGCGCGAGACGCTGGTCGAGTGCGAGGTCTGCGGCAACGTCGATACACGCAATCCATGCGCGATCTGCGCCAATCCACGCCGCGACATGCGCCAGCTTTGCGTGGTCGAGGACGTGGCAGACTTGTGGGCACTCGACCGGGCAAAGCTGTTCACCGGCAAGTACCACGTGCTCGGTGGGCGGCTCTCCGCGCTCGACGGCGTGCGGCCGGAGGACCTGGCGATCGGCAAGCTGCTTGAACGGGTCGAAGCGGGCGGCATAGACGAGGTGGTGCTGGCGATGAACGCCACGCTCGAGGGCCAAACCACCGCGCATTACATCGCCGAGCGGCTAGAGCCGTTTCCGGTGCGGATCACCCAGCTTGCGCACGGCCTGCCGGTCGGCGGCGAGCTCGATTACCTCGATGAGGGCACACTGGCGCAAGCCTTGCGCGCCCGGCGGCCGGTGGGGTGAAGCAGTCCTGGATCGTGGGCGGCTGGTGCATCGCGCTGGTCGCTTCCGCCGGGCCGGCGCTGTGGGTGGCCGTCGACCGCATCCAGCGCAATCCGCTCGGCAAATACGTCGATCCGGTGACCGGCGCGTGGACGGTTGAGTTGTACTGGGGGTTCTTCCGCTGGTGGTTGCCGATCGCCATCCCCGCCAGCTTGCTTGCGCTCGCGTGCATGTACCTCAACCGACCAGCGAAGTGAGCCGGACTCACTTGAGGTTGAGCACTCCTGCGCTTATCTTTGCGCGATGGCTATTCGCGAAATCCTAGAGGTGCCGGATCCCCGGCTGAAGACCGTGTCCAAGCCCGTCGAGGCATTTGACGGCGAGCTCAAGACCCTCGTCGCCGACATGTTCGAGACGATGTACGACGCGCCCGGCATTGGCCTCGCGGCGATCCAGGTCGGTGTGCCGCTGCGCGTGCTGGTGATCGATCTCCAGCCCGACGATCCCGACGCCGAGCCCGAGGTGTGCGACCACGGCGGGCACGAGCATACGCACCAGCCAACCATCAGGGAGCCGCGGGTGTTCGTGAACCCCGAGATCCTCGACCCGGCGGAGGATCTGGCGACTTATCAGGAAGGGTGCCTCTCGGTGCCCGAGATCTTCGCTGACGTCGATCGCCCCGCAACCTGCCGGGTGCGCTGGCAGGATCTCGAGGGCGAGTGGCATGAGGAAGCGATGGAGGGGTTGATGGCCACCTGCATCCAGCACGAGATGGACCATCTCGAAGGCGTGCTGTTCATCGACCACCTCAGCCGCCTGAAGCGCCAGATGGCGCTCAAGAAGCTCGAGAAGCTGCGCAAGGCCGCCTAGGCTTTCCTCAATTCTGCGCGAACCTGCGCAAGCCAGCCTAGCTGCGATCACACTCCGGCGGCGTGGTGGGCGAACGTACTCCGGCCGCCTTCGGCGTGTACCTCATCGTTGATCGTTTCGAGCGCCGTACGGCAGCCCTCTGCGCACTCGCGGCACATCTGCGCGCAGCGGTGGCAGTGCGGATTGTCGTGCTTCACGCATTCCGCCTCGCAAATCTCGCATGCGTGGATGCACGTCGCGAGCAGCGTGCGGATCAGCTCGCGGTTGTGATCGGTGCGCCGCGACGCGACGCGGTAGGTTGCCTCGCACACGTCGGAGCAATCGAGGCACAGCCGGATGCACCGGCTCATGTCCATTTCCTCGGCGATGCATGCGTCGGCGCACGAATTGCAGATCGCCGCGCAATACATCGCCTGCTTCACCGCGCCGCCCAGTGACTCGTTGTAGTCGGACCCTACGTCGGGGTGTTCGGCAATCATCTTCTCGATCGACATGCGCGCTCTCCTTCATTGAGAGAGCGAGCAGCCTCGCCGTGGGTTCCTCAGACCGCGGTTCGGCGCGGCACGAGCAGGAACGCCGCGCCGTACAACAGCGCCGTAACGATCAGCAGGTTCTCATAACCGAGGAACAGCGCCGAGTATTCGAGGCAGCCGCCAACGATCGTGCCGATCAGGTTGATCGCGAACGCGCCTTGCGCGTCGGAAGATTCGCGGAAGCGCTTCGAGAACGCTACGTTGGCGAGGTAGATCGGCAGGAACGCCAGCAGCGTCGCCACGATCAGCCGCGGCCAGAACGGCAGCGGCAGCAGCCAGTCCGGGTGGACGAACCAGGCGAGCGCCAGCGACGCGACGATCCCGGCGTAGACCAGCTTTAGCGGCGGCGTCCTGAATCGCGCCGTCGTCTCGACCGCAGCCAACACGATCACCAGCACGCCCGCGAAGACCAGCGCGTTCACGAACCAGGTGGTGCCGAACAGCAGCGCGAACGTCGCGACGTTCTTGGTTTCGAGCAGCAGGAACGCCGCCCCCATGAAGAACAGGTCGGCATAGGGGCGCATCTGCCGGATCGGCCCACCGAGCGCACGCACCGCGATCAGCGAAGCCGCGAGGATCGCCGCCAGCGTGACCCAGTAGAGCGTCGGGAAGCTGCCGCCGCGGAAGTACAGGAATGGCGCGTCGTCGGTTGCCGGCTGAACCGCCTCGGTACCGGGCGAGGGCGTCCAGGTGGTCGCGCACTTCTGGTCGGCGGCGTTCATCGCCACGCTGATCGTCGCCTGTGCGCCGGCATAAGTATCGACGCACGGCGCGTGGCCGAACGCGCTCTCGACGGTGCGTGCAAGGCGGTCGATCAGCCACGGCTCGCGGTAGTAGTTGTACATCGCGAAGGCGCCGTCCGGCTTCAGGTGGCGCTGCACCGATTCCATCGCCTGTTTGGTGAACAGGAACGATTCGAGGCGGATCTGCGATGCGCCGCTCACCAGCGTGAGAGAATCCGGTAGCGCGAACAGGATCAGGTCGTACTTGCGGTCCGTTCCTTCGAGGAATGCGCGCCCGTCGTTGATATGGCGGGTGACCGCGCTGTTGGCGTAGGGATGGTCGACGTTGTTCTCCGCGCCGATCTCGAGGATGCGGGGATCGATATCGACCGCATCCACCCGCTTGGCGCCCTCCCGCAGCGCGATCGCCACGTCCGAGCCCGATCCGGCACCGACGATCAGCACGTCACCCAATGCGTTACCGGGCAGGCGCAGATAGGGCGTCTCGTAGATCCGCTCGCCTTGCTCGATCTTCCATGCGGCCGGCGCCATCAACTGGTGCGGCACGCCGTTGGCCTTGATCAGCAGGAAACCGTCGCCGTCGATCGCCGGCTTCTCGACGGTGACCTTGTAATAAGGCGACCAACTCACGCCCGGGCGGGTGGTTTCGTAGACCAGTCCGCCGAGCAGGATCACGCCCACAGCCACCGCCAGCAGCGCGCGGCGGCCTTGCGCCAGCGCGACATAGATCACCACGGCGAGCACGCCCCACGCCAGTGAGGGCGCGCGCAGGAAGCTCAGCGCGCTGAAGGTGAGGATGCCGGCGAGCGAGCCGAGCAGGTCGTAGCGGTAAGCCTTGAGCGGCGCGAGTTTGCCGAAGCACCGCCCGACCACTTCCGCCGGGCCGGCCAGGATCACGGCGACGAGCACGAACACGACCGGTAGCGCCAGCCACGCGGGCGGTCCCCGCACGGCGAGCGCGGTGAAATAGATCACGTCCGATCCGGCGCGCTCGATCGTCACCGGGAAGGCCAGCACGCCCAGCACCAGCGCGGTCAGCAGCGGCAGCGACCAGGGCCAGATCGACCAGGCCTTGCGGCTGATCAGGAACCCCGCGCCGATGCCGAGGAACGAGCCCAGCAGCACGAAGTTCGAGAAGTAGGACAGGTGAACGACGTTCGCGCCGAGCCAGCGGATCAGCGCCAGCTCGAGGAACAGCATCAGGAAGCTGGCGAGCAGCAGCCGGATGACAGTGGGGCGCTCGACAGGAGTGGCGGCGCTATCGAGCGATTCTGCAGCTGCTGGCATGGCACGTCTTATCGCGAGTCACGAAAAAGCACAGAGGCAATCCTCCCCCGAAGGGGAGGATTGATAATCGCTCAGAACAGGCCTTCGATTTTGCCGTCTTCGAGATGGATGTTTTCTGCGCTGG
>CAYNXB010000089.1:1429-9631 GCA_964401045.1 uncultured Sphingomonadaceae bacterium | reverse complement strand
ACCTTCTTCACGAAATCGGGGTCGCCGATCACCGCGCGGCCGACCGCGACGAGGTCGAATTCGCCGCCTGCCAGCCGTGTCTCCAGCTCGGCAACGGCCTCGGCGACGCGCGGGCCCGGATCGCGCGCCTCCATAAACACCGTCATCACATCGAGATCGAGGCCGACGCTTCCGACGGTGATCGTCGGCAGGCCGCCCAGAGCCTTGGTCCACCCGGCGAGGTTGCGGTCATCGCCGTCCCACTCGGGCTCCCAGAAGCGGCGGTTGGAACAATGCAGCGCGTCGAGCCCGGCATCGCGGAACATCACCGCCATAACGGCAAGCTCGTCGCGATCACGAACGACGCGGGCGGCGTAATCGACTTCCTTCCACTGTGAAAAGCGCAGGGTGATCGCAAACTCCGGCCCGCACGCGCCGCGGATCGCGGCGACGATCTCCGCCGGGAAGCGCGCGCGGTGGGCGATGTCATCGCCGCCATAGCCGTCATCCCGGATATTGGTGCCGTGCCACAGGAACTGGTCGAGGAAATAGCCGTGCGCGGCGTGGACCTCGACCCCGTCGGCACCCGCATCCCTGGCAATCAGCGCCGAGCGCACGAAGCCATCGCGGATTTCCGCCAGCTCGTCCTGCGTCGCGGCGCGGCCGCTTTCCTTGCCGGGGCGCGCGAGGCCCGATGGGCTCAGCGCCTGTCCGTCGGTGCGCAGCGCGCCCTCGTGCCAGAGCTGGAGCAGCATGCGCCCGCCGGCCTCGTGAACCTCGTCGATGCAATGCGCCCAGGCGTCGCGGGTGCGCGGGTTGATGTGCGCCGAAGTCGGCTGGACGGTCGAGGACGGATGATCGATCGCCGCGCTTTCGCCGATCACCAGCGACACCCCGCCTTCCGCGCGGCGGCGGTAATACGCGGCGAGCTCCCCGGTCGGCGCGCCGTTCTTGCACATGCCCCGTTGCATCGCCGGCATCACGAACCGGTTGGGCAGCGTGAAGCGGTTGAGCGTGAACGGCGTGAACAGCGGCGAAGCGCTCAATGCTCGACCTTGAGGTGCTGGTTGCCCTGGTCGTCGACGTATTCGCGGTTGTCCTCGCAGACGTATTCCTGGAGCTTGTAGTCGTTCATCCGGTGAAAGGTCCAAGCCCAGGTCCACGGCCTGGCGAGGTGGTCGTCCTCCACCGTGACCTCGTCTTTCAGGTAGTCGGGCGCGAGCAGGCTGATGCGCTCGGTGATCTTCATAGATTCCGAATGCGGCGCCCAGCGGAAGGTGACGTAGTCCTTCACCCCGGTGGTCTCGACCACCAGCGTATCGCCTTCCCAGTGTCCGACCGAGCTGCCGAAGAACGTCGGGTCCACCTCGTCCCACTTTGGCAGCGGCCGATTCAGGTAGATCCGCCGGGTCTGGTTGAACGCCTCCTGGGTGATGTTGATCTGCTCGGCCCGCTGCATGACTTCCATCGGGAACATGCCCATCATCATCGCGGGCATGCCATCGGGGATGCAGTGAACGTAGTTGTCGCCCGCGGGCTGGCCTTCCTCGATCCGCTGCTGGAGCTTCTTCTGCTGGACCTGCCACGGGCCGAGGAATTCCGGCTTCAGCGGCGGGTCGGGGATCGGCGTCGGCGCGTAACGCGGGTCGGCCTCGGTCTCCCCGGGGGGGGGATAACGCTCCCACGTGCCGCTGAAATCCGGCTCGGCCATCGCTGGCGCGGCCACCGCCAAGAGCATGGGCGGCAGCATGAGGATCGCGCGCTTCATGACGTGATCTTGTAGCGCTGGGCGTTGGGCACGCCGGGAAGCATCTTCTTACCGCTGGGCAGCGTCAGCTCGAGCACCAGCCCGCCCGGTTTGCCGTCGCGCAGCGGCGAGACGATGACCGTCACCTCGTCGCCCGGCTTGACGGTGCGCGAAGTCCACCCGCCGCGCGACATCATGTTGATGCTCGTCATCTCCAGCGTGAAGTGCTTGACCGCGCCCTTGCCCTCGTCGGCATCGACCTCGAGGTAGGCGTGCGGGTTGGTCCACTGGTACCTGGTGACCTTGCCGTGCAGCGTGATCGAGCGGCTGTTGTCGAACATCGCGAACGAATGGTGCGCCATGGCCGGAGCCGCGGCGGCACATGCCAACGCGATGAATAGCGAGACCCGTCGAAGGTTCATTCTCTCCCTCCCCCTCTTTTTGGGGGACTGTAGTCGCCCGCGCGGTGGGCGCAATGCCCCTCAGGCGACGATCTCTGCCGCCACCGCACCGAGCACGCGCTGTGCGGCGAAGGGGCTGAGGCGGACCTGCAGCCCGCGCTGGCCGCCGTTGACGTAGACTTGCTCGTGCGCGAGCGCGGCACGCTCGATGGCCACCGGAACCTTGCGGCGCTGCCCGAACGGGCTGATCCCGCCGACCTTGTATCCGGTCATCCGCTCGGCATCGGCCGGGGGCATCATCTGGGCAGACTTGCCGCCCAATGCCGCAGCAAGCTTCTTCATCGCGATTTCGTCGTCCGACGGAATTATCGCGCACGCCGGCTTGCCGTCCACCAGCACCATCAAGGACTTGAGCACCCGTGCCGGATCCTCGCCGAGCGCTTCGGCCGCGTGGAGCCCGATCCGGTCCACATCCGGGTCGTAATCGTAGCTGTGGACCGTGAACGCCTCGCCTGCCGCCTCGAGCGCACGTGTTGCTGGAGTGGCCTTCGACACGGTTCTACCGTCGCTCCGTCACGCCAGCCCGGCGGCAGTCAGCAGCGCATTCGTACTCGCATCGAACTGCCCGCCGCCGCTCTCGATCTGTTTCGCGATTGCCTTGCCCAGTTCGACGCCGAACTGGTCGAACGGGTTGATCCCCATCAGCACCGCGTTGGCGAAAGTACGGTGTTCATGGAACGCGATCAGCGCGCCGAGGCTCGCCGGGTCTAGATCGTCGAGCAGGATCGTCGCCGAAGGGCGATCGCCGGGGAAGCTACGGGCCGGATCGTCGTTCGCCTTGCCCGCCATCAGCGCGGCGCCCTGGGCGAAGCAGTTCGTCAGCAGGATGCGATGGTGCGAGGGGTCGAGGTCGTCGCCCGGAGCGACCGCGGCGATGAATTCGACCGGCACGAGGTGGGTGCCCTGGTGGAGCAGCTGGAATACCGCGTGCTGCGCATCGGTGCCGACCCCGCCCCAGGTGATCGGCGCGGTGGGGCCAGAAACCGGACCGCCATCGGCGGTCACGCCCTTGCCGTTCGATTCCATCTCCAGTTGCTGAAGATAGCTCGGCAGCATCCGCAGCCGTTCGTCATAGGCGAACACCGCGCGCGTCTCGCAGCCCCGCTCGCGCGCATAGTAGAGATCGGCAAACGCAGCGCGCAGCGGCAGGTTGGCCCGGCCATCCGTATCGCGGAAATGCTCGTCGACCGCGCGTGCGCCGGCGAGGAACTCGGCAAAACCGTCCCAGCCGATCGCCATCGCCACTGGAAAGCCGATCGAGGACCACAGCGAATAGCGCCCGCCGACGCTCTCGGGGAACGGCAGGATGCGGGTTTCGTCGACGCCCCATTCGACTGCCTTCTCGGGACTGGCGGTGAGCGCAACCACCCTGCCGAACGGATCGGCGACGCCGTTCGCCTCGAGCCAGGTCAGCACGCTCTGCGCGTTGGTCATCGTCTCGATGGTGGTGAAGGTCTTGCTGGCGATGGCGAGCAGGGTCGTCGCCGGGTCGCACACCTCGAACGCGGCTTCGAGCGCCGTGCCGTCGATGTTCGAGACGACATGCACGTCCACTTTCGCGAAGTCCCGCGCCAGCGCATCGATCGCCAGCGCCGGACCAAGCGCCGAGCCGCCGATGCCGACGTGGATCAGGTGCTTCACCTTCCCCATGGCTCCGTCGTGGATTGCATCGACCAGCAACCGCATGCGCGCATGCAGCGCTTCGGCTTCCTCGACATCGGCCACCGCACCAACGCCGCGCTGCGCGGTGTGCGTCGCCGCCCGGCCTTCTGTAATGTTGACCACCTGCCCACCGAGCAAGGCTGCGCGCCGGGCGGAGAACTCCATTTCCTCGGCCAGCGCCTCGTACTTCGAGAGCAGCGCATCGGTGAGGTGGGTCTTCGACCAGTCGAAGCGGATGCCGCTTTCCCCAAGCTCGATCCGGCCGGTGAGTTTGTCGACCCGCGCGGGATCGCCCGCGAACAGATCGGTCAGCGTGTCGGACATCCGAAAGTCCCTTTCCTACTTCGCGGCTCTCCCGTAGGCAGCCGGGCCATGCTTGCAAAGGCCCAAACCCCTGCAAATCCGCCGGTTCCGAGGGGCGCTTTCAGCGGGCGGGTTTTCTTCGCCAGAACCCTGTCACATGTGTCACTCTCCAACACGGAGCGCCCATGAGCGCGACTGAAGCCGCGGCCGCCGAGCCCGCCGAAAAGACCGAGACGCTAGGCAGCTTCCTGCTGTTCTGCCTCAAGCTGGTCGTGCTGGTGCTGCTGTTCCGCACGCTGGTGTTCTCGACCTTCAACATTCCCAGCGAATCGATGCTGCCGCGGCTGTGGAACGGCGATTACCTGATCGCCGCCAAGTGGCCCTACGGCTATTCGCGTTACTCCCTGCCGTGGTCGATGCCGCTGATCCCCGGGCGGATCCTGGCGGGCCAGCCGGAACGCGGCGACGTGGTGATCTTCAAGGCCCCGCCGCTGCAGCAGGAAGACTACATCAAGCGGGTGATCGGCTTGCCCGGCGATCAGGTGCAGATGATCCGCGGCGTGCTCTATCTGAACGGCGATCCGGTGCCGAAGCAGCGCGTGGCGGACTTCGCCATCCCGCTCAGCGCCAACACCAGGTGCGCCTACGACGGCAAGACGGTCGGCGCGGAATGCCATTACCCGCGCTACCGCGAGACACTGCCGGGCGGGCGCAGCTACTACGTACTCGATACGGCGGATACGCCGCAGGATACCACCGAAGCGGTCGTCGTTCCTGAAGGCATGCTGTTCCTGATGGGCGATAACCGCGATCATTCGGCGGACAGTCGCTTCGAGGCGACGCCCGGCGGCGGCATCGGGCTGGTGCCGCAGGAGAACCTCGTCGGCGAAGCGTACTTCATGCTGTGGTCGACGGATGGCTCGGCCGAGTGGCTCAAGCCGTGGACCTGGTTCACCGCCGCCCGCTGGAACCGGTCCGGAGACAAGATTTGAGCCGGCCCGCGCTCGCGCCCGAAACGCGTGCCTGGCTGGCCGGGCTCGGGATCGAGCCCAAGGACCCGGCGCTATGGCTGGAGGCGCTGACTCACGGCAGCACCGGCGCGGACGCGAATTACGAACGGCTGGAATTCCTGGGGGACCGCGTACTCGGGCTTTCGGTCGCCGACTGGCTCTACCGCAACGAGGATGGGCCGGAGGGCAAGCTGTCGCAGCGGTTGAACGCGCTCGTCAGCCGCGAGATGTGCGCCGAGATCGCGCGCTCGATCGGCCTGCCCACCCACATCCAGCTCGGCAAGCAGGCGCGCGAGGATGGCGGCGGGGACAGCGACAACATCCTGGGTGACGTGCTGGAAGCGCTGCTCGGCGCGAGCTTCACCGAACGCGGGTTCGACGAAACCCGCGCGCTGGTGTGGTCGGTGTGGTCCGAAGCGCTCGCCAGCCATGCGGGGCACCGCAAGCATCCCAAGAGCGCGTTGCAGGAATGGGCGGCGGGCAACCGGCGCAAGATGCCGCATTATGCGGTTGTCGAACGTTCCGGACCGGACCATGCGGCGAAGTTCACCGTCAAGGTCAGCATCACTGGCGTGGGCGAGGTCAGTGCCCAGGGCACCAGCAAGCAAGACGCCGAAACAGAAGCGGCGGCGGCGTTCATGGAGAAGTTCGGGTGAGCAAATGCGGTGTCGCGGCGGTGATCGGAGCGCCCAATGCGGGCAAGTCCACCCTGGTCAACGCGCTCGTCGGCCAGAAGGTCGCGATCGTCAGTAACAAGGCGCAGACCACGCGCGCGCGCCTGCTCGGCATCGCGCTGGCGGACGATACGCAGATCATCCTCGTCGACACCCCCGGCATCTTCGCGCCCCGGAGGCGGCTCGACCGGGCGATGGTCAGCGCGGCGTGGGAAGGCGCCGAGGCGGCCGATGCCATCCTGCTGGTGGTCGATCCGATCAAGCAGCGCAGGCATGAGCTCGAACCGCTGCTGGAAGCGCTGGCGAAGCGCCCCGAGAAGAAGCTGCTGGTACTCAACAAGGTCGATGCCGCGCCTAAGGAGCCGCTCCTGACGCTGGCGCAGGACCTCAACGCCAAGGTCGAGTTCGCCGAAACGTACTTCGTCTCGGCCCTGACCGGCGACGGGGTGGCCGATTTGAAGACGCGGCTTGCGGCGATGATGCCGGAAGGGCCGTGGCACTATCCCGAGGATCAGGTCTCGGATGCGAGCGAGCGGCTGCTCGCCGCCGAAGTCACCCGCGAGCAGCTCTACCGCCAGTTGCACGAGGAGCTGCCCTACGACAGTGCGGTGCGGCCGGAGAGCTACACGCAGCGCAAGGACGGCAGCATCGAGATCCACCAGCAGATCGTGGTCGGACGCGATACCCAGCGCGCGATCGTGCTCGGCAAGGGCGGCAGCCGGATCAAGGAGATCGGCGCCGCCGCGCGCAAGGAGCTGAGCGAGATGCTGGGCCAGCCTGTGCACCTGTTCCTCCACGTCAAGGTGGACGAGAACTGGGCCGAGAGCCGCGAGATCTTCGAGGAAATCGGGCTCGACTGGGCGCGCTGACTAGGAGCCGGGCCGCCGCAGCGTCGCCATCGTGCCGCCGGCCCTGGTCACGGTGAAGAAACGCGTGAGGCTGCAAACAGCCGCCACTAGCGCCAGCGCGCAGGCGACCAGCATCGGCCACGGCCCGAGCCCGAGCCCGGCAGTCAGCAGGATGCCGACCCCGGCCGCTGCGAACGTCTGGCCCGTGAGGCGCGAAGTCGAGAGAAGGCCCCCGGCCGCGGCGGAGCGGTCCTTTGGCGCCTGCCCGATCAGCAAGCGGGAGTTGGGAGCGAAGAACAGGCCAAAGCCGAGCGCGCACATGGACAGCCGCCACGAAATCGCGAACGCGCCGGGTGCGTCCGGCAGGAAGGCGAGCAGCAACAGCCCCGCGATCGCGATCGCCATGCCGGTGACGCCGAGCTTGGTCGGGGCGATGCGGTCCGACAGCCAGCCCGCCGCCGGGGCGACCACCAGCATCGTCAGCGGGAATGGCAGCAGCAGCAGGCCCACCTCGTCCGGCGAATAGCCGAAGCCTTCCTCGAACCGGAACGGCAGCGCCACGAGCAACGAGCCCGAAGCGATGAACGCGCACACCGCGGCGAGCGCCGACAGGCCAATGACGGGCTTGGCCATCAGGTCGACCGGCACCACCGGATTCGTCCGCCCACGCTCTCGCAGAACCAGCAGGATCGCCGAGACCACGCCCAGCACCGACAGCCCCGCCCCCAAAACGACAGTGCCGCCGTGCATGGCGAGCTGGATGCCGCCGATCACCAATAGGAACGTGATCGCGCTCCAGATACCGCTGACGATCTCGGGCTTGCGATCGACCTTGAACGGATCAGGCAGCGCGCGGCCGAGCAGCAGCGAGATTACCGCCATCGGCACCGCGGCGATGAACACCCACCGCCAGTCGAAGTTGGCGACCAGCCAGCCGCCGAGTGTCGGCGCCAGCGCACCGGAGGAGGCGACGACCACGCTGTTGATGCCCATTCCGCTGCCGAGGCTGCGCGCGGGATAGATCTCGCGCAGCATCGCTGCCGAGACGCTCAGCGCCATCCCCGCGCCGAGCGCCTGGAACGCCCGCATGACGAGCAGCAGCGCGAAGTCTGACACGATGATCGTCGCCGCCGAAGCGAGCAGGAACACGACCTGGCCGATCTGGTAGAGCGTGCGATGGCCGAGGCGGTCGCCAAGGCTCGAGAACGGCAGCAGCACCATCACCAGCACCAGCTGATAGACGGTCACGATGTTGGTCGCCTCCCCGGCGGTGACGCCGAGCTCGCGGGCGATCGTTGGCAGCGCGACGTTGGCAATGGCGCCATCGATCACGAACAGCGAAGTGCCGAAGCTGATCGCTGCAATCGCCCACGCGCGGCGCGGGAACGGCAGCCCGTCCATCGTGCGATTGGGCCGGACGCGCGGCCCTTCACGAACGGGTGGGGAGGAATCGCCGAAGTCCTGGGAACGCAACGCCATATGGCGGGAACGCATGGCCTCGCGATCCGTGTCGCGCAA
>CAYNXB010000089.1:0-1329 GCA_964401045.1 uncultured Sphingomonadaceae bacterium | reverse complement strand
ACCGCTTCTTGAGAATCTCGATCCCGTTCTTCTTGGCGAAATCCTTGGTCGATTCCTCGGTCCGGCCCAGCGACTTGGCGATTTCCTTGAGGCCCTTGCCCTTGGCGGCAAGCGTACGCAGCAGGCCGGCTTCCTCGGCCTTCCACGGCTGCTTGTGGCGTTCGAAAAACTCCTTCGCCATTAGGCTTTCACCTTCTTCTTCGCGGGCGCCTTCTTTTTCGCCGGGGCCTTCTTGCGGCCTTTCTTCTTCGCCGGGCCCTTGGCGGCGCGGGCGTCGATCAGCTCGATCGCCTGCGCTTCGGTGACGTCCTCCGGCTTCACGTCCTTCGGCAGCGTCGCGTTGGTGGTGCCGTCAGTAACATAGGGGCCATAGCGGCCGGGCATGACCTTGATCTCCCCGCCGCTGGTGGGGTGCGCACCAAGCGTCTTGATCGGCTCGGCCTTGGCCCGCCCGCCCCCGGCGCCGCGATTGGCGGCTTCGGCGAGCAGCGTCACCGCAGCGTTCATGCCGGTATCGAACACGTCGCGGGTGCTCGAGAGCTTGGCGTACTTGCCGTCGTGCGCGAGGTAGGGGCCATAACGCCCGATCGATGCGGTGATGTCGTTACCGGTTTCAGGATGTTGGCCGACAACACGCGGCAAGCTCAGCAGCTTGAGCGCCCATTCGAGATCGAAATCGGGCAAGTCCTTGGGGATCGACGCGCGCTTGGCGTCCGCGCCCTCGCCCACTTGCACGTACGGACCGAACCGGCCCGTCTTGCGCATCACCTCGAGGCCGGTGACGGGATCCTTGCCCATGCCACCTTCCTCACCCGCGCCGTCGCCCTCGCCCGGCTGGCCGAACTTGCGGCGGAACTGGCATTCGGGGTAGTTGACGCAGCCGATGAACGCACCGAACCGGCCGCCCTTGAGCGCCAGCCGGCCGCCGGTGCGGCCTTCCTCGATGCACTTGGGGCACTGCCGCGGATCGCCGCCGTCGGCGCGCTCCGGGAACAGGTAATCGGACAGGAATTCGTCCAGCACTTCGGTGACTTCGGAGGGCTTGCGCTCCATCACTTCGTCGCTCTTGGGCTTGAAGTCGCGCCAGAACGCCTCGAGCACCGCCTTCCATTGGGCGCGCCCGCCAGAGACGTCGTCGAGCTCCTCCTCCATCCCGGCGGTGAAGTCGTAGGCAACGTAGCGGGGGAAGAACCGTTCGAGAAACGCTGTCAGGAGCCGCCCCGAATCTTCGGCGAAGAAACGGTTTTTCTCCATCCGCACATAATCGCGGTCGCGCAGCACCTGGATGGTCGAGGCATAAGTCGAAGGCCGGCCGATGCCGAGCTCCTC
>CAYNXB010000088.1:0-9825 GCA_964401045.1 uncultured Sphingomonadaceae bacterium | reverse complement strand
TCGTACACGATCACGGCGTGCATGCCGTTGTCGCGGAAGAATTCGCCCATCGCGCAGCCGGTGTAGGGCGCGAGGAACTGCAGCGGGGCCGGCTCCGAGGCGGTGGCGGCGACCACGATCGAGTATTCCATCGCGCCGTTTTCCTCGAGCTGGCGCACGATCTGCGCGACCGTCGAGCGCTTCTGGCCAATGGCGACGTAAACGCAATACAGCTTCTGGCTCTCCGGACTGCCCTCGACGTTGAGCGCCTTCTGGTTGAGCATGGTATCGAGCGCGATCGCGGTCTTGCCGGTCTGGCGGTCACCGATGATCAGCTCGCGCTGGCCGCGGCCGATCGGGACGAGCGCGTCGAGCGCCTTGAGGCCGGTCTGCACCGGCTCATGCACCGACTTGCGCGGGATGATGCCGGGAGCCTTCACTTCGACCCGGGTGCGCTTCACGTCCTTGAGCGGGCCCTTGCCATCGATCGGGTTGCCGAGCGCGTCGACCACGCGGCCGAGCAGGCCCCGGCCGACCGGTACGTCGACGATCGTGCCGGTGCGCTTGACGTTGTCGCCTTCCTTGATGTTCGAGTCTGACCCGAAGATCACGACGCCGACGTTGTCGGCCTCGAGGTTGAGCGCCATCCCCTGCACGCCGTTGGCGAATTCGACCATCTCGCCCGCCTGGACCTTGTCGAGGCCATGGATGCGAGCGATGCCGTCACCGACCGACAGCACGGTGCCGACTTCCGAGACTTCCGCCTCGGTGCCGAAGCTGGCGATCTGGTCCTTGATGACCTTGGAGATTTCTGCGGCGCGGATTTCCATGGATTTAGCCTTTTAGCCTTTCATCGCCTGGGCGAGGGAATTGAGACGCGAGCGGATCGAGCCGTCGATCCGCTTGGAGCCGATGGTGACGACCAGCCCGCCGAGGAGCTCTGGATCGACGTCGGCGGTGAGCTTGACGGTGCGGCCCTCCCGCGCCTTGAGCTTGGCTTCGAGCGCCTTGAGCTGCTCGACCGAAAGCTTGTGCGCGCTGGTGACGCGGGCGGCCACTTCGCCGCGCTGGGCGGCGGCGATGATCCGGAACGAGCGGATCACATCGGGCAGTGCCGCGACGCGGCGGTTCTGGGCCAGCACGCCGAGAAAGTTCTGCGTCAGTTTGTCGAGCTTCAGGTACTTGCCGAGCGCGGCCATCGCCTTGGCGAAATCCGCGCGGGCGATTTCCGGATTGCGGATGAAGCGGGCAAGCTCCTGCGATTCGCGCAGCGCCGAATCCAGCTTGTCGAGATCGGACTCGACCGCCGTGACGGTACCCGCCTCGCTGGCGAGATCGAACAAGGCCGAGGCGTAGCGCCCTGACAGGCTGGCCTGAATACCGGCGGAAAGCTCCACGCGAGGGGTCCTCTTGGGTCCGAAGAAAAACGGAATGTTCGCCCTGCCGAATGAGGCGCGCAGAAGCGGCCCCGGCAAGGCTGGCGCGCGCCTAGCATCGGGTTTCCGGCGATGCAACCCGAGTCCGGCCCCAACCCCGGTCCTCCCTGTCGCCGGGCAAGGGGGTGGTAGCGCGGGCGATGCGCGTTTTGCCCCTCCCTCAGCCGCCTGGCGCCGTCTGCCAGCACCCCATGACGCTATGCGTCACATGGGGGATCAGCTTTTCGCGCTGCACTTATAAACAATGCGCTCGTTCGGATTGGTGGGAAGCTGGTTGAGAATCACCTGCTGGAAGTTGCCGAGATCGGCCACGGCCGCCGGGCCGGCGCCGCACGCGGGCGCCTTGTATTCGCCGCGCGCCTTCCTCGCCGTTTCCATCGCTGCGTGGCCGAGCAGGTAGCGCTCCGTGCGGAACTCGCCGATCTGCGGGTCAAAGCGATTGACCGCGACGGCGGCTTCATCGTTCGGCACCAGCACGCGGCTCCAGGCGCCGCTGGCGCGGCCGTATTGCGTGCGGCCGTTGACGCAGCCGTCCGGCTGCCAGGTCATTTCGACATCTTTGGTCTCGCTGGTGGTGACGCGGCTGCGCTCGACATCGACGATGCAGCTGTAGGCGACCCCACTCGCCGAAGGCGTGGGGCTGGCCTCTACCTCGGGCTTCTCGGCGGCGCGCTGCATCGCCAGCACCCGATCGTCGAGCGAATCGAACCCAGGCTTGGTGAACCAGGCGAGCAGGGCGAGGACGACCAGCCCGGCGCCCACCCCGGCGGCGATCTTCATGCGCCCCTCGCCACCTTCTTTGCGCGCCTGCGAGGCGATATAGCCCGCGCCGACCGCGCCGAAGAACAGCAGCAGCGCCAGTGCGGTGCGAACCTCACGCGCGTCCATGATCGAAAACAGCGCCCGCTCGCGCAGCCGCTCCTCGCTCTGGCCCCGGGCGATGGCGTCGGCGCGTGTCTTCTCACGCGCGAGCATCTGCTCCCGGTCGAGGCGCTGGCGCTCGGCTTCGTCGAGGTCGGCGAGGCTGCGGCACGGCAGCCCGTTGACCTGCGCGTCGATGCGGTTCTCGCGCAGGAAAGGCAGAAGTTCCCGGTTCGAGGCGGCGAAGTAGAACTCGGCGTCGGTGCCGTCGCTCTCCGCGCCGAAGCTGTTGATGCCGATGACGCGCCCACAGTTGTCGAGCAGCGGGCCGCCGCTGTTGCCGCGGGCAATCGGCGCGGTGTGCAGCAGCGTATCGAAATCGCGCGTCGGCCGTCGTCCGGCGAGGAAGCCGGTGCTCTTGACCGGCGGCTGCGGGGTGAAGATGTCCTGCAGATCGAGCCCCTGTGCGCGATCGACATTGCTCGGGTAGCCGACCGCTGTCACCGAGCCTGCGTCGTCGTCGCCGGCGGTCGAGAAGGTCAGCGGCGGCAGGCGCAGGTTATCGGTCGTGGCGACCAGCGCGAGGTCGTTGCGGGGGGAGAAGGCGACGATCTTGCCGTACACTGCCGAGGTGCCGTCGGACGGCACGATCGCGATCCTCAGGCCGGGATCGTCACGCGCGTCGAGCACCACGTGGGCGTTGGTAACGATCCTCTCGGGCGAGACGGCGAATCCGGTGCCGTGCGAGACGGGGAACACCTCGCCATCCTCCTCGCCCACGATCACCACCCGCACCACGCCGCGCGCGGCGGCGTTGACATCGGCCGGATCGGCGCCCGCGGCCAGCGGCCAGGCGAGCGCGATCATGGCGAGCACGAAGGCGAGAAGACGTCCCACGACGGCGGAATGACGCGCGCGGGCTTTGAAAGCAAGGCGCGGGACGCGAGCCCGAGCGGCAAGGCGTAGGACGGCCCGAGAAAGGAACGGCCATGACGTATCGCATCAAGGGACTCGACCGGGCACCGTTCGAACGCTTTTTCCCAATGGATGACGAGGCTCTGGCTCGCCACGGCGCGCGGCGCGTGATCGCGGACAATCCCCGCTTTCCCTGCCGGGTGAGCCTGGAGGATGCTGCCGTGGGCGAATCGCTGATCCTGCTCAACCACGTCAGCAATGACGTCGATGGGCCTTATCGAGCCACCCACGCCATCCTCATTCGCGAAAAGGCCGGCGATGCGGCGACACTGGTCGATCGCACGCCCCCGGTATTCGAGACCCGCACCCTGAGCCTGCGGGCGCTCGATGCTGCGGGCGACATCGTCGCCTCCCGCGTGTCTCCCCCCGACGGGCACGATGCCGCGATCCGCGCGCTGCTGGCCGATCCGCATGTCGACCATATTGACGCGCACAATGCCGGGCATGGGTGTTTTTCCGCCCGGATCGAGCGCTATATGGAGGTGGCATGATAAACGCCGAAACAGCCTGGGCGGCGGTGATGCGCCGCGATCGCGCGTTCGACGGGCAGTTCGTCACCGGCGTGCTCTCAACCGGCATCTATTGCCGCCCGTCGTGTGCCGCGCGTCATCCGAGCCGTGCCAACGTGCGCTTCTTCGCGGGCGGTACCGAGGCGCGCAACGCCGGCCTGAGGCCATGCAAGCGCTGCCTGCCGGACGACGTTGCGCGCGACGAGAAGGCAGTGCTGCGCGCCATCGGAGCGATAAAGGAGGCTGAGGAAGTGCCGGTGCTTGCCGATCTCGCCGACGCCGTCGGCTATTCGCCGAGCCATTTCCAGCGCGTGTTCACCCGCGCCACCGGCCTCTCGCCCGCCGCTTATGCCCGCGCGCTCAAGGCCGAACGCGCGCGCGAGGCGCTGAGCGCCAATGGCCGCGTGACCGAGGCGATCTACGACGCGGGCTACGAGAGCCCGTCGCGGTTCTATGAAGCAATGGAAGGAAAGCTGGGCATGGCGCCATCCGCATGGGCCCGCGGCGGCGCGGGCGTGACGATCCGCTGGGCGGTGGTGCCGTCCTCGCTCGGGGCGATGCTCGTCGCGGCGAGCGACAAGGGCGTGTGCCGGCTGTCGTTCAACGAAGGGCCGGAGGAGTTGGCGCGTCGTTTTCCCAATGCCGAACTGGCGGAAGGCGGGGCTGACTTCGCACGGCTTCTCCAGTGCGTGATCGAAGCCGTTGAGCGGCCCGGGAACGGCCAGGACATCCCGCTCGATGTAAAGGGCACCGCGTTCCAGGAGCGGGTGTGGGAGGAACTGCGCAAGATCCCTGCGGGCGAGACTCGCTCCTACGCCGAGATCGCCGCCGCTGCCGGCACGCCGAGCGCGGTGCGCGCGGCAGGTTCGGCCAACGGCGCCAACAACGTGGCTGTCCTGATCCCCTGCCACCGGGTAATCCGTTCGGACGGCTCGCTTGGCGGCTATGCCTATGGGCTCGACATCAAGCGCGAACTGCTCGCGCGGGAGAAAACCGCATGACTTCCAAGCTCGACGCCTTCGCCGCCCTGCATACGCCGGGCAATCCGGTGCTGCTCTATAACGTGTGGGATCCCGGGAGCGCGGTGGCGGTCGCCCAAGCCGGCGCGCCGGCGCTCGCCACCGGCAGCCATTCGCTTGCCGGCGCGATGGGCTTTCCCGATGGCGAGAAGATCCCGTTCAACCTGTTCCTCGATTGCGTGCGGCGCATCGTCGATGCGGTCGAGGTTCCGGTCACCGCTGACTTCGAAGGCGGCTTCGCGGTCGACCCGCCGCGCCTTGCGGACCATGCCCGCTATCTTGCGGAAACCGGCGTCGTCGGATGCAATTTCGAGGATCAGGAAGTCGGCGCCGGCGGCGTGCTCCACGCGATCGAGGACCAGGCCAGGCGCGTCGCAGCGGTCGTCGAGAGCGGCCTATGGGTTAACGCGCGCACCGACGTGTTCCTGCAAAAGCTGATCGCCGGTGAGAACCCCAACGACCGCAGGCTGTTCGGCGAGGCGCTCGAGCGCGGTGCGGCTTACGCCGAAGCCGGGGCACGCAGCTTCTTCGTTCCCGGCCTGACCGACGTCGATCTGATCGCCGAGGTGTGCGAACGCAGCCCGCTTCCGGTCAACGTGATGATGTTCCGCGAACTTACCGACTGGCGCCCGCTCATTGGAGCCGGCGTCGCGCGGGTGAGTTGGGGCGGCGGCCCATGGCATAAGGCGATGAACGCCCTGACCGAGGACGCACGGGCGCTCTACACGAAGCTGTAGGGGTCGATGTCGACCGCGACGCGCACGCCGCGCGGGAAGGTCAGCTCGCCGAGCCAGTCGCGGATCACTTGCTGGAGTTCGGCCGAGCGACGCGCGTTGACGAGCAACCGGTAGCGGTAGCGCCCGCGCAGTAGCGACAACGGGGCCGGAGCGGGTCCCAGAATGGCGATGTCGGCGACGTTCGGTCGCACGCCGCCGAGTGCGCGTGCGGCTTCCTTGGCTTCCGCCTCATCCTCGCTCGAAACGATGATCGCCGCCCAGCGCCCGAACGGCGGGGCGCCCGCGTGGCGGCGGGCTTCGGTTTCGGCTTCGTAGAACGCGTCCCGATCGCCCGCTGCCAGCGCCGCGATCACCGCCGCTTCGGGATGACGCGTCTGGATCAGCACTTCGCCCGGCTTGGCCCCGCGCCCTGCGCGCCCGGCCACTTGCGCGATCTGCTGGTAACTGCGCTCGGCCGCGCGCAAGTCGCCGCCTTCGAGGCCCAGGTCGGCATCGACCACGCCCACCAGGGTCAGCTCGGGGAAGTGGAACCCCTTGGTGACGAGCTGCGTGCCGACGATCACATCGACCGCCCCTTGCTCGACCGCGCTGACGAACGCGCCGACCTTGTCCGGCGAATTGAGCGTGTCGGACGTGGCGATGGCGATGCGCGCTTCGGGAAAGCGCTCGGCAACCTCGTCGGCAATCCGCTCCACGCCCGGACCGCAAGCGACCAGGCACTCGGGCTCGCCGCATTCCGGGCACGTGTCGGGCGGGGTGGTTTCGTGCCCGCAGTGATGGCACGCGAGCCGGCGTGAGAGGCGGTGCTCGACCAGCCACGCGCTGCAATTGGGGCACTGGAAGCGGAACCCACAGTGGCGGCACAGGGTCAGCGGGGCGTAACCGCGGCGGTTGAGGAACAGCAGCGACTGCTCGCCCTTTTCCAGTCGCTCGCCGATTGCCGCGACCAGCGGCGGGGCAAGCCAGCGCTGGCGTTCGGGCGGATGCTTGGTCAGGTCGAGCGCTTCGATGTGCGGCAGCTGGGCGCCGCCGAACCGGCTGGGAAGGTCGAGCTTCTCGTAAATGCCGCTCGCTGCCATCTGAAGACTTTCGAGCGCCGGTGTGGCGCTGGCGAGCACCACCGGAATCCCCTCGAAATGCGCGCGCATCACTGCCACGTCGCGCGCGTTGTAGCGCACGCCGTCGTCCTGCTTGAAGCTGACCTCGTGCGCCTCGTCGACCACGATCAGGCCGAGGTTTGCATAAGGCAGGAACAGCGCCGAGCGTGCGCCGACCACGACTTGCGCGTTTCCGCTGGCGATGGCGCGCCATGCGCGCCGCCGTTCGGTCGATTTGAGCGCGGAGTGCCACGTGACCGGTGGAGCGCCGAATCGCTCCTCGAAACGGCGCAGGAATGCTTCGGTGAGCGCGATTTCGGGTAGCAGCACAAGCACTTGCCGCCCGTCCCTGAGAGCCTGTGCGATGGCTTCGAAATAGGTTTCGGTCTTGCCTGAACCGGTCACGCCGTCGAGCAGGAACGGGGCGAATCCGCCGTCCCTGGTTGCTTCGACCAGCCGCGCGGCGACTGCCAGCTGTTCCCTGGCCAGCTCGGGCTCGGCATGGCCGGCATCGGCGCGCTTGTACGGCCGGTCGGTATCGACCGAGACCGGTTCGAGCACGCCCTGGTTGACCAGCCCGCGCAGCACGCCTTCGCTGACTCCTGCGATCCCGGCGAGCTCGCGGATCGTCGCCTGCTCGCCGTCAAGCGCTTCGATCGCGGCCAGGCGCTGCGGGGTCATCCGTTCCGGCGTCCCGCCGGTCAGGCGGTATTCGGTCATCGTCGCCGGCCCGCGCAGCGCGCCGCCCGAGGCGAGCACCATCCGCGCCACCGAGGCGAGCGAGGCGCAGTAGTAGTCTGCTGTCCACTCGACCAGCCGGCGCAGCTCCGGCTTGAGCGGCGGCACCGGCACCACGCCGATCAGGGGGCGCAGCTTGCTGTCCGGCACCTCGCTGGTCGCCAGCCGCCCGGGCTCCCACACGATCCCGAGAATCTGCCGCGGACCCAGTGGCGCGACGACCACCGATCCGGGTTCGACCCGCATGCCCTCGGGCACGCGGTAGTCGAGCGCATGAAGCACGGCGTTGAAGACCAGCAGGCGGACACGATCCATCGGGGCCTAGATCGAGACAGCGGTGGGTAATGGCAATACGCTTGGCCGCGGTGAACGTGTTTTCCTACTCGCCGCGTCCGGCGCTCGCTTCGGGCAGCTGGAGCGGCGTGCGACGGGAAAGCGGTTTTCGGTTTAGAAGTGTGTCACACCTGTCACTCTTGCAGGATTCGAGGAGAGCCTGACATGCGCGAGATGGTTGCCGTGCCCCGCCGCAAGTTCATCGCCGGTTCGCTTGCGGGCGCCGGGCTGCTCCTGCTGCCCGCCTGCCAGTCGACCGGGCAGATCAGCTTTACCGAAGCGATCCGCCGGCTGTTGCTCATCTCGAGCCAGCGCGCCTTCATCCGGCTGACCGCGCCGGGCGGCTACTGGGACGATCAGGTCGGGCGGATCGGGCTCAACGGCTTTCTCGGATCGCGCGGCGGGGCGGTGGCCGCGATCCTCACGTCGCCGCTATTCAAGCGCCGGCTCGAAAGCGCGTTCGCCGATATCGCGGAGGAAGGCGCGACCCGCGCCGCGCCGCTGGTGGCGGAGGCGGTGCGGACGGTCGGCATCGCCAACGCGGTGACGCTGATTCGCGGCGGTCCGACCGCGGCTACCGCGTTCCTGCGTGGGGAGATGGGCGTGTCGCTGGTCGAGGCGATGGTCCCCGAAGTGGGCAACGCGCTGCGCATCGCCAACGAGCCGCTCGTCGGCCAGCTTCTGTCGGCGTTCACCGGCGTGGATATTTCCACCGTGGCGCGCGATTTCTCCCGTGAAGTCGACGATGCGATCTGGAACGAGATCGGGGTCGAGGAAGCCGCGATCCGTGCCAATCCGCAGAGCGCCAACGATCCGTTGATCGCGGCGGCGCTGGGCGCTGCGCTGGCGTTCTAGCAACGGGGGTAGTCGGCTTCGCACGCTCTGCTTATACGCGCGCCGTGGCCGACGAATCCGTTCTCGACAAGTTCAAGCAGGCGCTGACCGGGGCAACCCGCGCGATCGCGCACGATCACGAGAGTGAAGTCACCTGGACCGCGGAGGCGCCAGGCATCCAGGGCAGTTCCATCCGCGTGCCGATGCCGGCCCGCAACCTGCCGCGCGCGCAGGCGATGGAAGCGCGCGGCGCGGCCGATTCCTACGCGCTGCGGCTGCGGCATCACAACGCCGCGATTCACCAGCGCCACACGCCTGCCGAACCCGATGCCCGTGCGGTCTACGACGCGATCGAGCGTGTCCGTTACGAGGCGCTGGGGGAGCGCGATTACGCCGGCATCCGCGATAACCTCGCCGCCGCGCTGGAGCAGCGCACCGCCAGCGATCCAATCGTGCGCGCCGACAGCGCCGAGGACGTGCCGATCGCCTCTGCGGTTGCGCTGCTGTTGCGCGAAAAGCTCACCGGCCAGCTTCCGCCCGAGCGCGCCCGAGCCGGGGTCGAGCTGGTGCGCAAGTTCGTCGAGAAGCGCGCCGGGACCGATCTCGACCGCTTGGGCGATCTGCTTGGCGATCAGCAGGCGTTCCAGCAGCTTTCGCTCGAAATGCTGCGCCACCTCGACCTGACGCGCGGCGAGGAAGTGGACCTGCCGCCGGAGGATCAGGACAGCGACGAGTTCGGCGACGAGGACAAGGGCGAGAAGGACGACGGCTCCGAGGAAGCGTCCGAGGATCGCGCGACCGAGATGGCCGGCGAGACCACCGAAGGCGACGAAGACGGCGAGCCCGACGGCGAGACGGAGCAGGAAACCGAGATGGCCGAGGGCGATCCCGGCGAGGAGGGCGAGGAAGGCATGATGCCGGTCCGCCCGAACCGGCCGTGGACCGACGATCCCTCGACCTTCGATTACAAGGTCTTCACCGAGGAATTCGACGAAGTGGTCGAGGCGACCGAGCTGTGCGACTACGAGGAGCTCGACCGCCTGCGCGCCTACCTCGACAGCCAGCTGACCGGCCTGCAGGGCGTCGTCACCCGGCTCGCCAACCGGCTCCAGCGGCGGTTGATGGCGCGGCAGAACCGATCGTGGGATTTCGACCAGGAAGAAGGGCTGCTCGATGCCGCGCGGCTCGCCCGCGTGGTCGTCAGCCCGGGTCATTCGCTGAGCTACAAGATCGAGCGCGAGCAGGAGTTCAAGGATACCGTCGTTACGCTGCTGATCGACAATTCGGGCTCGATGCGCGGTCGGCCG
>CAYNXB010000087.1:0-9996 GCA_964401045.1 uncultured Sphingomonadaceae bacterium | reverse complement strand
GGGGGCGATTGCCTGGTGCTGCGCGGCTCCGAGGGGACGATCCTGACGATCCCGCTCGCGCAGCTGCGTTTCCGGGAAATGCGGCCGGATGCGCTCAGCTACCACCTGGCCGACGACCCTGACTTTCGCCTGCTGCTGCCGCGCGACCTGCCCAACGCTCTCGCCGAACATCTTCCCGCGCGACATGAGTACGGCCGCTGGGTCGACCGTCTCGGCCTCGGCAAGGCGGTGACGGTCTTCACGGTCGTCAGCGCGGCGACCGTTGCGCTGTTCTTCACCGCGCCGAGCTGGCTCGGCCCGATGATCCCGGAAAGCTGGGAACGGCGCATGGGCGATGCGATGGTCGGCGATCTCGGCAACCGGGTCTGCCACACCCCGGCTGGCGACGCAGCGCTGGCTCGCCTCGCCAGCAGGATCGATCCGGGCGGCGCACCGATCCGCGTGGGCGTTGCGAATATCGGCCTGGTGAACGCCGCTGCGCTTCCCGGCCAGCAGGTGATTCTGTTCGATGGCCTGGTGCAGAACGCGGAGAGCGCCGACGAGCTCGCGGGGGTCCTGGCCCATGAAGTGGGCCATGTGCGCGAACGCCATGTGATGACCGCGATACTGCGCCAGTTCGGGCTTTCGATCCTCGCCAGCGGCATGAGCTCGGGGCTGGGGGGTGACGCGCTCGGGCTGATCTCGCTCAACTACTCGCGCGAGGCCGAGTCCGAAGCGGACGGCTATGCGCGCGAAAGACTGGCCGCTGCCGATATTTCGCCAGGCGGGACCGCCCGGTTCTTCGAGCGGGCGAGCAAGGAGGACAAGGCGCCCGGCTGGACCAGCTGGATCGACAGCCACCCCTCGCCCACCGGCCGCGGGCGCAGCTTCCGCCAGGCGGTGCGCGCCAACCACGCCTACGTGCCCGCGCTGAGACCGGCGGAATTCGCCGCGGTCAAGCGGATGTGCAAGGACGATCCCGACGTCGAGGAATTCGACCTCTTCTGAGGCGGCCGCCTTGCTCTTGGCGCCGCGCCCCCGGTAAGACGCCGCACATGGTGCCGGTCGAATATCACGAGCTGCCCGGGGGGCGACGGATCGCTCATCGCCTGGTCGAAGGCGCGGGGCCGGCGCTGGTGTTCCTCCCGGGCTACATGTCCGACATGGCCGGCGGCAAGGCGAGCGCGGTCGCCCAATGGGCGCAGGCGCACGGGCGCGCGTGCCTGCTGCTCGATTATTCGGGCTGCGGCGAAAGCTCGGGCGCCTTCGCCGATGGCACGCTCAGCCGCTGGCGGGACGAAGTGCTCGCGCTGATCGAGGCCAAGCTGTGGGGTCCGATGGTGCTGGCGGGCTCCTCGATGGGCGGGTGGCTGATGCTGCTGGTCGCGCTCGAGCTCGGTGAGCGCGTCGCGGGCCTCGTCGGCATCGCCGCCGCCCCCGATTTCACCGAATGGGGCTACGACGACGTGCAGAAGACGCTGCTCCAGTCCGGCGAGGCGGTGCTCGAGGAGAACCCCTATGGTCCCGAACCGACGCCCACGTACCCGGGCTTCTGGACCGATGGCGAGGCCCACAAGCTGCTGGGGGGCGAAATCCCGATCGATTGCCCGGTGCGGCTGCTCCACGGCGGGGCGGACGCCGACGTGCCGTGCGAGATATCGCTCCGGCTCGCGGGCGCGTTGCGTTCACCCGATGTGCAGGTGACGCTGATCAAGGACGGCGACCACCGCCTGTCGCGCGAAGGGGACATCGCCCTCTTGCTACGGACGCTTGCCGACCTCACCTGAGGGCCAACGATGCTGTTCCCGCTTCTCCTCGCGTTCCAGATCGCCGGCGAGCTCCCGGTCGGGCCGCTGCCCATTCCAGGGCAGGACACGCCCGCCGCCGGGCGGCAACCGAAGGCGGAGCTGTCGTTCGACGAGGCGCGGTTCGACGAATGCCTGAAGCAGGCGACCACCGATCCGACGACCGCGATAACCACCGCCAGCACCTGGGCCGGCGAGGCGGGCGGCGAAACCGCGGCCTATCCGCAGCAATGCCTTGGCCATGCCTACACCTCCCTGCTGCGCTGGGACGCGGCCGAGCGCGCATTCCTCACTGCGCGGGAGACGCTGGGCGACAGTCAGCACGAATGGCGCGCCCGGCTCGCGCTCCAGGCGGGCAATGCCGCGCTCGCCGGAAATCGCGCCGACGCGGCGCTGTTCGACATCACGCTCGCCGAACGCGATCTGGGAGACGCGGACCCGGCGATCGGCGCGATGATCGAGACAGACCGCGGCCGCGCGCTGGTCGCCGCCGGGCGCGAAAGCGATGCCGTCGCAGCGCTCGACAAGGCGCGCTCGCTCGATCCGCAAAGCCCCAACGCCTGGCTGCTCTCTGCAACGCTCGCGCGGCGGCTGGGCAAGCTTGCCGAGGCGCAGGGCTATATAGAAACTGCCGCCAAGCTCGCGCCGACTTATCCCGAGATCGGACTCGAAGCCGGGGTTATCGCGATGCTGACCGGCAACCGCGAGGCCGCCAAGGCGAGCTGGCAATCGGTGGTCGCACTCGCGCCCAACGACGACGCGGGGACTTCGGCCAAGGCCTATCTCGCACAACTCGACGAGACCGCTCCATGATCCCAATCTCCGTCCTCGACCTCGTCCCGGTACGCGAAGGCTCCGACGTGCGGGAGGCGCTGACGGCGGCGGCCGATTATGCCCGGGCCGCGGAAGCGGCGGGCTACGCGCGATTCTGGGTCGCCGAACACCACGCGATGGAAGGGATCGCAGGCGGCGCCACGGCGGTGACGCTGGCGCACATCGGCAACGCCACCTCCACCATCCGCATCGGATCGGGCGGGATCATGCTGCCCAACCACAGCCCGTTCGTGATCGCCGAGCAGTTCGGCACGCTCGCCGCGCTGTTTCCAGGCCGGGTCGATCTCGGGCTCGGCCGTGCGCCCGGCGCGGGGCCGATACTGGGACAGGCGTTGCGCAAGAACCTGAGCCAGGCGGCCGAGTACTTCCCGCAGGACGTGGTCGAGCTGCGCGCGCTGCTGACCGGGGACGTCGACCTGCCGATCAGGGCCACGCCCGGCTTCGGTGCTCAGGTCGAGATGTGGATGCTGGGATCGAGCCTGTTTGGCGCGCAGCTCGCCGCGCGACTGGGCTTGCCATACGCCTTCGCCAGCCACTTCGCGCCCGCGCACCTGGACGAGGCGCTGGCGATCTACCGCCGCGAGTTCCGTCCCTCTGCCGCCCTCGACAAGCCGCATGCGATGGCGGCAATGAGCGTGATCGCGGGCGAGAGCGACGAGGAAGGCGTGCTGCTCGCTTCGAGTCAGGACCAGTCTTTCGTGCGTCTGCGCACCGGCGAGCCCGGCAAGCTGCCGCCGCCCGTCGATGGCTACCGCGCCTCGCTGCAGCCGCATGCGCTGGCGATCCTCGAGTCGATGGAAGTCGCCCGCGCGGTCGGCGGCCCGGCAACGGTGCGTGAGAAGATCCTGCGATTCATCGAGCGAACCGGGGCGGACGAGCTGATCGTATCGGGCGCAGTATTCGATACCGAGGCGCGCAAGCGCTCACTGACTATCACGATGGAAGCGCTTAAAACTTAACCAGAACGGCCCCCTTGCCAGCGCCCATCGATGGGCGCAGTTCGAGGTGGTTTCGCGCGCTGCGCATAATTGCTACAAGCGCGAGCAATTATATTGCGGGATTGATATGGCAACCAAGACAGCCGGCAAATCCGCCCATCCGGGCAAGCCTTCAAAGCCGAGCGGCGCGCTGATCGAAGCGCTCGCCCAACGCATCCGCGATTCGCTGCTGCCTGGCGACGTTTCATTCGCCGCGCGCGACCCGGCCGATGCAGCCCGCTTCCTGTTGGAGAGCGCCCCCACTCGCCGCCTCAACGAACCGGCCATCACGATCGAAACCGCGAGCGACGGCAAGCGCTTCCTGCGCGCTGCGGTGGTCAATGACGACATGCCGTTCCTGGTCGATTCGGTCGCCGCGACGGCTGCCGCGCAGGGCCTGTCGGTAGACCTGCTGGTGCACCCGGTGGTGCCGGTCGAGCGCGATGCCGACGGCCGCCTTGTCGCGCTGCCGCAAGAGAACGGCGCGGATGTCGCCCGCGAATCGATGATCTACTTCGAGAGCGCACGGGTCGACGCGTTGCAGCGGCGCGAGTTGCAGCGCGCACTCACGGAGACGCTCGCAGACGTGCGCGCAGCGGTCGCGGACTGGCCGAAGATGCGCGCGGCGCTGACCGAGGACGCGACCCGTATCGCCGATCCCGAAGGCGCGGCGCTGCTGCAATGGTTCGCCGGCGGCATGCTGACCGTGCTCGGCCACGTCACCCGCAAGCGCGACGGCAGCCAGGCACAGCTGCTCGGCGTGTGCCGCAAGAGCGCGCGCGAGTTGCTCGCCGACGCCAGCTACGAGCGGGCGTTCGAGTGGTTCGAGAAGCGCAATGGCGACAAGCGGCGCCGCGTGCCGCTGGTGATCAAGGCCAACCGCATCTCGAACGTCCACCGGCGCGTGCCGTTCGACCTGTTCATCGTGCCGATCGAGGAAGATGGGCGCGTCACCGCCCTGTCGGTCCACGCTGGCGTCTGGACGAGCGCCGCGCTCGCCATGCCTCCAAGCGAGGTGCCGCGGCTGCGCGCCCAGCTCGACGACCTGCTCAAGCGGTTCGGGTTCGATCCGCGCAGCCACGACGGCAAAGGCCTTATCCACGCGCTCTCGGCGCTGCCGCACGACCTGCTGATCGGGTTCTCGGCGGCCGACATCGAGCGCATCGCGACGACTATGATGGGCGTGGTCGACCGCCCGCGCCCCCGCCTAGCGCTGGTCGAAGCGCCGTTGAAGCGCCACCTGTTCGCATTCGTCTGGCTTCCGCGCGACCTGATGGGGGCCACCGCGCGGCTGCAGATCGCCGACCTGCTCGCAAAGGCGGCCGACGCCGAAATCCTCGACTGGAGTCTCGAGATCGAAGGCGGCAACCTGGCGCTGCTGCAATTCGTGCTCGACATCCGCGACGGCGCCCGCCCGCCCGACGAGGCCGCGCTCGATGCCGAACTCCAGATGATGCTGCGCGGCTGGGTCGACGCGGTCGAAGCGGCGCTCGAGGAGACCGAGGAGGGCACGCGCGCGGCAGCGATCGCATCGCGTTACGCCGAAGCGTTTCCGCAAGGCTATCGCACGCGGTACGGCCCCGGCGAAGCGGCGACCGACATCGTCCGCCTGCGTCGGATAACCGGCGACGAAGCGCGCTGTCCGCTTGGCCGCGACGCGCGGCTCTATAGCCGTGAGGATGACCCGGCCCGCCAGCTGCGGCTCAAGATTTACCAGCACGGCGGCGCGATGCCGCTTTCCGACGCGGTCCCGGCGCTCGAGAACTTCGGCTTCCGCGTGCTCTCGGAAATGCCGACACGGCTGGACGAAGGCCGGCTTGGCACGATCCACGACTTCGAGCTCGCGCTGCCGCAAGGCGACGATACCGCTGCGGTGCTCGCGCGCGCCGAGGCGATCGAGCTGGCGATCGCCGCAGTGCTCAACGGCCTTGCCGAGAACGACGTGTTCAACCGGCTGGTGGTCGACACCGCGCTGCCGGCGGAGCGCGCCGGCTGGCTGCGCGCCTTCTACCGTTACCTGCGTCAGGCCGGGATCAGCTTCACGATCTATACCGTGGTCGACGCGCTTGGCCGCGCACCGAAGGTTACGCACGGGCTGCTGGACCTGTTCGCCGCGCGCCACGATCCCGCGTTCACCGGTGACCGCGGCAAGGCCGAAGCCAGGGCGGAGGACGCGATCCGCGATGGCCTCGCCGGCGTCGCCGCGATCAACGACGATCGCCTGCTGCGGCTTTACTGGGCGGCTATGGGCGCAGTGCTGCGAACCAACGCCTTCTCCTGCGGGCCCGACATCGCCCTGGCGTTCAAGCTCGATTCGGCGCTCGTGCCCAACCTTCCCAAGCCGGTGCCGTGGCGCGAGATCTTTGTCTATTCGCGCCGGGTCGAGGGCATTCACTTGCGCGCCGGGCCAGTGGCGCGCGGCGGCATTCGCTGGTCTGACCGGCGCGACGACTTCCGCACCGAAGTGCTTGGGCTGATGAAGGCCCAGCGGGTCAAGAACGCGGTGATCGTGCCCACCGGCGCCAAGGGCGGCTTCTATCCCAAACAACTGCCTGACCCGGCCAAGGACCGCGAAGGCTGGGCCGCCGAAGGCCAGTCATGCTACGAGCTGTACATCCGCAGCCTGCTGTCGCTCACCGACAACATCGTCGGCGACAAAGTCGTCCACCCTGAAGGGGTGGTGATCCGCGACGGGGACGATCCCTATTTCGTGGTGGCCGCGGACAAGGGCACCGCGTCCTTCTCCGATCTCGCGAATGCAATCGCCGAAGCGCGCGACTTCTGGCTCGACGACGCTTTCGCCAGCGGCGGCTCGAACGGCTACGACCACAAGGAAATGGGCATCACCGCGCGCGGCGCGTGGCTCTCGGTCCAGCGGCACTTCCTCGAGATGGGCGTCGACGTACAGACCGAGCCGTTCAGAGTGGTAGGTTGCGGCGACATGTCGGGCGACGTGTTCGGCAACGGCATGCTGCAATCGAAGGCGATCCGCCTGCTCGCCGCGTTCGACCACCGGCACGTGTTCATCGATCCGGATCCCGATCCGGCGGCAAGCTGGAAGGAGCGCAAGCGCCTGTTCGATCTGCCTCGTTCGAGCTGGGCGGATTACAACGAGAAGCTGATCAGCAAGGGCGGCGGGGTGTTCCCGCGCACGATGAAGCGCATCCCCCTCTCGGCCCAGGCGCGCGCCGCGTTGGGGATCGAGGATAAGGAGCTTGATCCGGATTCCCTGATCGCCGCCGTACTCGCCGCCCCGGTCGACCTGCTGTGGTTCGGCGGCATAGGCACTTATGTGAAGAGCTCGGCCGAAAACAACGTCCAGGTCGGCGACCCCTCGAACGATTCGCTGCGCATCGACGGGCGCGACGTGGGCGCCAAGGTGATCGGCGAGGGGGCCAACCTCGGCGTCACACAAGCGGGCCGGATCGAGTTCGCACTCAAGGGCGGACGCATCAACGCCGATTTCATCGACAATTCAGCCGGCGTCGATTGCTCGGACCACGAGGTTAACATCAAGATCGCGCTCGCCGCGGCCAAGCGCTCGGGCAAGCTTTCCGAGGACGGCCGCCGCAAGCTGCTCCATGCGATGACCGACGAGGTTGCCGCGCTGGTGCTCGAGGACAACCGCCTGCAGGCACTCGCGCTGTCGATCGCGGAGCGCGGCGGTGCGCGCGCAGTGCCTTCGCAGACGCGCCTGATCGAGACGCTCGAGGACCGCGGCGATCTCGACCGCAAGACCGAAGGCATCGCCGAGGGGGACGTGCTCGCGCGACGCGCGGCGGACGGCAAGGGCCTTACGCGGCCGGAGCTGGCAGTGCTGCTGTCGAGCGCCAAACTCACGCTGCAGAGCGCGATCGAAGCCTCGCCGATCGACCGCGACGAAGCGCTCGAGCCGCTGCTGCTTGCCGCTTTCCCGCAGCCGATGCAGGACAAGTTCAAGAAGCAGATTCTCGCCCACCGCCTGCGCAGCGAGCTGATCGCGACCGAGGTGGCCAATCGCCTCATCAACCGGCTCGGCCTCACGCACCCGTTCGAGCTGGCAGAGGAGGAAGGCGCGACGCTCGAGGACGTGGCCGCGGCGTTCGTCTGCGCTGAGCGGCTGTTCGCGGTCGACGCGGTGTGGCAGCGGCTCGAAACCTCGAAAATGAGCGAGGAAGCGAGGCTCATGCTGTTCGAGCATGTCGCGCTGGCGATGCGCAGCCAGATGGCGGACCTGCTCCGCGCCGGCGCCGGCGTGCGGCCGCCGTCGGATATCATCGCCGAGCTTTCCAAGGGCATTGCCGAGCTGCGCCGCGCGGCCGACGAGCTGCTCGAGCTCGAGGCGCGCCGCCACTCGGCCCGGCTACGCACGCAGTTCGCCGAAGCCGGCGCGCCCGACAAGGACGCGGCGATGGTCAGCCACTTGTTCGACATGGACGGCGCGGTCGGCCTCACCAGGCTCGCGGTCGACACCGGCATCGCCGCGATCAGGCTGACCGAGGCCTTCACCGACCTCGGTGCGCGGCTTGGGCTCGACTGGGCGCAGAACACCGCAGCGGTGATGCTTCCTTCGGACCCGTGGGAGCGGTTGCTGGTCTCTGGCCTGGCACGCGACTTCCAGCAGATGCGGCTCGATTTCCTGCGCAGCCTCGCCGGCGGGCGGGGCATGAAGAAGGATCCATCGGCGATCGTCGCCGAATGGGCCGCTTCGCATGATGGCGCGATCCGCCAGTTCCGCACGATGATCGGCCGGGCGCAATCCGCGGCGCCCGTTTCGCCGGCAATGCTCGCGCAGATCGCCAGCCAGGCGCGGAACCTGCTGCAGCGGTGAAGGATTGACGCGGGTTCGCTAAAACGCGAGGTGCGCGGGCGATGAGCACAGCCCCCATCGACCATGCGGACGTGGTGATCGTAGGCGCAGGCCACGGCGGTGCGCAGGCGGGAATCGCGTTGCGGCAGACCGGCTTCGCCGGCTCGATCGCGATGATCGGGCGGGAAGACGATCCGCCATACGAACGGCCGCCGCTTTCCAAGGATTATCTCGCGGGCAAGAAGCCCTTCGAACGCATCCTGATCCGGCCGCAGGATTTCTGGGCCGAGCGTGGCATCGGCCTCGTGCTCGGCAAAGCGGTCACCAAGCTCGATCCCGTAGGCAAGACTGTCACGCTCGCGGGCGGCAGGCAGGTCGGATACGGCGCGCTGATCTGGGCTGCGGGTGGCGATGCGCGGCGCTTGTCGTGCCCCGGCGGCAATTGCGCGGGCGTGCATTCGATTCGTACACGCGCGGATGTGGACCAGCTCAAGATCGAGCTCACGGGCGGCGCTCGCCGCGTGGCGGTGATCGGCGGCGGTTACATCGGGCTCGAAGCTGCGGCGGTCCTGACGGAACTGGGCTGCCAGATCACGGTGCTCGAGGAGCGCCCACGCCTGCTGGCGCGGGTGTGTGGCGAGGACATCTCGCAATTCTACGAGCTCGAGCATCGCGCACACGGGGTCGACATCCGCCTCGAGGTGCAGGTCGAGCGGCTCGAGGAAACCGACGGCCGGGTGAGCGCGGTGGTGCTCGCGCACGGCGAACGGCTGCCGTGCGACGCGGTGATCGTCGGCATCGGCATCGTCCCGGCGATAGGGCCGCTGATCGCCGCTGGCGCATCCGGCGCGAACGGCATCGACGTCGACGAGTTCTGCCGCACGATCGTCGAGGACGTATACGCGATCGGCGATTGCGCTGCCCACGCCAACCGCTGGGCCGACAACGCGATCATCCGCCTCGAAAGCGTGCAGAATGCGCACGACATGGCCAAAACCGTCGCCGCGCACATCTGCGGCGCGCCGGAGCCTTACACCGCGCTGCCCTGGTTCTGGTCCAACCAGTACGACCTCAAGCTGCAGACCGTGGGGCTCAACCACGGCTACGACGCAACCGTGCTACGCGGCGATCCGGCAGGCCGCAGCTTCTCGGTAATCTACCTGCGCGGCGGCAAAGTGGTCGCGCTCGACTGCGTCAACGCCACCAGGGATTATGTCCAGGGCCATAAGCTGGTGGAAGCGCAGGCGGTAATCCCGCCAGAGACGCTGCTCGACGCCGGGGTGCCGCTCAAGTCGCTGCTTTAAGGTACCAGCACGGTATCCCTGGCCAGCCGATCGGTCTGCGGGAAATCGAGCGTATAGTGCAGCCCACGGCTTTCGTGCCGCTTCAGCGCGCTGCGCACGATCAGGTCGGCGCACTGGAGCAGATTGCGGAGCTCGATCAGGTCGGTGGTGACGCGAAACTGGCCGTAATAGTCCTCGATCTCGCCGGTGAGCATGGCGATGCGGTGCGCCGCGCGTTCGAGCCGCTTGGTCGTCCGCACAATGCCGACGTAGTTCCACATGAACCGCCGGATCTCGGTCCAGTTCTGCTTGATGACCACTTCCTCGTC
>CAYNXB010000086.1:4837-10165 GCA_964401045.1 uncultured Sphingomonadaceae bacterium | reverse complement strand
CGTAACGGACGGTCTCTTCCTCGGGACGAGGATCAGGCTGCGACGGCTGCGCCATCTTCGTAATCTCCAAAACCAGTCAGTACGGGGATAGTGCCGGTCGGCCGGCCATGTTCAGATCGGATAATGCCCCGGCTGGGTCTCGATCGTGATCCAGCGCAGCTCGGTGAACGCGTCGATCCCGGCCTTGCCGCCGAAGCGGCCGTAGCCCGACGCTTTCGTGCCGCCAAACGGCATTTGCGCTTCATCATGCACGGTCGGCCCGTTGACGTGGCAGATGCCCGACTGGATACGGCGCGCGATCTCCAGACCCTTGGCGATGTCGCGGGTGAACACCGAGGCGGAGAGGCCGTATTCGGTGTCATTGGCGAGTTCCACCGCATGCTCCGCATCGCGCGCACGCGCGATGCCGACCACCGGACCGAAGCTCTCGTCGCGGAACAGCCGCATGTCCGGCGTGACCTTGTCGATCACATGCGCGGGCATCAGGACATTCTGAGTCGTCTCGCCGCCGGTGAGTTGTTCGGCGCCCTTGGCGAGCGCATCCTCGATCAGCGCGGTCACGCACTCGACCGTCCTGGTGTCGACCACCGCGCCGAGCGGGGTGTTGCCCTGGCGCGGATCACCGACCGCCATGCCGCCGACCTTCTCCTTGAACCTGGCGGCGAATTCGTCAGCCACTGCATCGACCACGATGATCCGCTCGGTCGACATGCAGATCTGGCCCTGGTTCATGAACGCGCCGAACGCGGCGGCCTTGACCGCCTCATCGAGATCGGCGTCCTCGAGCACCAGCATCGGCGCCTTGCCGCCGAGTTCGAGCAGCACCGGCTTCAAGTGTTCGGCCGCGCGCTTGGCGATGATCCGCCCGACGCCGGTCGAGCCGGTGAAGTTGATCCGTCGCACTTCGGGCGCGTCGATCAGGGCCCCCACCACCTCGCCCGCATCCGCAGGCGCATTGGTGACGACGTTGACCACGCCTTCCGGGAAGCCCGCTTCGGAAAACGCCTCGATGATCAGCGCATGGGTGCGCGGGCAGTTCTCGCTCGCCTTGAGGATCACCGCGTTGCCGCACGCCAACGGCACCGCGATCGCGCGCACGCCGAGGATGATCGGCGCATTCCACGGCGCTATGCCGAGGATCACGCCGACCGGCTCCCGCAGCGCCATTGCCAGACAGCCGGGCTTATCCGACGGAATCACCTCGCCGCTGATCTGGGTGGTGAGCGCCGCCGCCTCCCGCACCATTCCGGCCGCCAGCCCGAGGTTGAACATCGCCCAGCCCGCAGTCGCGCCGATTTCCCCCATCATCGCCGCGACGAAGTCGTCCTTCTTCGCTTCAAGCCGCTCCGCCGCCTTCATCAGCACCGCGCGCCGGGCATTCGGCCCCAGCTGCGACCAGATCGCAAAGCCCTGCTGCGCCTTGCTCGCGATCGCGGGAATATCCCCAGGTTGCATCGCATCCGCCGAAGACGCGGTTTCCCCGGTAAGCGGGTTGATCCGTTCGAATTTCACTCGTTTGCGTTCCTCTCATGGGTGCCGCGGGCCGGCGTAGCGCCCGCGGCAGATCACAAAAACAGTGGCTAGAACCGGGCAGCCACCTGCACATACCAATTACGCGGACGTGCGAACATTCGCTCCGCATAGCCCAGCGTGCCGAGCGATGCATTGCCCTGAATCAGATATTCCTCGTCGAACAGGTTGATCACGCCCGCCGTGACCGTGAAACGATCGTCGATCCCAAGCGCGAGTGAGGCGTTGCCCACGAAATACCCGCCCTGCTCGATCTCCGGAATGCTCCCGGTGATGAACACGATGCGCGAGGTGTAGCTACCGTCGAACCGCGGCGTCAAAGTGAAGCGGTCGCTGAGCGGAATTTCGTAGCCGACGCCGAAGTTGCCCTGGAACGAGGGCGTGAGCGGCAAGTCGTCGCCCGGGGCGACCGTCGCGGTCGCGCCGGGGACGGGCGTGATCGAGAGGATGTCGTCGTCCAGGATGCTGACCGCGGCATCGAACGTCAGCGCCTTGTACGGACGATAGCTGAACTCCGCCTCGAAGCCGCGGATACGCGCCTCGCCGGCATTGAACAGCAGCGGCACCACGCCCTGGCGGAACACCAGCTGGATGTCCTTGTAGTTGGCCTGAAACGCGGCGAGGTTAAGCCGGGCGTCGCCGAACTCCATCTTCGCGCCGACTTCGTAGGAATCCACCGTCTCCTCATCGAACGGCACCGGTTCGTTGCCGGGAGGAGCGGCGTTGTAGCGTGTGTTGAACCCGCCCGACTTGAAGCTCTTGGCGTACGACACGTAGCCGTTGAGCCAGTCGGTAAACCGGTACTTGACGCTTGCCGAGCCGGTGAGCGCGGAGAAGCTGTCCCTGTACGGATGGTTGAAGATGAACAGCGGCCCGCCTTCCGAGGTTGCCTTGGTCGGCAACGGGTCGGGATCGGGAAGCGTGGCCGGGAACAGGTTCAGGACAGTGCCCTGATAATACTTGCGGTCCTTGGTGTACCGCAGCCCGCCGGTCAGCTCGAGACCCGTCGCCGCTTCGACCGAAACTTCGCCGAACGCCGCCCATGACTTGGTCTCGAGGTTCGAGAGCTGGAGATCGCGCGAACCCGGCCCGCCTGCCAGGAGCGAGGAAATGACCGGCGGCGACGGCGGGAACGCCAGCGGCACGGTCGCGCGTTCGAACGTGTCCTCATCGAAGTAATATGCGCCGGCAATGCCGCTGACGATGCCGCGGTCATATTGCAGCTGCACTTCCTGGCTAAACTGCTTCGACTTGCCGCCGACGTCGGTGGTGATGATCACGAACGGCGTGTTGTCGGCATCGCGGATGCCGCGGGATTCAGTCGAGCGGTAGGCGGTAATGCTTTTCAGCGTCAGGCTGTCGGTGAGATTGTAGCGGACGGTGCCCGATACGCCCCAGATTTCGGACGTGCTCAGAACATCGGCCGTGCCGCCGTTGACGAAGTTGCCGCGTCCCTGGAAATCGTTCGCGCAGCGCGCATCGTCGATCATCGGCACCGAAGGCGCGCCGAAGCGTGGATCGCCGGGTGCGATCGGGGAGAACGGGATCTTCGCGCCGGGACAGCCGGCCGCAACGCTGACGATCGCGGGAATCGGGGCGTTCTCGTTGATCCCGGCGAACGTGAACGGCGCGCCGTTCTCGTCCCGCTTGGTGTAGTCGGCCCGAAGCGAAACTTCGAAATCCGAGGTCGGCTCGAACCGCAGCGCGCCGTTCAGCGTCATCACGTCCTCATTGCCGAGGTCGAGCCCGTCGTATTCGCGGATCACATAGCCATCACGCTTGCGGAAGCCGCCCGAAACGCGCGCGGCGACCGTATCGCCCAGCGGCACGTTGAGCGCCGCGAAGCCTTCGTAAAGGTCGTCGCTGCCGACGCGGACGCGGGCGCGACCGGAGAATTCGCCGAATTCCGGCGCCTGCGTGCGCACCAGGATCGCGCCGCCGATGGTGTTGCGGCCGAACAGCGTCCCCTGCGGGCCGCGGAGGACCTCGACCCCGGCGATGTCGCCGAACTCGATCGTGCCACCGACCGCGCGCCCGACGTAGACTTCGTCTATGTAGATGCCGACACCCGGATCAACCGCGGCCGTGGGATCGAGCTGGCCGACGCCGCGGATGAACACCACCGACGAGGCGGAGTTGCCCGAAAGCTGCCCGGCCGGCTTGAATTGCAGGCTGGGCGTGATCCGCTCGAGATCCGAGGTCTGCTGGATCTGCCGCTCCGCGAGCACTTCGGCACTGAACGCCGAGACAGCGATCGGCGTTTCCTGCAGGGACTCTTCGCGCCGCCGCGCGGTGACGAGGATTTCGCCGCCATCGCGGGTAGACTGATCGCCCTGCGCAACCGGGTTTTCGCCCTCGGCATCCTGTGCCGAAGCACTGGTCAGCGGAAGCGCGATTGCCCCGGCGGCGCATGCGCAACCCAACAATAAATTGGCCGCGATCGTCCGATTGCGGCGAACGTGGTTCGCTCGATTCATTGTTCCACCCTTGATGTCGCCGTCTTCGCGGCCGTGCACGCCTCATTTATTGTTATCTACGATAACCGTCAATGTCGATAACGATACAGTTGCGGGAACACGCGGGAGCGGGCATTCAGGGAAGGATGACAACCGACCTAGACGCAGCCGACCCTCTGGCGCAGGTCCGGCATCGTTCACCTCAGCTCGGCCGCGTCGCTATCGATTACGGAATTTTGCCCGACATGACCGGCTTCTCCGTCAAGCTGGTGTGGATCCTCGGCCACGCGCTGATCATGCGCGGCCTGGGGGACTCCGGCATCACGCCGCACCGCTTCTCGATGCTGGAGATAATCGGCAGCAATCCGGGATTGCAGCAAACGCAGCTGGCCAGCGCCCTGGCGCTATCCCGGCCCGCCACGACCCTCGCGATCGATTTCTGGGAGGACCGTGGCTGCGTCGAGCGGCGCAGGCTTCCGGGAGACCGGCGCTCGTTCGGCATCTTCGCGACCGCGAAGGGCGAAGAGGAGCTTCGCAACCTCCGCGCCATCACGCGCGAGGCGGACGCGACGCTCACCGCCGAGTTGACCGCGGACGAGGCCGAAGAGCTCCGCCGCCTGCTGCGGAAAATTCACAAGTAACCCGGTCGATGGCGGCCGGGGAGGCCGTTCCGCTGGACAATTCCTCCGCTCCACGGGCATAGGCGCGGCCCATGCACGACCTGCGCTCGATCCGCGAAAATCCCGAGGCTTTCGACGCCGCCCTGGCGCGACGCGGCTTTGCGCCCCAGTCGGCTGAAATACTCGCCCTCGATGCCGACAGGCGCGCGGTGGGGACACGGATGCAGGAAGCGCTCGCCCGCCGCAACGAGGCATCGAAAGCGATCGGCGCGGCGATGGGCAAGGGCGACACGGCTGCCGCCGAAGTGCTCAAGGCGGAAGTCGCCGAGCTGAAGCAGACGCTCCCGGCGATGGAGGATGAGGAGCGCGCGGTCGGCGGAAAGCTCGACGCGCTGCTCGCCGCGATCCCCAACCTGCCCGCCGACGAAGTGCCCGAAGGCGCGGACGAGACCGCCAACGTCGAAATCGCCCGCTGGGGCGAGCCGCGCAGTTTCGCATTCGAACCGAAGGAGCACGCCGATCTCGGCCCGCCGCTGGGCCTCGATTTCGAGACCGGCGCGGCGATGAGCGGTGCGCGTTTCACGTTCCTGCGCGGGCAGATGGCGCGGCTCCAGCGCGGGCTCGGCCAGTTTATGCTCGACCTGCAGACCGCGCAGAACGGCTACACCGAATGCGCGCCGCCGCTGCTGGTGCGCGACGAAGCGCTGTTCGGCACCGGGCAG
>CAYNXB010000086.1:0-4737 GCA_964401045.1 uncultured Sphingomonadaceae bacterium | reverse complement strand
ATCCGCCAGCACCAGTTCGAGAAGGTCGAGCTGGTGAGCATCTGCCGGCCCGACGACTGGCAGGCCGAGCACGAGCACATGGTGCGTTCGGCCGAAGGCGTGCTCGAAGCCCTCGCCCTGCCCTACCGCAAGGTGCTGCTGTGCGCGGGCGACATGGGCTTTGGCGCGCGCAAGACCTACGACCTCGAAGTGTGGCTCCCCGGTCAGGGCGCTTATCGCGAGATCAGCTCGGTCAGCTGGTGCGGGGATTTCCAGGCGCGACGGATGAACGCGCGTTACCGGCCCGAGGGACAGAAAGGGACGGCGTTTGTGCACACCCTCAATGGCTCCGGTCTCGCGGTCGGGCGGACACTGGTGGCGGTGCTCGAGAACTTCCAGCAGGAGGATGGTTCGGTCGAGCTGCCGGCCGTGCTGCATCCGTACATGGGCGGTTTGACGAAGCTGGAGCCGTAAGCATTCCACAATCGTCATGCTGAACTTGTTTCAGCATCCATCCTGCCTCACAGGCGGCCGGATCAAGTTGAGAAATGGACCCTGAAACAAGTTCAGGGCGACGATCCGGGGACGCGGCGCGTGAAAATCCTCCTTACCAACGATGACGGCATCCACGCCCCCGGCTTCGCCCTGCTCGAGGAGATCGCCGCCGCCCTGAGCGACGACATCACCGTATGCTGTCCGGCAGAGGAGCAATCCGGCGCCGGCCATTCGCTCACGCTGCACATGCCGGTGCGGCTGCAGGAACATGGGGAACGCCGCTTCGCCGTGACCGGCACGCCGACCGATGCCGTCAACCTGGCGCTGCGCACGCTGTTTCCCGATGGCCCGCCGGACCTGGTAATCTCGGGCATCAACGGCGGCGAGAATCTCGCCGACGACGTGACGTATTCCGGCACCATCTCGGCGGCGATGGAAGGGGCGTTGGCCGACATCCCGGCGATCGCGCTGAGCCAGGCGCTTCGCGACGGAGGCCACGGGTTCGACGCGGCGCGCGGCTGGGCGGCGAGGGTGCTCCCCCCGCTGATCGACATCACGATGGCACGGCGCACCCTGATCAACGTCAACTTCCCGCCGCTCCCGGCTGAAAAAGTGAACGGGATCCGCGTCGTGCGGCAAGGTTTCCACGATTATTCACGCGGTTCGGTGGTCCAGAGCATCGACCCGCGGGGCCGCAAGTACTACTGGTTCGGGCTCGAGGACGTCGAGCACACGCTCGATCGGGGAACGGATCTCGAAGCGATCAACGAGGGGTTTATCGCGGTGACTCCACTCCAGCTTGACCTTACGCATCATGCGTCGATCGGCGCTTTGGCAGAGCGTTTCGCGCCATGAGGCGCGCCGCCGCCCTGATCCTTGCCGGGGCGGCCATGATGCTGGTCGCGGCCGGCGATCCCAAGACCGAGACCGAGCACGTTGTCACCCAGGGAGAAACGCTGAGCGGCATCGCTGCCCGGGCGGGGGTGGCCGCATCGGCGATTGCGGCGGCGAACGGGCTCAGCGCCCCGTTCGTCGTTCGTATTGGACAGAAGCTGGCGATCCCGCGTCAGAAAAGCCACGTGGTCGTGCAAGGCGACACCGGCTTCGGCATCGCCATCAAATACGGCGTGCCGTTCGAACACATCGCCACCGCCAACGGGCTCGATCCCGCCGCCAAGCTCAAGCCCGGGCAGAAACTGATCATCCCGGCGCTGGTCGAGGCGCGCGCGCCGTCAAAGCCCGTTGCAGCGGCGGCGAAACCAGCCGCCACCCCCCTGTTCCGCCGCCCGATCGACGGTGCCGTCCTGCTCGGATGGAAGCGGCGCGCCGATGGTGGCGGGCACGAGGGGGTCGATTTCGCGGCCAAGATGGGTGACCGGGTCGGCGCGGCCGCGGCGGGCAAGGTGATCTACGCCGGGGATGAGCCCAACCGCTTCGGTCGGCTGGTGGTGATAGACCACGGCGGCGACTGGTACAGCGCCTATGGCAATCTTTCCAAGGTCACCGTCAAGCGCGGCGAACAGGTCCGCGCGGGTGAGCGCATCGGCCTGGCGGGCGATGCCGGCGACGCCGACCGCCCGGAACTGCATTTCGAAATCCGCAAGGACAAGAAGCCTGTCGATCCGGCGCCGTTGCTTGGTCTAAACACCGGCGAATGAGCCTGGAGCTACGTTCGTACGGGCGGCGCGCGCTGGAGCGTGCCCGCCATGTCGCACCCCTGCGACGCAAGGTCCGCGTACCGGTGTGGGCCGATCTTTCGATCCGCATCGGCGCAGCGCTCGCGCTCGTGTCGCTGGTGGTCCTGCTGCACTGGCTCGACCGGGCCGGCCTCACCGATCATCACGACGGGCACGTCAGCTTCCTCGATGTGGTCTATTTCACCATGATCTCGATCACCACCACCGGCTTCGGGGACATCGCGCCGGTATCGGACCGGTCGCGGTTGATCGAAGCGTTGATCGTGACGCCGATCCGCCTCGCCGTGCTCTTCATCTTCGTAGGCGCGGCCTATAACTACGTCATCAAGCGCGGATGGGAGAAATGGCATATGACGCGCATCCAGGAAAAACTGGCCGATCACATCGTGGTGCTCGGCTACGGCACCTCCGGGACCGAAGCGGTGCGCGAGCTTATCGAGCGCGGCACCGACCCCCATTGCCTCGTCGTGATGGACACAAATTCCGAACGCCTTGCCCACGCCGAGGAACTCGGCTGCAACGTGATCCAGGCCGACGCCTCGCGGGATGTGGACCTGATCGCGGTGCGCGTCGACAAGGCCCGCGCGGTGCTGATCTCGGCCGGGCGCGACGATGCGTCGATCCTGATGGTGCTCACGGTGCGCCACCTCGCGCCCGGGGTGCCGATCAGCGTGGTGATCCGCGCGGACGATAACGAGCTGCTCGCGCGCCAGGCCGGCGCCAGCAACGTCATCAATCCGGTGCGCTTTGCCGGCCTGCTGCTCGCCGGCAGCGCGCAGGGGGCGCACATCGCCGATTACCTGGTCGATCTCGCATCGGTTTCAGGGCGCGTGCAATTGATCGAGAGGCCGGTGCTGCCCGAGGAAATCGGCAGGCCGCTCAGCCAGCTGGCCACCGGCGGGCACGGCCTGCGCGTCTATCGAGAGGACGCCTCGCACGGCTTCTGGGAAACCGAATCCGGCACCCTGCAGGAAGGCGACATCGTGGTCGAGATCAGGCCGACTGCAGAAATGGAGACGGCGAAGGCGAAACGCTAGGCGAGGGCGACGAACACCACGCCCATTACGGCCGTTCCGATGATGAAATGCCCCGCATCGATCAGGAACAGCTGCAGCGGCTTGCGCTGGAACAGGTAGTTGATGCCGATCGCCGGGGTCATCACCGCGAGGCCGAACCCGCCCGCGATCATCATCATGGCGCGCGGGCTCGGTGCGATGCGGGCGAACATGTGGCCGAGGATCCAGGCGACCGCCAGTTCACACAGGAACGCGCCGCCGTAGATCAGCGCCATGCTGGCGCCGCCCTTGAGCTGGTCCTTCCCCAGCCCGGCCGCGCGCTCCCACGCCTTGCCGAACAGCACGCCGTACCACACCATGCCCACCGCGAAGAACGCTGCTGCCGCGAGCACCACAGCGAGGTAATTGATCTGTCCCATCGTCACCTTCCTGGCGCGCGTAGCGCGGCCCTAGCCTAAACCATCGATTGCGTGTAGGGGCGCCGCCATCGTGACAACCCAGATTCCCGAAGTTCGCTCCCTCCCGGAGGCGAAGAAGGTCGGCATGGTCAGCCTCGGCTGTCCCAAGGCGCTGGTCGATTCCGAGCGCATCCTCACCCGGCTGCGCGCCGATGGCTACGCGATGAGCCCCGATTACGCCGGCGCCGACGTGGTGCTGGTCAACACTTGCGGCTTCCTTGATTCCGCCAAGGAGGAGAGCCTCAGCGCGATCGGCGAGGCGATTGCCGAGAACGGCCGTGTGATCGTGACCGGCTGCATGGGCGAGGAAGCCGACGTGATCCGCGCGCGCTTCCCGCAAGTCCTCGCGGTGACGGGCGCGCATCAGTACGAGGACGTGGTCGAGGCGGTGCACGAGGCCGCGCCGCCTTCGCAGGGCCCGTTCTTAGACCTGATCCCGCAGCCCGGCGCGCTCAAGCAGCGCAGCGATGGCGCGGATCACATGGTGAAGCTGACGCCGCGGCACTATTCGTATCTGAAGATCTCCGAAGGCTGCAATCACTCCTGCGCGTTCTGCATCATCCCGCAATTGCGCGGAAAGCTCGCCAGCCGGCGGGTCGACGCGGTGCTGCGCGAGGCGGAGAAGCTGGTCGCGGCGGGGACCAAGGAACTGCTGGTCATCAGCCAGGACACCAGCGCCTATGGCGTCGACATCCGCGGCGAGGAGCGGATGTGGAAGGGCCATCCGGTGCGCGCGCACCTGACCGACCTTGCACGCGAATTGGGGCAGCTACGGACGCCGCAGGGCGAAGTGCCGTGGGTCCGGCTGCATTACGTCTATCCCTATCCTTACGTCGACCAGTTGATCCCGCTGATGGCCGAAGGTCTGCTCACGCCGTACCTCGACATTCCGTTCCAGCACGCCAGCCCCAACGTGCTGCGCGCGATGAAGCGCCCGGCGAACGAAGCGAAAGTGCTCGAACGGCTCAAGAACTGGCGTGCGATCTGCCCGGAAGTCGCGATCCGATCGAGCTTCGTCGTAGGCTTCCCCGGCGAGACCGAGGACGATTTCCGCTACCTGCTCGACTGGCTCGAGGAAGCGCAGCTCGACCG
>CAYNXB010000085.1:0-10371 GCA_964401045.1 uncultured Sphingomonadaceae bacterium | reverse complement strand
CGCTGTCATGCAGCGCCGCGGTGTGGACCATATGCACCAGTTCGGCTTCGTCGGCGGCGGCCATGACCACGAAGTTGGGCAGGGTGGCGAGATAGGTGACGTCGAAGCTGCCGGCGTGAGTCGCGCCGTCGGCTCCCACCAGTCCGGCGCGGTCGATCGCGAAGCGCACTGGCAGGTTCTGGATCGCCACGTCGTGCACCACCTGGTCGTAGGCGCGCTGGAGGAAGGTCGAATAGATCGCGCAGAACGGCCGCATGCCCTGCGCGGCGAGCCCGGCGGCAAAAGTCACCGCATGCTGTTCGGCAATGCCCACGTCGAACGCGCGCTCGGGATAAGCATCGGCGAACTTGTCGAGCCCGGTGCCGCTCGGCATCGCGGCGGTGATCGCGCAGATCGTCTTGTCGCGCGCTGCTTCGGCGAGCAGCGCCTTGGCGAACACCGAAGTGTAGCTCGGAGGCCCGCTGGCGCTCTTGGCCTGCTCGCCGGTGATGACGTCGAACTTCTGCACCCCGTGGTACTTGTCGGCGCTGTCCTCCGCCGGGCCGTAACCCTTGCCCTTGCGGGTGACGACGTGGACCAGGCATGGCCCGTCGGCGGCGTCGCGCACATTCTCGAGCACGGGCACGAGCTGGTCGAGATCGTGCCCGTCGATCGGGCCGACGTAATAGAACCCCAGCTCCTCGAACAAGGTGCCGCCCATCGCCATGCCGCGGGCGTACTCCTCGGTCTTGCGCGCCGCGCGATGCAGCGGCTCCGGCAGCACGCGCGCGAACTTGCGCGCGAGGTTGCGCAAGCCGAGATACTGCCCGGAGGAGACCAGCCGCGCGAGGTATCCGGACAAACCGCCGACCGGCGGCGCGATCGACATGTCGTTGTCGTTGAGGATCACCACCAGCCGGTTGCCGGCCGCCTCGGCGTTGTTCATCGCCTCGTAGGCCATGCCCGCGCTCATCGCGCCGTCGCCGATCACAGCGATCGCCTTGCCCGGCGTGCCCGCCAGCTTGTTGGCGATGGCGAAGCCGAGTCCGGCCGAGATCGAGGTGGAGGAGTGCGCCGCGCCAAAAGGATCGTATTCGCTCTCGGCGCGCCGCGTGAAGCCGCTGAGCCCGCCGCCCTGGCGCAAGGTGCGGATGCGATCGCGCCGCCCGGTGACGATCTTGTGCGGATAAGCCTGGTGGCCGACGTCCCACACCAGCCGGTCAGTGGGTGTATCGAACACGTAATGAATCGCGACTGTCAGCTCGACCACGCCGAGGCCCGAGCCGAGGTGACCGCCGGTCTGCCCCACCGCGGCGATCATCTCGCTCCTCAATTCGTCCGCCAGCTGGCGCAACTGCTTGCGCTCGAGCTTGCGCATGTCCGCCGGCACATCAACTGTGTCGAGCAGCGGAGTCGTAGGCAAGTCACTCATCTGTCGAGCTTACACGCGCCACGCGGCCCTGTCGATTAACGGCGGACGCTTCAGCGATTCCTCAGCCTTCGCTCATCCCGCTTCGCCCGGCGGGATCGCGAGGACGGCCGCGAGCACGCCCGGGAAGCGCCGCTCGATCTCGTCCCGCCGCAGCCGGTTGATCACCTGCACCCCTTGTTTGCGCGATTCGATCATGCCCGCCGCACGCAAGACGGAGAAATGATGCGACATGGTCGCGCGCGGCAGGTCCGGCGCGGTCGCCACACAGGCGAGTCCTTCGCCGCCGCTCTCCGCATCGCCGGCGAGCTGGCGCACGATCGCAAGCCGCGCCGGCTCGGCCAGCGCGTGCAGCACGCTCGCGAGCGGAACGTCATCGAGGCGGGGGTGGGTGAAGCGGGACATATCGACTACATAGTTGCGATTGCCGGAGGTTCAAATTTCCTTAGTTCCGAATTCTTGAACTAATAGGGTTGCGCACACACTTGATCGCTGACCGCCGTTCGGGCGGCCCCGAGGAAAAGGGAACTCACATGAGCAAGACACTCGCAAATCAGATCGCGCTGGTCACCGGCGCTTCCCGCGGGCTTGGCCGGGCGATCGCGCAGCGGCTGGCTGCGGACGGCGCGCACGTCCTCGTCCACTACGGGCGCTCGCGCGACGCCGCGGTCGCGGTGGTCGCGGAGATCGCCGCCGCCGGCGGTTCCGCCGAGGTGGTGGGGGCCGATCTCGCCACTCCCGAAGGCGTTCGCCAGCTTGTCGATCGAACCAAGGCGCTTCTCGCGGGCCGCAAGCTCGACGTGCTGGTCAACAACGCCGGCATCGCCGAGTTCGCTTCGTTCGAGGACACCGATGCCGACCTGATCGACCGCCAGTTGGCGGTCAACGTACGCGCGCCGTTCCTGATCGCGAATGGGCTGCTCGACGCGTTTGCCGCCGATGCGCGGCTGATCTTCACCAGCTCGGTCGTCGCGCGCGCCGCGTTCGAAGGCGCTCTTGCCTATTCGCAGACCAAGGGCGCGGTGAACACGCTGGTCCGCAGCCTCGCCGCCACACTCGGCCCGCGCGGCATCCGGGTCAACGCGGTTGCCCCGGGCGCGATCAAGACGGACATGGGCGAAGCCCTGTTCGCGACCGATGAAAGCACCGCCGCGATCCTGGGCATGCAGGCGTTGAAGCGGGTGGGACAAGCGGACGACATCTCCGGAGTGGCGGCGTTCCTCGCCGGGCCGGACAGCAAGTGGGTCACCGGGCAGGTGATCGAGGCGTCCGGCGGATCGCGGCTCTAACGCTGCGCGTCAGGACGCGCAGGCGTTGCACAGGCCGCGCAGCTCGACCACCGGGCGCACATCGGCAAAGCCATTGTCGTGCCCGGCGGTCTTGAGCGCGCTGGTGATGTTGTCGTTGTCGAAGTGGGTCGCCTGCCCGCAAGCGTCGCAGATCAGGAAGATGCAATCGTGCCGGCACCCCGGGTGGGTGTTGACCAGGTAGGCGTTGGCGCTCTCGATCCGGTTGGCGAGGTTGTTGCGCACGAACAGGTCGAGGATGCGGTAAACCGAGTTGGCGGCGACGCGCTTGCCGCGGCTTTTCGAAAGCGATTCGGCGATGTCGTAGGCGGAGGCGGGCTTGTCCTGCGCGGCGAGCGTCTCGAACACCGCTTCGCGCATGTCGGTCCACTGTTCGTCGGCGCTGGTCAGCGCATCGCGGGCGGCCGAAATGAGCTTGGCGCCCGAATGTTCGTGATGGCTGTGGCCGGACATGGACCCGATATAGTCACGCGCCCCCGAAACGACAAATATCAGCCGGTCTTGAACGCCGCCTGGTATTCCTTCGGGTAAAGCGACTTGAGCGCTGCCACCTTGGGCTTGTCAAAGCGGACGATATACCCCTGATCGGGGTTCTTCTGCATGAAGTCCTGATGATAGGCTTCGGCCGGATAAAAGCCCTTGTAGCTTTCGACCTTGGTCACGATCGGGCCCTTCCACACGCGGGACTTGGCCATCTGTGCGAGGTAGGCCTTGGCGACCTTGGCCTGCTCCGCATTCATTGGCACCAGCGCGCTGCGGTATTGCGTGCCGTGGTCCGGGCCCTGGTAGTTGAGCGTGGTCGGATCGGCGCCGACCGAGAAAAAGATCTGCAGCAGCTGGTCGTAGCGGATGACCTTGGGATCGTAAGTCACCTTGACCGATTCCGCGTGCCCGGTGTTGCCGCCACTGACCGTGTCGTACCCGGCAGTATCCTTGCTGCCACCGTGGTAGCCGGAGACGGCGCTGGTCACGCCCTTGACGTGGCTGAACACCCCTTCGATGCCCCAGAAGCAGCCGCCGGCGAAGATCGCCGTCTTGGTGCCGCTCTCATGCGCCTTGACCGCCGGAACCGGCGCGGCGACCGTGCCTTCGGCGGCGAGCGCCGGGCTCTGGCAAGCGGTGGCGAACAGCGCCGCGGCGACGAGCGGCGCGGCCCAGCTTTTCCTGGGCAGCGTCACAGCAGATTCGGCAGGATTTCGAACGTCAGCACCAGCGCGGTGGCGCCGAAGCCAAGCAGGAAATTGCGCAGGAGATCGGGGGCGAACAGGTTCATGGAACGGGGCTTTCGAACGGAAATCGATCAACGGTCCTCTCCTCTATCGATCGAGGTCTTGCGAGATCGTGAATGCGCCGTTTAGGTTATTGTTCAGGTTCGGCGCGGCGAGTGTTGCCGACCTATATGGGTCCGCACGGCGCTTTTTACAGGGCCGGCGACGCTCAGTGCCGGAAGTGGCGCATCCCGGTAAAGACCATCGCCAGGCCCGCTTCGTCGGCGGCGGCGATCACCTCGTCGTCGCGCAGGGAACCGCCCGGCTGGATGACGGCGGTCGCGCCCGCCTCGGCTGCCGCGAGCAGGCCGTCGGAGAACGGAAAGAACGCGTCCGATGCGACCGCGCTGCCCACGGTGCGCGGTGCGGGCCAGCCATATCTCTCGGCCGCTTCCTTCGCCTTTATTGCGGCGATGCGCGCGCTGTCCCGGCGGTTCATCTGGCCGGCGCCGATCCCCGCGGTGGCGCCGTCTTTGGCATAGACGATCGCGTTCGACTTGACGTGGCGCGCGACCGTCCAGGCGAACAGGCAATCGGCCAGCTCCCGCTCCGTGGGCGCACGTTTGGTCACCACCTGCAAGGCCTCGCGCGTGACCGAACCGTTGTCGCGGCTCTGCACCAGCAACCCCCCGGCGATCGGCTTGACCGAAAGCCCGGCACGGCGCGGATCGGGCAGGTCATCGATCAGCAGCAGGCGCAGGTTCTTCTTTTCCGCGAATGCCGCGCGCGCGGCTTCGTCGGCGCCCGGCGCGACCACCACTTCGGTGAAGATCTCGCAGATCGCCTGCGCGGTCGGCCCATCGAGCGGGCGATTGACCGCGACGATCCCGCCGAACGCCGAGACGCTGTCGCATTCGAGCGCCGCCCGCCATGCCTCGGCGAGACTGCCCGCCTGCGCCACGCCGCATGGATTGGCGTGCTTGACGATCACCACCGCCGGGTCGCCGCCCCTGAACTCGGCGCACAGTTCCAGCGCCGCATCGGCATCGTTGTAGTTGTTGTAGCTGAGTTCCTTGCCCTGCACCTGCTCCGCTTGCGCCAGGCCCTTGGTGTGCGGCCCGAGCGGCGCGTAGATCGCGGCCTGCTGGTGCGGGTTCTCGCCATAGCGCAGCTCGGCAAGCTTGCGGCCGTTGACTGCAAGCATGTCGGGGAACTGCTGCCGCTGGTCGGCGAAGGCGAACCACTGGCTGATCATCGAATCGTAGGCCGCCGTCGCGGCGAACGCCTTGGCGGCGAGCTTCTTGCGGAACTCCAAAGTGGTCGCGCCGTCGTTCGCCTCGATCTGGGCGAGCAGCGCGCCGTAATCCGCCGGATCGGTGACGATCGCCACGAAGCCGTGGTTCTTCGCCGCCGAGCGCACCATGCTCGGCCCGCCGATGTCGATGTTCTCGATGACTTCAGGCCGTTCGGCGCCGCGCATCACCGTCGCCTCGAACGGATAGAGGTTGACCACCACCAGGTCGATCGCGCCGATGCCGTGCTCGGCCATCGCCGCCGCATGGCTGGGATCGTCTCGCACCGCGAGGAGGCCGCCGTGCACGGTGGGGTGCAGCGTCTTGACCCGGCCATCCATCATTTCGGGGAAGCCGGTCAGCTCGCTCACGTCCTTCACCGCGAGGCCCGCCTCGCGCAGCGCTTTGGCGGTGCCGCCGGTGGAGACCAGTTCCACGCCGCGCGCCGCCAGCGCCTGTGCAAGTCCCACAAGGCCGGCTTTGTCGGACACCGACAGCAGTGCCCGCGCGATTTTCACCGATTCGCTCATGGGTGGTGCCCTTAGCCCGCTAGCTCATTTTCTTGAACAGCCAGGAGAAGCTTCCCCCGCCGCGCGACGCCATCCCCGATATCACCAGCTGCTGCACCGGATGCGGGCGGCCTGCGCCATCGACCCACAGGCTTTCCTCGATCGCGATCTCGCTGTCTTCGGATCCGGCGCGGAACTGCCAGTAGCTGCCGTCGGGGAGCGCGAGGCCGGCGCCGCGCTTGTCCGCGCTCAGCCCGCTCTCGACGCCCGGGCCCAGGTGGAAGCGGATCGCGTAGGCGACCTTCCCGCGCCGGGTGCGTCCGCGGGCCGGGACCAGGAGGTCCTCGCCGCGCAGCTCGCTGCCATCGTCGCGCAGGAGCAGGATGCGGCGGTGGACGAGGCCATAGCGCGAGGCATAGCCATCATGGCTCGCCTCGATCCGGGTCGCGAGCCCCCCGGCATTGCCCTCGGCGGAAAGCGTGCGCCGATCGAGCTCGACTTCGTTGACTCCGCCGCCGAGCTTGCCGCTGATCAGCACCGCGGTCGAATTGGCGTCATCGAGCACCAGCGTCGAATGCGCGGCCGTGCAGCGCAGGCCCTTCTCGATCCGCACCGGCACCTGCCCGCCGGCGAACGCGGCACCGCCGCAGTTGACCACCAGCCGCTGGCCTGCCGCAGAGAGCTCGAACGCCAGTGTCGAAGCGCAGCCGTGGCGCGCATGGCGCGCGAGCGGCGGCGGCGCGGCGTCGAATTGCAGGACCGTCTTGTTTGCCGAGACGCGCTGATAGCCCCATTGCCGCGCGTCGCGCAGCGGGCGGGCGCGCACGCCGCTCGCCTCGACCAGCGCGGCGATCTCGCCGGCGGAGACCGCGCCTGCCCCCTGCCAGTTGCCGAGCGATCCATCGCCATGCGTCAGAGCCAGCAGCGGCGGCACCAGCACTTCGATCATCGCCGCGACCTGCTCGGGCGGATCGCGCCGCGTCGCGCGGTAGCAGGCGGCGAGCTCGATCAGCAGCTCGATCGCTTCCATCTGGTCGAGCGGGCTGCGCGACAGCACGCCGCCATCGGCCCCGACCAGTTCGCCGAGTGTGCGCACCAGCCCCGCTTCGCCGAACAGCCGCCGCGGCTTGCCGTCAGGCATCAGCAGCCCGGCAGCGGTGATCGCGCACCATCCGGCGAGCTCGGCCAACCGGTCATCGGCGCGGCCGACGTTGCGATCGAGCCAGCGCGCGGTCTCGGCCGCCGAACGCAGCGCCTTCGACCGCAGGCCCTTGTCGGCGCCCGACAGAATCATCGGCGCGTGCACCAGCCAGTTGAGCAGCCGGTGCCCGGCCAGGCCGACTTGCCACGCGGAGCCCTTTCCGGGGCGCGGGTTGGCCTCGATCCAGGCCGCCAGCACGCGTTCCGCGGTGCTCACGCATTGCTCCCGCGGGGCGCTGGCGGCGAGATCTCGCAACCATGAGAAGCCGTGCACCACGCGCTCGAACGGCGGACTCAACCGCGCGGCGGGGGCGAAGTCCATCTGCGCGATCGGCGCCTTGACGCCGTAGATCAGGAAATGCCCGGCGCGCAGCGCGACGCCCGCGGTGCGTTCGCCGGCGAGCGGGCTTTCGACCGTGGCCAGCAGGCGCGGCTTGGCGGACTTGCCAAACGGGCTGGTCAGCGTCGAGCCGGGGATGCCGAGGCGGTAGGCAAGGCGGATCAGTCGCTCGCCGGCGCCGAGCGCAGGCGGGCTGAAATCGGCCAAAGCCAGCGCGCGGCCCGGTTCGATCACCTCGCGGGCAGCGGCATCGTCGTCACGCGCGGGTTCATCGCGCCCGGGAGCAACCAGCCTATCCTCACCGGCGGATTCGAGCGGCAAGGCCATCGCTTCGGGTTCCTCCACCTCGGCGTCGAGCGCAAGGCGGGGCTGGATCACGCCGTCGACCATTACGCACCCCCTCTCAGCGAAGCGATGTTGGCGGCATAGCGTTCCGGACCACCCTTGAACGTGGCCGATCCGGCGACGAGCACATCGGCGCCCGCTTCGATACATTGCGGCGCGGTCACCCCGTCCACCCCGCCATCGACTTCCAGCCGGATATCGCGCCCGGTCTTGTCGATCATCGCGCGCACCGCAGCGATCTTCTTCAATTGCGAGGCGATGAAGCTCTGACCGCCAAAGCCCGGATTGACGCTCATCACCAGCACCAGGTCGACCTCGTCGATCAGGTAGTCGAGCATCTTCGCCGGTGTGCCCGGATTGAGCGAGACGCCGGCCTTCTTGCCCAGCGCCTTGATTGCCTGGATCGTGCGGTGGATGTGCGGGCCCGCTTCGGGATGGACGGTAATCACGTCAGCCCCCGCTTCGGCGAACGGCTCGAGCCACAGGTCAACCGGCGACACCATCAGATGGACGTCGAACGGCTTGGCCGTGTGGGGCCGCAACGCCTTCACCACGCCCGGGCCGATCGTCAGGTTGGGCACGTAATGCCCGTCCATCACATCGATGTGGATCCAGTCTGCCCCGGCTGCGTCGATCGCGCGCACCTCTTCGCCTAGCCGGGCGAAGTCGGCGGAAAGGATCGAGGGGGAGATCAACGGCGCGGCCATGGCGTCCCTACAGGCGCTACGCTGCGCGACTCGGGCGAACAAGCAGTTGCCCACTGCTTTTCCACACCAGGGCCCCCGATTTTCCACATACTTGCGGCGAGTTGGTCGATGAGCGGGACATTATCAGCGAATTCACTCGGTATTCAGCGCCTCGAACCTATTGCAGAGGCGAACCGGGGCCGATCACGGACATCGATCTGCCCAGTGCGCCTCTGCAGATTGCACCGCGCTTTCCAGCAAACCACATTGGACCGATAAGGAAGACCATGAGCAACCGCGCCCTCACCAGGACCGGCCTTCTCGCCGCCGCCATGGCGACGCTGGCCGTGGCCGTGACTCCGGCGGCAGCCGTCGCGCAGTACCGCCAGAAGATCGGCAACGACATGAGCCGATGCCAGGGCGAAGGCCCCGCCGTGCGCGTCAATGTCAGCGGGATCGAATCGAGCAGCGGCACCATTCGCGTGCAGCTCTATCGCGGGACCAAGGCGGACTGGCTGCAGTCCGGCCGCTGGATCTACCGCATCGAAGCGCCGGCCCGGGCGGGATCGATGAGCTTCTGCCTGCCCGCACCCGGTGCGGGATCCTACGGCGTGGCCGTGCGGCACGACGCCAACGGCAACGGCAAGACCGACATCAGCAAGGATGGCGGCGGCATGTCGAACAACCCGAGCATCAATATCCTCAACCTCGGCAAGCCGAGCTACACCAAAACCGCGTTCGCGGTCGGCAACGAGGTCAAGTCGATCTCGATCCGCATGCGCTACATGTAGCTTGCTCTCGCGCCGGGCCGCTTTACTCTGCGGCCATGCTCACCACCCAGCTGCTCGACGACGCCCGCGCGATCGCCGATCGCATCGTGGCGCTGCGCCGCGCGATCCATGCCGAGCCTGAGCTCGGGCTCCACACTCCGCTGACGCGTGACAAGGTCCGCGCCGAGCTCGCCGATCTCGACCTCGAATGGCGCGAGGGTGGCTCGACCACCGGCGCGGTCGCGGTGCTCAAGGGTGGCAAGCCCGGCCCGAGCGTGTTGCTGCGCGGCGATATGGACGCCTTGCCGATGGACGAGCTGACCGGGCTCGATTTCGCCTCGACCATCCCCGGCCGCATGCATGCCTGCGGCCATGACACCCACACCGCGATGCTCGCCGGCGCGGCGCGCATCCTCGCCGCGCGACGGAGCGATCTGGCGGGCGAAGTGCGCTTCATGTTCCAGCCGGGCGAGGAAGGCTTCCACGGCGCGCGCTTCATGCTCGACGACGGGCTGCTGGGCGGGCAGGACGGTTGGCCGCTCCCCGAAGCCGCGTTCGCGCTGCACATCTTTCCCAACGCCCCGCACGGCATGATCGGCAGCCGCGACGGCGCACTGCTCGCCGCCGCCGACATGCTCGAGATCGTCGTCACCGGGCGTGGTGGCCATGCCTCGATGCCGCATGACACGCGCGATCCCGTGCCCGCCACGGCGGAGATCGTCACCGCGCTGCAGGCGCTGGTCACTCGCCGCTTCGCCGCGAGCCAGGCGATGGTGGTGACGATCACTCAGATGGAAGCCGGCACCGCGCACAACGTCATTCCCGACCGCGCGCGCCTCAGAGGCACGATCCGCACGCTCTCGCCCGAACGACGCGCCGCGATCCGCGAAGCGATCGAGCGGCTGGCGGCGGGCATCGCTTCGGCGCATGAATGCACCGCCGAGGTCACGATCACCGAGGGCTTCCCGGTGACGATCAACGATCCGCGTGCGGTGACGCTTGGCGAAACGGTGGCGCGAGACCTCGGCGGCGCGCCCGCGTTCCACCGGCTGGCCGAGCCAATCATGGGTGCGGAGGACTTCTCCTACGTGCTCGAGAAAGTGCCCGGCGCGATGTTCTTCCTCGGCGTCGCCGAAGCCGGCGCCGACTGGCAACATTGCTGCGGCATCCATTCGAGCAAGATGATGGTCGACGAGAGCGTGCTGCCCAAGGGCGCCGCGTTCCTCGCCGGCTGCGCGGTGCGGTATCTGGAGCAGGGGTGGCGGTAACGCCAAGCCGGCTGGCGCACCCGACAGGAATAAACCTG
>CAYNXB010000084.1:0-10960 GCA_964401045.1 uncultured Sphingomonadaceae bacterium | reverse complement strand
TCGCGCACACTGGTGCCGGCGAGGCTGAGCTGGACCGCGAGCGCTTCGGCGAACAACCGGGGATTGCCTCGCGCGATGCGCGCGCCGCCGCCGGCACCGACCTTGATCTCGACCACGCCCATCGCCTGCAAGCTGCGCAGCGCGTCCCGCGCGACGATGCGGCTGACCCCGGCGCGCTCGGCAATGTCCTTCTCGGTGCCGAGAAAGTCGCCGGGAGCGAGCCGCTTCTCGAACAGCGCCAGCCGCACGTCCTCGACGATCCGCGTCGAGAGCGTTGCCCCGCGCGCAGGTTCGAATTCCCACGGGTCGGGCTTGCGGAAGGGAACGACTGTCATCGACTCGCGGATAGCTCAAAAACCAAAGATGATAAAGATGATATATTTAGATCTGGCCGCAACGAACCCGTTTGGCGGCGGGCCGGCGCATCCACGAATGGGGAGTTAGGCGGACCGCTCCGGGTCGAGGCCCGCGTCCGCCTCGACGACTTTGGCCATCGCGGTGAAATCGGCATCGTCGCCGTAGGTGGCTAGCGTGCGGTCAAGCAGCGCCGCGAGCCGTTCCCCGGTGGGCAGCGGCACGCCCATCGCCCGCGCTTCGTCCAGCGCGAGCCGGGTGTCCTTGAGGCTGAGCTGGGCCGAAAACCCGAAGTCGAAGGTGCGCGGCAGCACGGCGCGCGGCCACTTGTCCTGCGTGGCCGAGTTGCGCCCGGTGCCGGCGTTGAGCACCTCGATCATTCGCGCGGGATCGAGCCCCCCCTTGATCGCGAGCGTCATCGCCTCGGCGGTGGTCGCGATCGCGGCGAGCGAGAGCAGGTTGTTGGCGAGCTTGGCGGTCTGTCCCGCGCCCGGCGTCTCGCCCATATAAAATGGCTTGCCCAGGCGGGCGAGCAACGGCTCGAGCTCCGCCCAATGGACCTGCGGGCCGCCGGCCATAAGCGCCAGCGTGCCTTGTTCGGCGCCGCGGATGCCGCCGGAAACCGGCGCGTCGAAGCTGGCGATGCCCTTGGGGGTGAGCAGTTCGTGCAGTTCCTGCGCCAGGGCCGGGCCAGAGGTCGAAAGGTCGCACACGATGCGGGGGCTGCCGCCGGAGACGACCATGGCCGCGGCATCGCGCACGATCGGGGGCATCGGCAGGCTCATGAACACGATGTCGCAGCGTTCGCCGAGCGCGGCGGCTGAGCCGGCGGCTTCGGCACCCAGCGCAGCCAGCCTGGCCACCGCATCGGCCGAGATGTCATGCACCAGCACCTCGTCGACATGGCCGACCAGCCGCGCCGCCATTGGCGCGCCCATGCGGCCGAGCCCTACAAATCCGATTGTTGTCATACGAGGTCCGCTACCGGCGTCACGGGCGGCAAGTCCACCCGGGCGATGTCGTTTTCCGTCCGGAATGCGATCAGCACCAGTGGATCGTGCCCGGGGATCAGGTGATCGAGCGATCCGCCCGCCAGTTCCAGCGCGCGATCCTGCGCGCGCCTGTAGTCCGCTTCGTCCACGAAGATCGGGAAGGGGACCTTGCGGGTCACGTTGGCGTAGAGGTGCGCGGCGTCGCTCGCCAGCACCACCGTTCCGCGTGCGGTTTCGCAGCATACCACCATCAGCCCGGCGGTGTGCCCGCGGGCGAGCTTCAACTCGATGCCCGGCGCGAACCTCTGATCGCCGGCGTGGAACACCACCCGGTCGGCGTAGAGCTTGCGCACCAGTTCGGCCACCGGGTCACCGTCGAACGGCCCGCGCACCGCGCGGTCGCACACGTGGCGGCTGGTGGCGAAGGCCAGCTCGGCATCCTGCACGTGGAACCTGGCGTTGGGAAACAGGCTCAATGAGCCGGCATGGTCGTAGTGCAGGTGAGTGAGGATCACGTCCTCGATGCCGAGCTGGTCGATCCCCGCGTCGCGCAGTCCCTCGACCACCGGGCGGATCATCGTTCGCCCACGTGCCGCCGCCGCGCTCTCGCCGAACCCGGTGTCGACGATGAGCGGCGGGTGCCCGTCCCGATGGATCGCCCACACAAAGTAATCGAGCGGCATCGGCAGGTCGTGGTCGTCGACCGGCACGTTGAAGTTCTCCGCCGCATTGCGCTCGTGCCGCGCGTAGCGGATCGCGTCGATGCGGGTGACCGGGGCTTGTCTCGGGGCGGCCACGCTAGGCGAAGTTGAGCTTGATCGGCTGGCGGATCGGCCCGTGGCCGACGGTGGTCATCCACGGCTCGTAATCGCCCGCAAGCTCGATGCTCTCGACCTGCTCGACGATCGCGCCGAGCAGCGCGCTCGCCTCCATCTGCGCCAGCGTGCGGCCAACGCAGCCGTGGACACCGTAGCCCCAGCCGAGCGAGTGTTTCGTGTCGCGGTCGAGCCAGTATTCGTCGGGGGCGTCCCAGAAGCGCGGGTCGCGGTTGGCGGCGGCGAACATCAGTCCGCAACGGGTGCCCGCGGGGATGACGTAGTCGTCGATCTCGACATCGCGGGTGGCGATGCGCCCGGCCATGCGGCTGGGGCTATCCCACCGCAGGCTCTCGTCGAACGCCGCGCGCACCTTCTTCGGCTCGGCGCGCAGGCGGGCGTATTCCCCGGGGAATTCGGCCCAGGCGCGCAGCGCGTTGGCCATGGTGATGAAGGTCGTGTCCGCGCCCGCGCTGAGCACGGTCTGCAGCAGCAGCTTGGCCTCTGCCATGGTCACCTGCCCGCGATCGGCGGCGGCGTAGATCTGCTCGCCGATACCCTCGGGATCGAGCGCGCTGCGTTCGCACTGGGTTTCGAGCCAGTTCAGCACCGCCGAGAAATCGTGCTGCATCGCCTGGTCGAACAGTTCGCCGGGCGGGCCCATCGTCGCCCACACCATTTCGGAGAAGCCGTGCATTTGCTCGCGGCCCTCGACCGGCAGGCCAAGGATGTCCGGGAGCACGCGGAACACGTAGGCCTGGGACACGTCGCCCACCGCATCGACCGTGCCGCCGCGCTGCTTGAGGCTGGCGAGCAGCTCCTGCGCGTAAGCCTCGAAGATGCCCTTCACCCGTTCAAGCGCGCGGGGGCTGAGCGCGTCGGCGATCACCTTGCGCACCTGGGTGTGGCGCGGCGGATCATCGGTGAGGAGAATTTCCGGGCGTGGGCTGGTCGGGTCGTGCCACGGGCGCGAGGTCGAAGAGAAGGCCTTCCAGTCGAGCAAGCCGGCGCTGACGTGCTCGTGCCGCGCGATCATGTGCGTGCCATCCGCGAGCCGCACCACCGGCGCGAATTCGCGCAGTGCATCGTCCACCGCGCGCGCATTCACCACCGCATCGGGTGTGAAGATGTCGAGCTCGTATTCGGGGATCGGTTTGCTCACAGGCCGAGCCCGTCGAACCGCACGTCGCCGTCGCCATGGGTGCGGATGTGCCCCGCGGTCGGCCCCGCGAAGTGCGCGCCGATCACCATCACGTTCGAATCCTTGTACTTGTCGACGAACCCGATGCGCGTCTGCCGCCCGGCTTCCTTGTCCATGTCGAAGGTCGCGTCGCGGAACGGCATCGCCACCTGCATCGGGTGGTGCATCAGGTCGCCGGTGATCACCGCGTCCTGGCCCTGCGACGAAATCCGCACATGGACGTGGCCGGGCGTGTGGCCATGGCTCGGCTCGCAATGGATGCCCGGTGCGATCTCATGGTCGGGCTCGATGAAGTCCGCCAGCCCGAGCGCGACGATCGGATCGACGCATTCGACCAGGTGCGTGTCGGTGTGATGCCCGTCATGGCGAATGGTGGTCTGCCACGCCTCGTATTCGGTCCGGCCGAACAGGTAGCGCGCGTTGGGGAAGGTCGGCTTGAACTCGCCGGTCGCGGGGTCCTTGTAGGTATTCCAGCCGACGTGATCAAAGTGCAGGTGGGTGCACATCACGGTGTCGACCTGCTCGCGGCCGATGCCGAGGCTTTCGAGATCTTCGAGGAACCCTTCGGGCAGGTCGCAGAACACGTCGAAATCGCGCTGGCGGCCCGCGCCGATGCATGAATCGACCACGATCACGCGGCCGCCAGAGTCATTGGGCGCCTGGATCACGAAGCCCTGGAAGTTCATCCGCTGCCTGCCGTCGGGCGTCGCGTAGTGCGGGTGCAGCCACTCCATGGCGATCACCTCATCGGCAGTCGCCTCGGTCATCGTCATGTTGATGTTGTCTTGAAAATCCCAGATCTCGACGATGCGGCTGACGGTGACGTCGCCGATTTGCCAGGATTTCACATGCTCGCGGGCCATCAGGCAGCCTTCCGTTTCTTGGGTTTATACCGCGCCACGCTCTCGGGCGGCAGCTCGGCGGCGGGCAGCGGGGCTTTCCCGAGCACGAAATCGGCCGCGCGCTCGCCGATCATCACGCACGGCGCGTTGGTGTTGCCGCCGATGATCGAGGGCATCACGCTGGCGTCGGCGATGCGCAGGTTGGCGATGCCGTTGAAGCGCAATTGCGGGTCGACCACCGCATCCGCGTCCGAACCCATGCGGCAGGAGCCGACCGGGTGGTGCACGGTGTAGCCGGTCTCCCGGATGTACTGGTCGAACTGCGCATCGTTCTGCGTGTCCGGCCCGGGCGCGACCTCGACGCCTTCGTATTTTGCGAACGCGGGCGTCGCGAACGCCTTGCGCGCGATCTTGAGCGCGCGGATCAGCGGCAGGATGTCCTCCGGCGCCTCGAGCAGGCGCGGGTCGATCACCGGCGCGACGAGCGGGTCGGGGCTGGCGAGCCGCACCGTCCCCCTGCTCCTGGGATAGAGGTTGACCGGGCTGATCGCGTAGCCGTGCCCCAAGGGGAACGGGATCTTCGGATTGGTCAGCCGCTTGGCCGGCTGGAACACAAACTGCACGTCGGGCCTGGCGAGGCTCGGATCGGTGCGCAGGAAGGCCACGCTCTCGAACACGTTGCCGGCCAGCGGGCCCTTGCGAGTAAGCAGGTACTGGAACAGGTGCATCACATCGCGCGGCAGTACCTCCCAGGACAGCCCGTAGGAAGTCGTGTCGCTCGTCTCCATGTGCATCGGCGAGGCCGGATGGTCGTGGTAGTTCTCGCCCACCCCGGGCACGTCGTTCACCACCGTCAGGCCCATCTCCTGCAAGTGGACCGCCGGGCCGATGCCCGACAGCATCAGGATCTGCGGCGTCTGCACCGCGCCGGCGGCAAGGATCACTTCGGCGCGCGCGCGAACCACGCGCCCGTCGGTCAGCTCGACGCCCACTGCGCGCAATCCGCTGTCCGTCGGCTCGACCAGCACGCGTGCGACGTGGCCGTCGGTGATCAGGTGCACGTTGGACCTCGCGAGCGCCGGGCGGAGCATTGCCTTCGCGGTGGTCTCCCGCTGTCCGTCACGGATCAGGCCCTGGCGGCGCCCGTAGCCTTCGGAATTCGCGCCGTTGAAATCCGGGCATTCGGGGAACTGCAACGAGCCGAGCGCTTCCATGAACGCGTAGTTGAGTTCGTTCGGCCCATCGACCAGCTTGACGTTCACCGGCCCGCCAACCCCGTGGAACACGCTCGCCGGGAAGTTCTCGTTGTTCTCGGTGCGGGTGAAGTACGGCAGCACTTCGGCGTAGGACCAGCCTGTGGCGCCGGCATCCGCCCAGTCGTCGTAGTCGGTCGGATGGCCGCGGAAATAGACCATCCCGTTGATCGAGCCCGATCCGCCGAGCACCTTGCCGCGCGGCACCGGGATCTCGCGCCCGGCCATGCCCGGCTGCGGCACGGTCTTGAACCGCCAGTTGGTCGCCTTGCGGCCGATCGCCGCAGCGACGAAGCTCGGGATATGGATGAACGGATGGCTGTCGTAGCCGCCCGCCTCGATCACGCAGGTCGTGCGGTCGGCGCGTTCCCCGAGCCGAGCGGCGAGCGCCGCACCCGCCGAGCCTGCGCCTACCACGATGTAATCGAATTCGCCTGCGTTCATCGATGAGCCTCTCCCGCGCTCAATCTGCTTGGCTCACCGATGGATGGCAAGGATTCGCTCGTCGCCTATCTTTCGGAGGGCAGCCCATCGTACTCGATCGCCGCAGCCGCCGCGCCGCTCATGATGAAGCCGATCGGCCGTTCCGCCTCCTCGGTGCAGTGGGCGACGAGGCTGGCGGTGCGGCACAGCAGGCCGATACCCTTAAGCGCCGTCACCGGAAAGCCGAGGTCGAGCAGGATCGCCGGGATCGGGCCGTTGACGTTGACCGGCAGTTCGCGGCCAATCGTCTCGGGCAATGCCGTCTGGAGCGCGCGCATCATTGCCACGTGTTCGCCGGATACGCCGCGCTCGTCGGCGAGCTTGAGCAGCAGGTTCGCGCGCGGGTCGCCGCCCGAATGCTGGGGGTGGCCGAAGCCTGGGATCGCCTTTGTGCCGCCATCGCGCAGGCGCTTGATGTTGCGCGCGGCGACCGCGTTCGCATCGTCGCCGGTCGCGCGCTGGTCGGCAACGCATTCGGCGTAGAACTTGCCCGCGACTTCGGCGCTGCCCAGCACCACCGATCCGCAGCCGAGCAGCCCCGCCGCGACCGCGCCCTGCAGCGCCTCGGGCGCGGCGGCATAAGTCATGCGCGCGGCAACCACGCTTGGCACCAGTCCGTGCTCGGCGAGCGAGCACAGCACCGCGTTCAGGAAGAACAGCTGCTCCTCGTTGGGCTCCACGCCCGTCACCAGCAGCCAAAAATAGCTGGTGAAGTCCATCTTGCCGACGATCTCGCTCGTCAGGTTGCGCCCGCGCACGGTGATGCTGGTCGCATCCGATGTGCAGATGGCGGTGTACGGTGCGTCCTGCTTGCCGATGCGCATGAAGTGTCTCCCTTGTCGCCGCTATCTGGCGCGGTCTATGCGCGGGTCAACACGGAACATGTCAATTTCCGTTCGCCGTGGGCTTGTCGAAGCGGGCTGGCACGAAAATGCCAGGGGCCGTCCTATCTTTTGGCCATTGCGCCCGAAGAGAAGCGGCGCTTCGACAGGCCCCCGAACGAACGGTTCTGGGAAGGGGATTCGAATGGCAAAGCCGCTAGCAGGCGTCAAAGTGCTCGAGATGGGCACCTTCATCACCGGCCCGGCCGCCGGCATGCTGCTGGCGGACCTGGGCGCCGAAGTGATCAAGCTGGAGATGCCGGGCGTCGGCGACCCGTTCCGCAACTTCAAGGGCGGGCTCTATTCGCCGCATTACCAGACCTACAACCGCGGCAAGAAGAGCGTCGAGCTCAACACCAAGCTGCCGGAAGACCTCGCCGCGTTCGACGCGCTGGTCGCGAAGGCGGACGTGTTCATCCAGAACTTCCGCCCGGGAGTGGCCGAGCGCCTCTCGGTCGATCCGGCGCGGCTTCGGGCGATCAACCCGCGGCTGATCTATGCCTCGATCTCGGGGTTCGGCAACGACGGCCCGTGGAAGGAGCGCCCCGCGTTCGATTCGGTCGCGCAAGCGTCGAGCGGGTTCCTCGGCCTGCTGGTGAATCCCGAGCATCCGCGCGTCGTCGGTCCCGCGATCGCCGATGCGCTGACCGGGTTCTACGCGTCGCAGGGCGTGATCGCGGCGCTCTACGAGCGCGAGAAGACGGGGAAAGGGCGGCTGGTCGAAACCAGCATGTTCGAGGCGATGTGCCATTTCAATCTCGACGCCTTCACGCACTTGTTCTCCGAGAATGAGATCATGCACCCGTACAGCCGTCCGCATGTTAGCCAGAGCTACGTGTTCGAATGCGCCGACGGGAAGTGGGTCGCGCTGCACATGTCGAGCCCGCCTAAGTTCTGGGACAACCTGGCCGAAGCGGTCGGTCAGCCGGACATGCTCCAGCGCCCCGAGTTCGCCGACCGCAACGCGCGCATCGCCAATTACGAGAAGGTGATCGAATTCCTTGCGCCGATCTTCAAGACGCAGCCGCGCGATTACTGGGCCGATCGGCTTGCCGGACTCGAAGTGCCGCATTCGCCGGTGTTCAATTCGCAGGAAGTCGCCGAGGGCGAGCTCGCCGCGCACCACGAACTGGTGCTCGAAACCGAAGGGCCGCACGGCCGTTGGCGCACGATCCGATCGCCGCTGCGGTTCGACGGAGAAAAGCAGACCGAGGTCGAGGCCCCGCCGGTTCTCGGCTCGCACAACAAAGAGGTGCTCGGACGCGATTGATTGCGTCCGCGCGAGTGGTATCTTCGCATACGAAGGGGGCGAAGGAGAGTCGCCTCGGAGGGGAGAAAACGGATGAACAGTGTTCCGAGCCGGCTGCATCATACGGCCTATGTCAGCAAGAACCTCGAGGCTACGCGCCACTTCTACGAGGACGTGCTCGGCTTTCCGCTAGTCGCCACGTGGTGCGAGCAGGAGGAGCTGTTCGGCAAGGAGCGGACCTATTGCCACTGCTTCTTCGGGCTGAAGGATGGCAGCGCGCTGGCGTTCTTCCAGTTTGCCCATGATGACGATCAGGCCGAGTTCGGCCCCGATCTCGCGCCGAGCCCGTTTCGCCATATCGCCCTCAACGTCGATGGGGAGACGCAGGCCGAGCTGGAGAAGCGCATCGCCGCCGCCGGTCTCAAGTCGACCTACACCCTCGAGCATGGCTATTGCCGCTCGGTCTATGTCGTCGACCCGGACGGGATGATCGTGGAGTTCACCCACGATGCCGATCACGCCGATCAGATCAACGCGATCCGCCTCAAGGACGCTCATAGCGAGCTGAAGCGCTGGCTGGCCGGCGATCACACCCCCAACAACGATGTGCGCCCCTCGGTTCTCGAGCACGCCAGCTGATGGCGCTCCCGCTGCTGCCGACTTCGCTGGTCGGCTCGTACGCCCAGCCGGAATGGCTGATCGACCGCGCCAAGCTCGCCGGCCGCTTCCCGCCGCGCACCCGCCAGAAGGAATTGTGGCGCGTGCCGGAGGAATACCTCGAACAGGCATGGGATGACGCCACCGTGTGGGCGATCCATGAGCAGGAACGCGCCGGGCTCGACATCATCACCGATGGCGAGATGCGGCGGGAAAGCTACTCGAACCGGTTCGCCACGGCGCTGGATGGCGTCGACATGGACAATCATGGCACCGCGCTCGACCGCAGCGGAGAGCCGGTGCCGGTACCGCGCGTCACCGGGCCGATCAGCCGCCGACACGCGGTGCAGGTGCGCGACGTTGAGTTCATGAAGCAGCACGTCAGCCCGGGCAAAGCGATCAAGATCACAGTGCCCGGCCCGTTCACGATGAGCCAGCAGGCGCAGGACGATTACTACAACGACCCCGAAGCGCTCGCGGTCGCCTATGGCAAGGCCGTCAACGGCGAGATCAGGGACCTGTTTGCGGCCGGAGCCGATGTCGTCCAGCTCGATGAGCCGTATATGCAGGCGCGGCCGGACAAGGCGCGCGAGTACGGATTGCTGGCGCTCGAAGCCGCGCTCGACGGGGTTCGGGGCACAACCGCGCTGCATATCTGCTTCGGCTACGCGGCGCTGATCCACGAACGGCCGGAGGGGTACAACTTCCTGCCCGAGCTGGCCGGCAGCGAGGTGCTGCAGATCTCGCTCGAGACCGCGCAATCGGATCTCGACTGTTCGATCCTCGAAAACCTGCCGGGCAAGACGATCATCCTGGGTGTGCTCGATCTTTCGACCCACGCGGTCGAGGAGCCGGAACTGGTCGCCTCGCGCATCCGCCGGGCGCTGCCTTATGTCGATGCCAGGCGGATCATCCCGGCGCCCGATTGCGGGCTCAAGTACCTTCCGCGCGATGTGGCGTTCGGCAAGATGAAGGCGCTCGCCGACGGGGCCGCGATCGTTCGCGCCGAACTCACTTAAAGGGTGCCTGGCATAATGGGGTTCAAGACCAGCCACACCGGCAGCCTTCCGCGGCCGGACTACCTGCTCGATCTCGTGTTCCGTCGCGAAAGCGGCGAGGAAATCGACGAGGCGACGTTCGACGATGCGGTCGAGCGCGCCACCGCGCATGTGGTGAAGCACCAGATCCAGGCCGGCGTCTCGGTGGTCAACGATGGCGAGATGTCGAAGCCGAGCTACGCCACCTACATCAAGCACCGCCTGTCGGGCTTCGGCGGCGAGGCGGGCAGCTATGAGTTTGCCGACCTTGAGGACTTTCCGGGGGCCAAGGCGCGGGTGTTCGGCGATGCCGGCCGTGCGCGCCGTAGCGCGCCTGCATGCACCGCGCCGATCGAGGTAATCGACATGGACGCGCCGCGTGAGGACGCGGAGCGGCTCCAGCGGCTGGCCGGCGGACACGAGACCTTCATGTCGGCAGCTTCGCCAGGCGTCACCGCGCTGTTCTTTCCCAACGACTACTATCCGAGCGATGAGGCCTACGTCTTCGCGCTCGCCGAAGGGCTGCGCCATGAATACGAGACGATCGCCGCAGCGGGGATCACCCTCCAGGTCGATTGCCCGGACCTCGCGATGGGCCGCCACGTCCAGTTTACCGACCTGAGCACCGAAGACTTCCGCAAACGCATCGGCATGAACGTCGCAGCGCTCAATCACGCGCTGCGGAACATTCCCGCCGAACAGCTGCGGATGCACTTGTGCTGGGGGAATTATCCCGGCCCGCACACTCATGACGTCGCGCTGGAGGACATCGCCGACATCGTGTGGAGCGCCAAGCCGCAAACCGTACTGCTCGAAGGCGCCAACCCGCGCCATGCGCACGAGTTCGCATTCTTCGAGGAGCATAAGCTGCCGGAAGGCAAGATCCTGTGCCCCGGCGTGATCGAGCCGCAGAGCCCTTACGTCGAACATCCCGAACTGATCGCCCAGCGCATCGGCCGCTACGCCGACTTGCTCGGGCGCGATCAGGTGATGGCCGGGGTCGACTGCGGCTTCTCGGTCCACGCCGGCAGCGGCGGACTCGATCCCGAGGTGGTATGGGCCAAGCTCGCCGCGTTGGCGCAAGGGGCGGAGCTGGCGAGCAGGCGCTACTGGTAACGCGCGGCGGCCGCCGCTACCTCAAATCTTAAGCGGGCGTGGCGGAATGGTAGACGCCGGGGACTTAAAATCCCCTGAGC
>CAYNXB010000083.1:0-11120 GCA_964401045.1 uncultured Sphingomonadaceae bacterium | reverse complement strand
GTTGAAGTCGCCCGACGCCTTGCGGATTTCGAGGAACTCCTCGATCTCGGGATGCGAGACGTCGAGATAGCAGGCGGCCGAGCCGCGCCGCAGCGAGCCCTGGCTGATCGCCAGCGTCAGCGAATCCATCACCCGCACGAACGGGATGATGCCGCTGGTCTTGCCGTTCAGGCCGACCGGTTCGCCGATCCCGCGAACGTTGCCCCAGTACGTGCCGATCCCCCCGCCGCGCGAAGCGAGCCAGACGTTCTCGTTCCAGGTGCCGACGATGCCTTCGAGGCTATCGCTGACCGAGTTCAGATAGCAGCTGATCGGCAACCCGCGATTGGTGCCGCCGTTCGACAGCACCGGCGTGGCCGGCATGAACCACAGCTTCGAGATGTAATCGTAGAGCCGCTGGGCATGGCCCTGATCGTCGGCGTAGGCGTCGGCGACGCGGGCGAACAGGTCCTGATAGGATTCGCCCGGCAGCAGGTAGCGGTCGGTCAGCGTCTCCTTGCCGAACTCGGTGAGCAGCGCGTCGCGGCTCTCATCGGTTTCGATGGTGAATCGGCGCGGGCGCACGGACTTGGAATCGTCAGCGGGTTGCGCGGCGGCGGCCTGGGCGGCAGCGGCCAGCGCTTCCGCGGCGGCACCCTCGAGAATATCCGGGGCCACCAGCTCGTCCGATCCCTTGTCGCTTCGTTCCATAGTCATCGCGGGCTCTCGCTTGGCGCCCCTGGCCGTGGGGCGCTTCTCTTTCACCAGCGTTTCGGCCGCCGTGTGCTCCAACTGATCGAGCCCCATCGCCGCACCTTCTCCGGTCCTGAATTCCATATCCACGGCCACCCCTGTTTGGCGGAGCCGGATTCGATCCGCCGCCGCCCATGTTCCGTTTTCGTTCGAATCGGCCGGGCTGCCCCGACACTACCAATTCGAACGCCGGCGGGGGCAATTATTTATCCCCCCGCTTGTCCCCAGACGGCCGCCGATCGTGAGCCCGAAGACCCTTTCCAACCTTGCGTATCCGCACCGGGGCACACGAGGAAGAATCAAGGTCTAGTAGTGTGATATGGCAACCGAACCACTAGCCATAGTGAATCAGAGCCCAATCGTGCGCAAGGGCGTTAACCTCTGCTTTACGCTGACGAGCCCGATATGGGGGCGGTGTCTTGCCAATCCAATACGCCGCGGCGCGTGGGAAATGCTCGGCTCGCGCGGCCCGCAAGACCCAAAATGAATCTGCAAAAATATTTTATCGGGGACGGGCGACAAGGCAGGCTTTGACGCTGCTCGAATCGAGCCGGCGAGACCGTCGTCCTATCGCCCTTTTTCGCTCATACGCGCCGAGGCGGAAGAGCGCGCTACGGACTGGATAGCCCGCTAAAAAAACTAACAAAAATCAAGCACTAACCCCGATCCTGCGACGATCTCCCTCGCCCCCGCGCTGGCCGGGAACCAGTGCCTTCCTGCTCCATTGACGAGATATCCCCCGCACGACGGGGACCAAACCGGAAGGATGTTCAGATGGCCAATCAGAATGAACAAGGCGGGGCCAACAACCCCGGCCAGCAGCAGCAAGGCGGCAGCAACCCCGGCCAGCAGGGCGGTGGCAACCCGGGCCAGCAGCAACAGGGCGGCGACAAGGGCGGCCAGCAGCAAGGCGGCGGCCAGAATGAGCGCCAGCGCGAACAGCAGGGCGACAGCGGCGGCCAGCAGGGCGAGCGCGACCAGGACCGCCAGCCCGAGCGTGAGCGCGAATAGGCCGCACCGGCCTGATCGCTGACTACAATCAGCGGCCGCTCTCCCTTTGGGGGGGGCGGTCGCTCGGAACAGGGGCGATGAAGATGGCGCGGGACAATCCCGGCGCGGAAACGCCGGGTGCGGCGCTGCCGCGTGAATGCGTGCTCAATCCGCAGGTACGGCTGATCGGTCCGGTGTGCGATGACATGTTGCGCCTGATGCTTGACCGGCTCGCCAAGCTCACGGGCGATGAAGAGATCGTGGCGATCGAGATCAGCACGCTCGGCGGCGATGCGGAGATCGGCCGGCGGATGGTGCTCGAAATGGACCTGGTGCGCGAGCGGCTGCCCAAGTGCCGGTTCGTGTTCGTCGGCAAGTCGGCGGTCTATTCCGCCGGGACCACGCTGATGTCCGGGTTCCCGGTGCGCGACCGTTTCCTCACCGCCGAAGCGACGCTGCTGATCCATTGCCGCCAACTGGAGAAGACGGTCGAGCTGTCGGGCCCGATCCGGTCCAGCCTACCGCTGGTCGAGGCGCTATGCCATCAGATCAAGACCGGCATCGCGCTCGAAATGGAGCACTTCGAGCGGCTGATCGAGGGCAGCGACGTTACGCTGGACGAACTGCTCGAGAAGGCGCTCTACAACTGGTACTTGCCGGCCCGGGACGCGCTCAAGCGCGGGCTGATCGCGGGGATCGTCTAGCCGCCGGCAAGTTCCGCCAGTGCCCACTGCGCCGCCTCGGCCACCACCGGATCGGGGTCGCCCGCCAGTCCGCGTACCGTGTCCGCCAGCGCGGAGTTGCCACTGTTGCCCGCCGCGATCAGGCAGTTGCGGACGAACCGGTTGCGGCCGATGCGCTTGACCGGCGAGCCCGAGAACAGCGCGCGGAAGCCGGCGTCGTCGAGCGCGAGCAGCTCGTCGAGGCGCGGCGCGGCGAACTCGGCGCGGGGCAGGAAGGCCTTGTTGGCGGCGGCGCCTTGCGCGAACTTGTTCCACGGGCACACCGCAAGGCAATCGTCGCAGCCATAGATGCGGTTGCCCATCGCACGGCGAAATTCGTGCGGAATCGGCCCCTTATGCTCGATCGTAAGATACGAGATGCAGCGCCGCGCATCGAGCCGGTTGGGCGCGGGAAACGCGTCGGTCGGGCACGCGTCGAGGCACGCCCGGCAGCTGCCGCAGCGCCCCTCGTGCGGCGGATCGGGCGCGAACGGCAGCGTGGAGTAGATCGCGCCGAGGAACAGCCAGTTCCCATGCTTGCGACTGACCATGTTGGTGTGCTTGCCCTGCCAGCCGAGCCCCGCCGCCTCCCCGAGCGGCTTTTCCATTACCGGCGCGGTGTCGACGAACACCTTGAGCTGGCTCTCCGGCGCGTGAGCGACCAGCCAGCGGGCAAGGGCCTTGAGCGCCTTCTTCATCACGTCGTGATAATCGCGCCCCTGCGCATAGACCGAAATCCGCGCGCGCTCCCGGTCGCCTTCCAGCGCCAGCGGATCGGCCGCCGGGGCATAGCTCATGCCGAGCGCGATGACGCTGTTCGCCTCGGGCCACATGGCGTTGGGCGAGCGGCGCACATCGGCGCGGGCCTCCATCCACTCCATCGTCCCGTGGTGGCCATCGGCGAGCCATTGCTCGAGCCGCCGCGCGCGCAGCGGGTCCTCTGCCGCCGGCGCGAAGCCGACCGCGGCGAACCCCAGCGCATGCGCCTGTTCGACCAGGCGGCGCTTGAGCTCGTCGATTGGCGGGGATTCGGGCGAGATCGCGCTTGCCCGGTTCGACCCCGCGCCTGTAGGTCGATCGCGCATGGACGCCGCGCTAAGCCATCCGGCAACCGCCGACAACCGCCGCGACACATCCGGGCGTCCGCTGGCGATCGAGGCCAGGGGGCTGGTCAAGCGGTTCGACGGCACGCTGGCGGTCGACGGCGTCGACCTCGAAGTGCCCGAGGGCGCGATCTACGGCATCCTCGGCCCCAACGGCGCGGGCAAGACCACCGTGCTTCGCATGCTGCTGGGAATCATCGAGCCCGACAGCGGCGAACGGCGCGTGCTGGGTCACGCGGACCCGCACCGCATCGCGCGGCTGATCGGCTACCTGCCCGAGGAGCGCGGGCTCTATCCCTCGATGAAGGCCTATGAGGCGATCGGCTTCATGGGCGCGCTGCGGGGCCTGCCGCTGAAAGTCGGCCGGGAACGCGGGCGCGAATTGCTCGAAGCATACGGCCTTCCTGCGGACCGCCAGATCCGCCAGCTGTCGAAGGGCATGGCACAGCAGGTCCAGCTGCTCGGCACGCTGGTGCACAGGCCGCGGCTGGTGGTGCTCGACGAGCCGTTCTCGGGTCTCGACGCGCTCAACCAGGGCAAGCTGGAGCGGATGATCCGCGGCCTCGCGGACGAAGGCACCACGGTGATCTTCTCGACTCACGTGATCGCCCATGCCGAGCGGCTGTGCGAAGGTGTGGCGATCGTCGCCGGCGGCAAGGTGCCTTACGCCGGATCGGTCGACGAGGCGCGCGACCGCATCCCGCCGCAAGTGCGGCTCGAAACACGGAATGCGGACGGCCGCTGGCGCGCAAGCATGCCTGCCGGCGCGCGCATTGCGCAAAAGCCCGGCGGTGGCGCGCTGTGGGAGTTCGCCCTTCCTGAAAGCGGCGTCGAGCCACTGCTGCGCGCGCTGATCGAAGGCGAGGCGGGCATCCTCTCGCTCTCGATCGAGCGCGCAGGCCTCCATGACGCGTTCGTCGCGATCGCCGGGGCGGCCGCGGCCAAGGAAATGGCGGCCGAGATCCCGGCGGGAGAAGACGCATGAGCGCCGAGCGGCTGCCGCTGGTTCAGGCCGCCTTCGTCGTCGCCCGGCGCGATTTCGGCGCGATCCTGTTCAGCCGCGCGTTCTTCTTCTTCCTGCTTGGCCCGCTGTTCCCGATCCTGATCGGCGTCATGGCCGGGAGCGTGGGCCAGCGGGTGTCGGAGAACATCGCCCCGCCGCAGATCGGCCTGGCGATGGCCGCGCCGGACATCGACGCGATGCTGCGCGCGCGCCAGACGCTCGCATCGGAGCTCGGCCCGATGCTGCCCGAAATGGTCGCGCTCGAGCGGCTCGCGCCGGGGGAACGCTTCGATGCGGCCGCGAGGCTCATGGCGGGCCAGGGCGATCTCGCCGCAGTCCTCACGGGCACGCCGGCGGCGCCCGAGCTCACCGCCACGTCCGAACGCCTCGAACGCTGGCGCGGCAGCGTCTCGCTGGTTGCCGCGACGGCGCTCCGTACGTCGCCCACGACCTTCCCCGATGTCGCGCAGCGCACCGTCGTCACCAGCGGTGCGTCGGTCAAGCAGGCGCGGCTGCGGACCGCGCAGGCCGGGCTCACGGTGCTGTTCCTGCTGATCATCATGCTCGCCGGCATGGTTCTCTCCAACCTGGTGGAGGAGAAGGCCAACAAGGTGATCGAAATCCTCGCCGCGGCAATCCCGATGGACGCGGTGTTCCTCGGCAAGCTGTTCGCGATGCTGGCGGTGTCGCTGGTCGGGATCGCGGTGTGGGGATCGGTGATCGCCTTCCTGACCACGATCGCCGGTATTGGCGCCGAGGGGGGCGGCGCGTTCAACGGGATCATGGACTTCTCCAACCTCACCCCGCCGGGGGTGGGCTGGCCGCTGTTCTTCGCGCTGGGCGTACTCTACTTCGCGATGGGCTACCTGTTGCTCGGCTCGGTGTTCCTCGCAGTCGGCTCAATGGCGACGACCGTGCGCGAGGTGCAGACGCTGTCGATGCCGGTGACAATGGCGCAGCTCCTGATCTTCTTCCTCGCCAGCGTCGCCATATCCCAGCCCGGCTCTCCGCTCGAGCTCGCCGGGGCAGCCTTCCCGCTGAGCTCGCCATTCGTAATGCTCGCCCGCGCGGCGCAAGACGGCGCTCTGTGGCCGCATCTCCTCGGGCTCGGCTGGCAGGCACTGTGGGTAGCGATCTTCGTGCGACTCGGGGCGACGCTGTTCCGCCGCCGGGTAATGAAATCGGGGCCGCAGATGAGGTCCAGGCGAGGGCTTTTCGCCCGCCTGCGCAGGGGCGAGCGGGCCACGCCCGCACGTTCATCGCCCTGACAAGCAAGCTGTGCTACAGGCGACCCATGACTGAATTTCCGACCACAGATCGTCGCCGCCTGCTCGGCTGGTTCGGAGCCGCCGCGGGCGCCTCTGTCCTCGCCGCCTGCGGCTCGCCGGTTCAGGCCAAGACCTTCAAGGTCACCTACACCGACGCCCAGTGGCATGAGCGCCTGACCAAGGCGCAATACTGGGTCTTGCGTGAGGAAGGCACCGAACAGCCGTTCAGCTCGCCGCTCAACGATGAGCACCGCAAGGGCACTTTCCTGTGCGCCGGATGCGCGAACGAGCTCTATTCGTCCGCCACCAAATTCGAAAGCGGCACCGGTTGGCCGAGCTTCTTCCGGCCGCTGCCGGGCGCGGTCATTTCGTCGGCCGATTTCAAGCTCGGCTATCCGCGCACCGCGATCGATTGCGCCGATTGCGGCGGCCATCTCGGCCACGTGTTCAAGGACGGGCCCAAGCCCACCGGCTTGCGCTATTGCATGAACGGCCTGGCGCTGAAGTTCCGCCCGGCCTGAGCCTAGCGGTTCACTTTCCAGACGCGGAAGTTGCCTTCGCCGCCGACATCGACCGGCGTCAGCCATGCCGGCGCGCGGCCGTGCACGAGGTCCGCGGCCAGGCCGTGAGGCGCGGCGTGCGCGTATTCGCCGGGCTCATTGAGATCGGGGCATAGCGCAACGTATTGCGTGCCGCGCGCGGCCAGCATCCGGTGGGCGTCGTCGGCTGGCCCCAGGAACAGCGCGATCGTGTCGCGCATCGCGTTATTGCCGCGATGATGCCCCGTGGCGAATACGGTTAGGCCGCTTTGGTAAAGGATGGCGGGGCTGATATCGAGCGGCGCGAGGACTTCGGCCCCGCCCAATCGACGGAGCCCGGGCCCGGCCGACGACATGGCGCATTTCGAGACTGCCACGCCCGCGCCGGAGGCCGCCTTCGCCGGCGTCGCGATCGTCGCAAGCGTGAACGGCAGCGCGGGAACCAGCACCATCGCCAGCGCCGCGAGCGCCGCGGCGCGCTTGCCCGGCCGGTCGATCCGCCGCAGGCCGCGATACCAGGTGGCGATCTGCCAGCCGAGCGGCGGCGCGGCGAGCGCGGCGGCGACCGCGCCGGCGCGCGACACCAGCACCGCCACGACCAGCGCGCAGGCCAGCAGGAACGTGTAATCGAACCAGAACCGGCGCAGCCAGCCGCGGCTTTCAGCGGTGAGACGCACGGCCGCATAGAGCCCGACGATCGGGGGGATCGCGATGCCCAGCATCGTGTCTACCTGCTGCCGCCAGATCGGCAGGCCTTCGGCGACGTTGTCATACCAGTAGTGTTTGACCAGCGGATCGAGCCCGGCGAAGCCGCCGCCGGCACATTGGGGCGCGGCGAGGTAGATCATCGCGCCTGCGCCCGCCGCGATCAGTCCGAACCAGATCAGCTGGAACGCCCACGGCCGCGGACGCTGCGCGGCAAGGATGCCGACCCCCAGCGCGCCCCACGCGAACAGCCCCAGGTGAATCGGGCTGATCGCGTCGCAATGGGTTTCGAGGTCTGAAAAGCCGCGGGTGAGCAGGAACAGCACGGCCGAAGTCAGCGCCAGCCCCCCCATCGCATGGAGCAGCCAGGCGCGATCGTTGGGATCGCGCAGCCAGCGCAGCGCGAGCAGGCCGATGAACGCCGCAGCGAGCGGCAGCCCTTCGATGGAGATCGACAGCCACAGCGCCAGCGCGACGCCGATGGCCCAGCCGCCGAGCCGCGGGCTGCGCGCCATCATCCCGTTGGCGGCGGCGAGGGCGAGCACGATCTGCCACCCGTGGTGATCGATCCGCATCGGCCTGAGCTGGCTGACGACCGGGACCGACATCGCCATCGCCAGGCACGCGAAACCGGTCGCTTCCTCACCCAACAGGCGCCAGGCGATGCGCCCGGCGAACAGTAGCGCGACCGCGAGCGTCGCCAGCGGCACCAGAATCAGCGTCGCCGCTTCGGCCCCCGCCTGCCCGAGAATAGGGGTCAGGGTGAGGATCGACAGAGCGAGCGGAATGTCGACCAGCCGCGACCAGTGCATCGGCACACCGCCATGCGGCGCATCGACGCGGTGCTGGTGCAAATCGAACCAGCCCTGCCCGGCGATCAGGTCGCGCACCTGCACCAGCCGCAGCGTGTCATCGGGATCGGGAAAGCGCATGCCCGCGATTGCCGGCACGTTGGCGACGAGCAACAGCAGCGCGATCAGCAGGAACGCGAGCCCCGTGCGCTGGAGAAAGTAGGGGTCGATCCCCTGCCGGCGATAATCGCCAAGCATGGCTATGCAGCTTGTCCCGGGCGGAACACGATGCGGTTGCGCAGCACCCAGGTGAGCGTGAAGCTGGCAGCGATCGCCAGCACTTTCGCCACGCGCGGATCGAGGCCGGCAAGATCGCCGAAACCGACGATCACGGTGGTGAGCGCAAGGCCAATCAGCGCCGAGCCCACGAACAGCGCTTTCTGGCGCGTGCGGACCAGCCCGCGCGGGGCGACGGCGTCGCTGAACACCGCGCGGCTGGACAGCAGCCAGTGCGCGAGAATCCCGAGCGAATAGCCAGCGGCGGCGGCCGCAGCCGACCAGGCGCCCAGCGCCAGCAGGGCGAGGAAGCTGCCCATGTCGACCGCGAGCGCGCCGGCGCTGGCGGCCAGATAGCGCACCAGACGCATGTCGCGCAGACGGGTCACCATGGTCATCACGGGATCGATCCTCTGTTCAGGGAACATGGCGTTAACCCAAACCGCTTAAATTTTGGCGAATCCGCCCGTCAGGCGGCCTTGCGCCCGATCCGCCCGGGCACGTCGCGCACCGATGCGAGCGCCGCCGCCTGATCGGGCGTGATTGCCTCGCGCGCGGGAAGCGCCTTCTCGGCGCCCTCGTCGCCCGCTTCGTGGTATTCCGCGTCCTCGTTGACGCACCAGGTGTCGTAGACGCGGCTGCCGGCGAGGATGTTCTCGACCGTCAGCATCGCGGTCATCATCGCGTGATCCTGGTTGTTGTAGCGGTGCATGCCGTTGCGGCCGACGAGATGCAGCGTGGGGAACCTGTCCTCCAGTTCGTGGCGCATGGCCGCGACGTTGGCGGCATAGGTCTCGTCGTAGACCGGATAGGCCTTTTCCTGGCGCACGACCGCGCCTCCGATCACCCTGGCGGGATCGACAAGGCCGAGGATCTCCATCTCGCGCTTGGCCAGTTCCACCAGCGCGTCGTCGGACGAAGACCACAGCCCGTCACCTTCGAAGCAGAAGTATTCCAGGCCGACGCAGGCGACGCCTTCGTCCGGCACCATCTCGGGCGACCACGACCGGAAGTTCTGCACCCGCCCGACCTGGACCTTGCTGTCGTGGATGTAGATCCAGTTGTCGGGGAACAGATCGTCCGAGCGGATCATCAGCGCCACGGTGAGGAAGTCGCGGTATTTGAGCTGCGCCGCGTTGAGCGTGGTGTCGGGCAGCGGATGCAGCCGCGCGGCGAGCTCGCGCATCGGCGCGGAGCTGATCGCGTGGCGGGCGGTGATCGTTTTCTCGCCGTCCGGCCCGGTCGCGGTCATGCGCCAGCCGCCACGCCCGTCGCTTGCAAGTTGCTTGAGCGCGTGGGCCATGTGGACCCTGGAGCCGCGTTCCTCGATCCGGTCGCGCGCGGCATCCCACATCATGCCGGGGCCGAGCCGCGGATAACGGAAGGTCTCGAGCAGGGTCTTGACCGCCTGCCCGTCGTTAGGGCGCTTGTTGAGCCCGAGCGAGCGCCTGAGCCCGTCGGTCACCGCGCCCCACAGCGAAAGACCCTTGATCCGCTGGGCGGCCCAGTCGGCACTCATCTCGTTGCACGGCATGCCCCACACCTTCTCGGTGTAGGTCTTGAAGAAGATCGAATAGAGCTTCCGGCCGAACTGGTTGCAGGTCCAGTCCTCGAAGCTCCTCACGTTCTTGATCGGAAACAGCTTCGCCCAGGCGTAGCTCGCCATGCACAGGCCCGAGCGCAGCAGGCCGAGGTTGCGCAGCGCTTCGAACGCACGCAGCGGATAGGAGTAGAACTTGCCCTCGTAGTAAATGCGGCTCATCCGGGGGCGCTGGATGAAATCGTCGGGCAGGATCTCGTTCCACAGGTCGACCACTGCCGCGCTCTTCGAAAAGAAGCGGTGCCCGCCGATATCGAAGCGATAGCCCTCGTGCTCGACAGTGCGGCTGATCCCACCGACGTAGATCGCGTCCTGTTCGATGATCGCGACGCGCTTGCCTGCCTTGGTCAGCAGATAGCCGGCGGTGAGGCCCGCGGGCCCCGCGCCGATGATGGCGACGTCGACGTCGTAATCGCTTGAAATCTCGTCCGAAGCGGACATTCGGGCCCCCGGCTGGCGTTTCCCGGGGGAATGAACGAAAATGGTTATGGTCGAGTTAACAGGCCCCGCGGCGCGGGGCTTCAGGCGACTTCGTTGCGCATCTGCTCGCCGGTGGTGAACTCGGTGCGGCAGCCACTCTGAAGCGTCGCGGCAAGGCGGGCGAGCTCCGCGAACTGGAACGTGTCGACGAACGCGAGGCCGTATTCCTGATCCTTGCGCCAGCGGACCACCGCGCGGATCGCCGGCAGGCCCTTGAGCTCGAGCTGAACGCGCTGGTCGAGCGCGAAACGGCTGCGGGTTTCGACGCGCGCGCCTTGCTGCGAGAGGTTGCGGACGACCGCGTCATGCAATCCGCCGAGGCTGGAGAGCGTCGCCGGCAATTCCATATGCAGGCGCACGCCGCGTTTGGGGAAGCGGCCCTTGCCTTCGATCAGGCGCGTGACGTCAACTTCTTCGCCGGCGAAGCGGAAGCCGGCGGCGCCGTCGTTTTCCCACACCTTGTCGAGCGGATGACGGTCGCCGTTGGGCAACTCCAGCACTAGCCGGCTTTCCGAGAGCGGATGGAACGTGCGCACGCTGATGCCCGTCGAGGACACGTCGCGCACTACGCACAGGTATTCGCCCGCCGCGCCGATCAGCTTGGCGGTGCGCAAAAGAAGCGTGAAACGGGGCGCGGCGCGCAGCTCATCGCCGCCGCCATCGTCCGTTTCGGGCATCACAGGTTGAGCCGACTCGCTCATCAGGAATTCCCTCGGCGCCAAATAATTGGGTAGCACCTTGACCCACCGGCTAGAGAAATCTGGCCTGTGGGGGAAATCCACCACGAAGCCTTATAACGCGGCGAATCAAGTCCTATGCGGGAATACCTAATTCTTTGTAACCATAGCCTTTGATCCTGGTGCGGGCGGCCGGACTCGAACCGGCACGAGCAAAGCTCAGGGGATTTTAAG
>CAYNXB010000082.1:6515-11208 GCA_964401045.1 uncultured Sphingomonadaceae bacterium | reverse complement strand
TGGCGGAGAGGGTGGGATTCGAACCCACGTTACGGTTACCCGTAAACCGCATTTCGAGTGCGGCGCATTCGACCTCTCTGCCACCTCTCCGCAAGGGGTGCGAGGGCGTGTTTCTCAACGCCCGGCCGTCAGGAAGCGCGGCGCTTAGCCAAAGCCTCGGCGCTTGCCAACCCCTTGCGCGGCGCGAATTCGGGTCGGCTGGGGACTGGCGCGAAGGCCCGCTTGTTTCGCGCACCCGGTCGCCTATATTCCCCGGCTATGGATCGTGCGAACTTCTATTCGCCTCAAGCCGGCCGTCGCGTCGAAGCGCCCCGACACAGTGAGGCCCGGTTCGGCATCGGCGATGTCGTCAAGCACCGCGTGTTCGATTTCCGCGGGGTGGTGTTCGACATCGACCCCGTGTTCGCCAACAGCGAGGAATGGTACGAGGCGATCCCGGAGGACGTGCGTCCCCGGCGGGACCAGCCGTTCTATCACCTGCTCGCCGAGAATGACGATTCGTCCTACGTCGCCTATGTCAGCCAGCAGAACCTGCTGTCCGACAGCGAAGGCGGGCCGATCGATCACCCGAGCGTGCCGCAGTTGTTCGAGGATTTCGCCGACGGGCGCTATCGCCTGCGCCGCAGCCTGACGCACTGATTCTCGGCGCAGGGCCTCAGCTCTTCAGCTTCCAGCCGCTCTTGAGCAGCAGGTATACCACCACGCCGATCACGAGGTTGAGCAGCCCCATTGCGGCCGCCGCGCCGACCACTGCCTGATTGGTGCTGCCGATGTCGCTTTCGCCAAGGAAGCCGAAGCGGAAGCCCGAGATCATGTAGAAGAACGGGTTCGCACGGCTGATCGTCTGGAACAGCGGCGAGAGGTTGTGGATCACGTAGAACGTGCCCGAGAGCAGCGACAGTGGAGCGACCACGAAGTTGGTCACGGCGGCATTGTGATCGAACTTCTCAGCCCACAGGCTGGCGAGCAGCCCCACCAGCGAAAGCAGGATCGCCCCCATCAGTCCAAACCACACGATCGCCCACGGGTGCGCGGCGGTGAGCGTGACGCCGGGCCACAATGCCATCGCCACCGCCACCGCGATCCCGACCATCACCGCCCGCGTCACCGCCGCGGCGACGATCCCGAGCATCAGTTCGCCCTCGGAAAGCGGCGGCATCAGGAAGTCGACGATCGTGCCCTGGATCTTCCCAGCGAGCATCGAGAAGCTGGCGTTGGCGAAGGCGTTCTGCATCATCCCCATCATGATCAGCCCCGGCGCGACGAAGGTCGCAAAGGGCACGCCGAGAACCAGGCGGTTGCCGCGCCCCATCGCCACGGTGAAGATCACCAGAAACAGCAAGGTTGTAACGGCTGGTGCCCAGACTGTCTGGGTCTGCACCTTGAGAAAACGCCGAACCTCCTTAATATAGAGGGTCCACAGCCCTACGCGGTTGAAACCGTGGAACACGGGCTCTCCCTTGGGCGGGAAATGAGCGCCTGACGGCTGGTTGCCTTCGATGAAGTCACCTGGTCCGGCATTCGGCTGCGCTTGATCGGCCATGGCGGGGCGACTATCGGCAGCGCTCCCGAGTGGCAAGCGCGACCGCCGACAAACGAGGAATATGGACTGAATATGAGCTGGACGGACGAACGGATCGCCACCCTGACCAAGATGTGGGAGAGCGGCGCGACCGCCAGCCAGATCGCCGACGAGCTCGGCGGCGTCTCCCGCAATGCGGTGATCGGCAAAGCCCACCGCCTGGGCCTCAAGGCGCGCCCATCGCCGGTGAAGGCCGCCGAGCAGGCGAAGAAGGCAACCACCAAGAAGCCCGCCGCCAGGCCCGAGGCGCGCGAGATTCCGACGGCGAAGCCGACCAAGGCGCCCGCACCGCCGGCCGGCCGCGTCGAAGCCGCGCCGGTGAGCGAGCGTGACAGCGACGACGATACGCCGCGCCAGCCGCTGCCTAATCCGACTGCCGGGATGCCCAAGATCGTCTCGGTCGGCCCCGGCGGCTTCCTGCGCCAGGGACCGGGTGACCAGCAGGCGCCGATCCCGCCCGCGCCGCCGCGCCGCCTGGTGCCGGCCCGGCCGAGCCCGGAGATCGCCGACAAGACCAGCCTGCTCGACCTGAACGAGCGCGTGTGCCGCTGGCCAATGGGCCATCCCGGCGAGCCGGACTTCCACTTCTGCGGCGAGAAAGTGAACCCCGGCTTCCCCTATTGCGTCGAGCACTGCGGCCGCGCCTACCAGGCGCAGCTGCCGCGTGGCGCGCGCCGTCCCCCTCCGCCGCTGCCGTTCGGCGGCCCGCGGGTCCGCTAAGGAATCAGGCCGAAGCTCGATTGCCGCGTGCCGCCGGCACGTGGCGATCGACCACCAGCGCCGCGGTCGAGATCAGCACCGCGCCCACGCACAACACCGCGAAGAACGGCACAAGGCTGCCGTCGCCGAGGTCTATCAGCACGCCGCCCAGCCCGGTCGCCGCGATTGCGCCAACGCGGCCGATGAAAATCCCGAAGCCGATCCCGGCCGAGCGGCACGACGGCGGGTAGGCATACGTCATCAGTGCGTAGAAACTCGCAATCGCGCCGCTGAACAGCGCCCCCGCAAGGCCGTATAACGCGACGATGATCCAGCGCTCCGTATCGCTGGGCGTACCGGCGAGAGTCTCGAGCAAGACCGCGAACGCCACCAGCGTGACGAACAGCGCCGCCGAGAGGCCGGCGATGACCGGCTTGCTGCCTAACCGCTGCACCAGTACCCCGACCGCGATCGCCGCGGCGATCGAGGTCAGCCCGCCAACCGACACGGTGTACGAGGCCTGGGCGAAGGTGAAGCCCTTCGCCTCCAGGAATGTCGTGGCCCAATTGAGCATTGCATAAGCGACCAGGGTGGCAGCCGCGAAGGCAACCCCGACGCCGATGTTGAGTCGCGTGTTGCCGCGGTCGAACACGCCGATTGCGGCGCCGTCACGATCGCTGTGGTGGCTTTCGGGCGTGAGCTCGACTTCGCTGTCGAGCACCTTGCGTGCCACGGCCTGCGCTTCGGAACGCTTGCCACGCGCGAGCAGGAACGACGGGCTGTCGCGCAGAACCAGGAGCACCAGCACAACCGCCAGCAGCGTCGCCACGCCGATCGCGACGAACGAGCCGCGCCATCCGTAGGCCTCGACCAGGCTCGGCGCGAGCGCTGCGACCACGAGACCACCCGCGGGGGTGCCGACCGACAGCGTGGTCACGCCGACCGAGCGCCAGCGATCGGGCAGCCATTCGCCGGCAAGTGCGATGGCGTTGGCATAGGCCGATCCAAACCCGAGCCCGCCAACCAGCCGCCATGCCGCCATTTCCCACACATCGCCTGTCACGCTCGCGCCCACGGTGGCGAGGGAGAAGATCATGGTCGCGATCGCGAGCGACCAGCGCCGCCCGAGCGTGTCGCCAAGCCAGCCGCCACCCCACGAGCCGAGCCCGAAGCCGACGAGCGCCGAGCTCATCGCGATGCCGAAGGTGCTGCGATCGACGCCAAATTCCTCGATCACCAGAGGCGCGACGATGCCGAGGACTTGCGCGTCCATCCCGTCACACACGAGGACGAGCATGCAGATCGCAAAAGTCGCGATCGAGAACGCCTTCAAGGGTGCGCGCGAGATCGCTTCGCTGAACGTCGTGGCCATATTTCTTGATCCCCTCTCCCCGAAGTTGACCAGTGCAACACCCAGCCAACCACGATGTCCTAAGTTTCTTTATTTATATCAGATGCTTAACCTCAATATCGAAGTTCACGGGTGTTGCGCCGCCGGGCGGCCGAAACGGTGCGAGGCATCGTAGCAATGAGTGGCACGCCTAGCGAAGTGTAGGAAAGCGAATTCTGCGAAAGAAGCAAAACGCCCCTCCCGGTTATTCGGCACGCGGTGCGAAAGCCACGACGAAATGCGGGAACCTCTAAGTCTTACAGCCACTTAACCCGGCTCCGCCACGTTCTGTCTATCGGATATTGCAGTGATGCAAAGCGGCAACCAAATCTTTATCCGAAGGGCGTCTAAGCCTTAATTTTTCGACCCTTCCGAAAGTCTAACCAAGAGGCTTCCGCGACTTGCGTTTGCGGAGCTTCAGGAAGAATAGTCAGGAAAAATGTCATGAAAAAGCTAACCTATCCCTTGATCGCCTTCGCCTTCGCGGCGACCGCTGCGCAGGCGCAGGACGCTGCTCCGCCGGCCGAACAGGACGCCGCGCAGCCCGCAACCCCGCAGGCCGCGCCGGATCAATCGGCCTCCCCGGATGCGCAACCGCAGGATGCACTTCCCCCCTCCGGGCCGGCTACGGCTCCGGCCGATGCCGCCGCTCCGCCGGCTAGCGCAGCCGCCCCGTCAACCGGCGCGGTCGCCAGCGCCACTGTCACGGACGCGGAAGTGAGCAGCTACGCCGAGGCCGCCTCCAAGGTGCAGGAGATCGCCAAGAACGCTGCCCTTCCCGACGATGCGAAGCAGCAGCAGATGGCCTCCGCAGTAACCGCGGCCGGTCTCGAGCCCCAACGGTTCAACGAGATCAGCCAGGCCGTTGGTGCCGACGCTGATCTGCGTGCCCGGATCCAGACCGCCATGGCCGCGCACTCGGCCCCTTCCGACGGCTGATCCGCACCACCACTGATCCCCCAGGATCGCTTCCAGGAACCGCGCGACGGGTGTCCCTTCCCTCGCGCGGTTCTTTTTGCGTT
>CAYNXB010000082.1:0-6415 GCA_964401045.1 uncultured Sphingomonadaceae bacterium | reverse complement strand
GGTTCTTTTTGCGTTAGAGCCAGCCCCATGCGCGCAACTGCGCCAGTTGCCCGCCGGCGAGCTTGTGCCCAATGTCGAGCCGGTAGCGCAGGTTTGGACAATGAACTTGCCGCGCACGGGCGTAGGCGGCGGCGTTGGCCTCCTCGACCGTAGACCCGGTGCCGGTGACCACGCCCGTCCAGCCGTACAGGCCGGTGGTGACCAGCCGCCCATTGCGCAGCCCCACTTCAGACCAGTGCAGGTGGCGCGGGTCGATGTCCCCGGTAAGGACCGGCAAGCCCACCACCGCGTCCAGCTCCTTGCGCGAATGCGGGAACGGCGGTGTCGACAGGACGACGCACAGCGAAAAGCCCGGGTGCGTTTCGAAACTGTGTGCGGTCCGCCCGGTCATGCACCGGAACAGCTCGCCCCAGCCCGGCACCTGAAGCGGCTCGAGCACCGCGAACCCGGGATAGCCGAAGCGGCAGGTGAACTCGAGCGGCCACGCGCCGCGTTCGTCGATCACCGTGTTGAGATTGACGTAACCGACGTGCCCCGCCTCGCGCAGCATCGGTTCGAGCGGCTTGAGGCACGTCTCGAACAGACGGTTCGATCCATCGAAAGTCGCCACCGTGCCCATCTCGCCGGTTAGCTCGCCCATGTCGCCCGCGAAAAAGCGCTTGTGCTCCCAGTCGACGCAGGCTGGCCGCAGGAACCGTTCGCCGTCGAAATAAGCGCCGACGCCGGTTTCGATGCCCTCGACGAAATCCATCAGGACGAAGCGTTCGTCCTCCTCGAGTTCGCGCGCGGCGAGCAGAGCGGCGATGTCGCTGCCATCGGCAAATGCGCCGACGAACGTCTCGCCGGCGGAGGCACTGACCTTGAAGACCGTTCGGCGCGGGCGCGCGCGCAAATCGGCAAGCGCACTGTCGGCGTCGGCGAACTCGGCGCAGCCTGCGACCTGCAGGCCCATATCCGCCAGCACGCGCTGGGCGAAGGCGCGGTCGTTCTCCAGGCGGTCGCCGAGCGCGCTGCCGCCAATGACGTTGTAGCCCTCGGCCCGCAGTTCGTCCTGCAAATCGCCGAAGCCGACCGCCTCGAACACAATCACGCCGTCCGCCCCCGCATCGCGCACCCAGCCGAGCTCACCGCGCCAGTCGTCGACGCGCGGCACCAGCCCGGCCATCGTCTCCGCCGCGAGCGGCCAGCTGACCGAAACCCGCACCTCGTGTCCTTCGGCGATCAGCCGCATGTAGAGCGAGCCCAGATCGCAAGTCTCTGTAACCCCGAGGATCCGCATTGCCGGGCTTTAGCACCGCGGCGCGATAGACGGGCGTGAAAATCGGATTATCGTGCGCGCCGATGGACCAGGCCGACATGCTGCTGCGCCTGCTCCGCACGCTGGCGGAGCGCGACTACCGATTCACCACCGTGACGCCGGCCACGCACGCGCGCGTGCTGGCGCGGCCCGGGCCGGAAACGCCGACGCTGGCCGATGTGTTCGGGTGGAATCGCCCGTTTCGCGTGAACCAGCTGGCGGAGGAAGTGTTCGACCTGCTGCGCGGCGCCGATGCACTGGAGGAAAACGGCGATGAGTTGCGCAGCGCGGTGCGCGTCGCATCGCTCGGAGGCGACTTGTTCCTGCACTCCTCATTCCCGACCGAGACCGAGGACGCCGTGTTCTTCGGCCCCGATACCTATCGTTTTGCCGCCTTCGTGGCCAGGCACCTTCCCCGCTCCGCAGCGAATGTGATCGACATGGGCGCGGGATCCGGAGCGGGCGGAATAGCCGCCGCGCGACTTGCGCCGTCGGCCTCGATCACGCTTGTCGACCGTAACAAGGCCGCACTCGAGCTAGCCGAAATCAATGCTGCGGCGGCAGGGGTTACGGTGGCGCTGCAAGAGGGCCAGGACATTCCGCGCGGCGCCGACCTCGTGCTCGCCAATCCGCCGTACATGATCGACCGCCACCGCCGCTCCTATCGCGACGGCGGGGCGCTGCTCGGCGGCGAGGTTTCGCGGACGTGGGCGGCTCAGGCCGCCGAACGGCTCGCTCCCGGAGGAACGCTGCTGCTCTACACGGGCGCGGCCTACATCGGCGGGCATTCGCCGCTGCTCGCCGCGCTGGAGGAAATCGCCCGGGAGGCGGGCGCCACGCTCGCGATCGACGAACTCGACCCCGACGTATTCGGCGAGGAGCTCGACCAGCCAGGCTACGAAGCGGTCGAGCGCATCGCCGCCGTTGGAGCGGTGCTACGCGTTCGCGCCTAGCAGCGGGAGGTGACTGGAGACGATCGCGAGCTTCCGATCTCGTCCAGGTATTTCTCCCAACCGCTGCCCCCGCCACCGGCTGAGCCTTGCCTGGCCAAGCTCGGTCAATGGACTGTCGCAACGCCCCGAATGCGGCCTTTGAGATCATGCTGCGTTTATCCGCGGCGCAGACGCTAGAACACCGCCCGCCCTATTCCTCGCGGTAGTTGCTGAAGCTGTCGAACGTCTCGATCCTGTCCGGCGTGGCCGCGAGCACCGCTTCCCCGCGCGCGCGCATCGCCTCCTTGAAAAAGCCGTGGGTGACCAGGTAGGTGGCATTGGCGAGAATTCCGTCGGCTACGAGATTGCCGACGTCGACCGGCTCCATCCAGTTGCCGCCCACGATCCGGCGGGAGAGCTTTTCCTCGCTCGCCTTGTAGCCACTGCCCGCACGCAAGTGCTCCGGCCGGTTCTCGTTCGCTTCGTGGATGCGGCTCTTTACCGGGCCCGGCAGCAGAATCGAGACGCCGATGCCGTTCTCGCCCAGCTCGCCCTTCACCGCCTCGCAATAGTGGCACACCGCCGCCTTGCTCGCAGCGTAGATCGCCATCTGCGCGGGCATCACCACTTCGGCGGCGAGGCTGGCAGTGGAGACGATATGCCCCCCGCGCCCGTGCGCGAGCATCTGCGGCAGGAACTCGACGAAGCCGTTGATCACTCCGCCCACGTTGACCCCGAAGCCGAAGTCGTAATCGGCGTAAGTCGCCTCGAGGATCGGGCCTTCGAGGCCGACTCCGGCGTTATTGACCAGGATGTCGATCCCGCCGAACTCGTCCTGCATTCGCTTCGCCGCCTCGCGGTATTTGTCGCGGTTGGTCACGTCGAGCTCGAGCGCGGAAATCGCGTTCGCGCGCCCGCCGCCGGCGAACTCGGCGAGTGCGTCCTCGATGTGATCGGGCCGCAAGTCGGCGATCATCACTTGCGCCCCGCGCTCGACCAGCACCTTCGCGATGCCAAGGCCGATGCCACTTGCGCCGCCGGTCACGAACGCGATCTTTCCATCGAAGCTGTCTATCATTGTCAGTCCCTAGTTCGCCGTTTGCCTGAGGCCCGCGGCGGCGACCGCCGCCTGCGCGCATGGCAAATCGGCGCCCTGGCTTCCGCCCGAAACGCCGATCGCGCCAAGCGCCGCGCCGTTCGCAGTGAAGAACGGCACGCCGCCGGGCAGGGTCGCAACGCCGGGCACTCCCCCGCCGCCCCATTTGGCCATGTCAGCGGTCGAAACGCGATAGCCGGCGGCAGCCTTCCCCTTCCACTGCGCCAGCTCGCCGGCGACGTTCACCACGCCATCCATCACATCGTAAGTAACGAGGCGCCCTTCATCGTCGTAGATCGCGATCGCGACCGATGTCTGGTGCGCGCGAGCATAAGCAACGCAGGCATCGCGCATCGCAGCCGCGGTCGCATAATCGAGCATCGGGCGCTGCGTCTGCGCGGCAGCCGGCACGGCCAGCAACAACGCGACAACCAGCGCGAATCCTTTCCGCACGGCCTCTCTCCTCGCCAAACGATGTGACAGAGCGGCGCGGGGCCGTCTACGCCTCAGCCCGTCACCTCCAGCACCATGTTGGTTGGCGTTTCGGCCGCGCGCCGCAGGTTGGCGATGCCGGACTGACTGAGGACATCGGTCAGCCGCTTTTCTCCTGTCTGCGCCCCGAGCCCGAGCCCGGCCTCCTGCGACAGCGAGTTGGAGGTGCGATGGTGCATGACGCGGCGTAGAAGATCTGCCCGGACGGACGCATGTTCTCCGCCATCGTGTCCCCCGCCATCGGCGCGACCAGCACGAACGTGCCCCCGCCAGCGTCTCGCGGATGTGGCCCGCGGCGCCCACCGGACCGCCATGTCGTGCAGGGCGTAGCCGCGATTACGCGAGCCGCGTGGTTTTTACCCGCCGCCCGATAACCCCATCTTAAGCATAAGCCCTTAATCCGATGCGTGGGAAAGAGGAACCACGCTTGGACAAGCCGGCCCAGAACCAGGCCCGCGCACAGCAAGTCGCGCGGTATCGCAGCATCCTCTGGTCGAGCCAGGGGGCCGCCGCGCTGTGCCTGTTCGCGGCAATGGCCTGGCCCGAGTTGATGCCGGGATGGCTGATGCCAATCGCCTTCATCCTCATCCTCTCGCAGTTCGTCGTCTCGTGGACGCTCGGCCGCCGCAGCGTAAAGCAGATCGAGGACAACGCGATCCTGCTCACCAAGGCGCGGGATTCGCGCTCGCAGATCGAGCAGCTGTTCGCGATGACCGACATGCTGCAGAGCGCCGAAAGCCACGAGGACGCCGGCGCGGTGCTAGAAGCGACCGCCGGCACCCTGCTCCCTGAGTTCCGCGGCGCGCTGTACATCTTCAATAACTCGCGCGACCGGCTCGACCTCGCCTGCAAGTGGCCGCGCGAGCCTGAAAGCGCCCCGGCCGAAGCGCTGGTGCCGGGCAATTGCTGGGCGCTGAAGCGCGGCAAGCCGCACATCAACGATCCACACGCCGGCACCCTGTGCTGCATGCACAACGGTGGCGACTATTCGACCATCGAAGTGCCGATGATCGCCCGTGGCAAGGTGCACGGCCTGCTGATGCTCGCAACCGACGCGCCCGGCGGCACCGAGGCGCTGCAGCGGATCGAGCGCATCGCCCGCGCGCTGGCGGATTCGATGTCGCTCGCGCTCGCCAACATCGCGCTGCAGGAGAAGCTGCGCACGCAGTCGCTGCGCGACCCGCTAACCGGGCTCTACAACCGCCGCTACATGGAAGACGCGCTCGATCGGTATCTCAACATGGCCGAGCGCACCAAGAGCGCGACATCGGTGATCATGGTCGATCTCGACAACTTCAAGAAGATCAACGACGCCCACGGCCACGGCAAGGGCGACACGATCCTGTGCGACGTCGCCGCGCAACTGGTCGGCGCGCTGCGGCCGTCTGACGTGGTGAGCCGCTATGGTGGCGAGGAAATCCTGGTGATCCTGCCGAACTGCGGCCTCGATGACGCCATGCTGAAGGCAGAGATGCTACGCGCCCGGATCGAAGGCCTGGGCGAAGCGCACAACCTCGAGATCACCGCTTCGTTCGGGGTCGCAAGCGTGCCCGAAACGTCCAACACGCGAGGCGACGTGGTGCCGATGGCCGACAACGCGCTCTATTCGGCCAAGCAAGCCGGCAAGAACTGCGTGCGCAGCGCGGTGCGCCGGGAAACCGAGGGGCTTCCGCCCCCGCGGCTCGCTGCGGCGGGCTGAACAGCTTAGCAACGCACAAGAAAAGGCCGCGAGGTTGCCCCCGCGGCCCTTCGTTTCACGTCAGCGGAATACCTTAGTCTTCCTTCAGGAACGCCGGCATGTGGTCGGGCGCGGGCCCGCTCTCATCGTCGCGGGCCGGATCGTTTCTCGGACCGCGGTCGCCGCCCTGGTCACGATCGCCGCGGGGACGGTCTTCACGATCGCGACGGGGTCCACGGTCGTCGCGGCGCGGGCCGCGGTCACGGCCGCCGCCACCGCCGCCACCCGGGCGGCGATCGCCACGATCGCCCCGGTCCCCGCGGTCACCGCGCGGTTCGCGCGGCTCGCGGGGCGGACGGGTGTCCTCGAGCTCGGCACCGGTTTCCTGGTCGACTACCCGCATCGACAGGCGGACTTTTCCGCGGCTGTCGACCTCGAGCACCTTGACCTTCACTTCCTGGCCTTCGGAGACGACATCGGTCGGCTTCTCGACCCGTTCGTTCCTCATCTCGGAGACGTGGACGAGACCGTCCTTGCCACCCATGAAGTTCACGAACGCGCCGAAGTCGACGATGTTGACGACCTTGCCGTTGTAGACCTTGCCGACCTCGGGCTCTTCGACAATGCCGAGGATCCAGTTCTTGGCCGCTTCGATCTGCGTCAAGTCGGACGAGCTGATCTTGATCACGCCTTCGTCGTCGATGTCGACCTTGGCGCCGGTTTCGGCGACGATCTCGCGGATCACCTTGCCGCCGGTGCCGATCACGTCGCGGATCTTCGACTTGTCGATCTGGATCGTCTCGATGCGCGGGGCATGGGCGGAGAGCTCGGTGCGGGCAGTGCCCAGCGCCTTGGTCATCTCACCCAGAATGTGTGCGCGACCTTCCTTGGCTTGCGCGAGCGCGGCCTGGAAGATTTCG
>CAYNXB010000081.1:0-11670 GCA_964401045.1 uncultured Sphingomonadaceae bacterium | reverse complement strand
CGCAAGGGCATGCGCCAGCCCGGCGGGCCGATGGTCGCCGACGGCGTGGTGATGCAGGGCATGGCGAGCCAGGAGGCGGGCGGCGGCTTGATCGCGGCGTTCGATGCCGAGACCGGCAAGCATCTTTGGACCTTCGAGACCGCGGCCAAGCCCGGCCAGCCTGGTGGCGACACCTGGAACGGCGTGCCCGGCGACCAGCGCAAGGGCGGATCAGTGTGGACCTCAGGCAGCTACGATCCGGTCACCAAGCTCGCGCTGTGGGGCGTCGGCAATACCTATGACACCGGCCCCTATCGCGATCTCAAGCCGGGCCAGAACAATGATACGCTGTTCACCGAAAGCACGCTCGCGTTCGAGCCGCGCACCGGAAAGCTGGTGTGGTACTACCAGCACAACCGCAACGACCAGTACGACCTCGACTGGGTATTCGACCGGACGGTCGGCACGCTCGACATCGACGGCAAGCCGCGCCGCGTCGTCATCACCGGGGGCAAGAGCGGCCTGTTCGACACGCTCGACGCCGCGACCGGCAAGTACCTCGATACCTACGACATGGGCATCCAGGACTATATCGACCGGATCGATCCCAGGACCGGCGACAAGCACGTGCGGCCGGAGAAGATACCCGGCCGCGACAAGGGACCAGTGTACATGTGTCCGCACGGGGGCGGCGGGCGCAACTGGAGCCCGACTTCGCTCAATCCGCAAACCCGGGCATTCTTCGTCAACGCGCGCGATGTTTGCACGGACCTCACGCCCGCCTCCGGTGTCGGGTTCCTCTCGACCGGCGTGAACGCTGTCTACGCCCCGCCACCCAACGGCGACGGCAATTACGGCGTGCTACAGGCGATCGATCTCGAGAAGGGCAAGCTGCTATGGGAAGTGCGCCGCCGGCAGACGCCCGACATGGGCATCCTGACCACCGCCGGTGGGCTATTGTTCACCGGATGGATGGACCGCCAGTTCGTGGCCTACGACCAGAAGACCGGCAAGCAGCTATGGACCACGGGCGTGGCGGGCGTGCCCAACGCATCGGCGATCACCTATTCGATCGATGGCAAGCAATACGTGGCGATGGTCACCGGCGCGGGCAATCCGCTCTCGTCCGGCATTCCCGACGTGATTCCTGAAACGCAGATGCCGCCCGTCAACAGTTCGACGATCTACGTCTTCGCGCTTCCCGAGGACTAGGCGCCCGCCTCGGCGCCGCGCATTCGCGCGAGGATTTCCTCGATGCACTCGGCGAGTGCGGCCATCGTGAACGGCTTGCGCAGCACCGGGAATCCCTCGGCGTGCGCCGCGCCGGCCGCCGCGCTGTAGCCGGTCATCAGGATCACCGGCAAATCGGCGCGCCGTTCGCGCAACCGCCGTCCGAGATCGAGCCCGTCCATCTCGCCCGGCATGACCATATCCGACAGCACTGCCTCGATCGGGTGGCGGTCGAACAGGCTAAGTCCCTCCGCCGCCGAAACCGCGCGCACGACCTTCGCCCCATGCTCGAGGAGCATTTCGCTGACCAGCTCGTTGAGGCTGGGATCGTCCTCGACCAGCAGTACGCACAGTCCCGCCAGCTGCGCACCCGCATCCGGGCCCCGGTGCACCTCGGCGCCTGGCGGAGGAGGCACGCAGCGCGGCAGCAGCAGGGCGACATGCGTACCGACAAACGGTTCGCTCTCGATCGTCACGCGCCCGCCGGCCGCCTGCACGAAGCCGTACACCTGGCTGAGGCCCAGACCGGTCCCATGGCCCACGCCCTTGGTGGTGAAAAACGGCTCGAACGCCTTCTCGATCGCATCCGGCGTCATCCCGATGCCCTGGTCCTCGACGACGATCTCAACCGCATCCTCGCCATCGAGCGCCGCCGGGCGGTTCTCGGCACGGATGCGCAGCACCCCGCCCTTGGGCATTGCGTCCTTGGCGTTCACCGCAAGATTGAGGATGGCGATATCGAACTGCGACCGGTCGACCTCGATCGGCCACAGGCCCTCGGCGATCTGAAACCGCACGTTGACGTTTTCGCGCAGCGAGTGATCGAGCAGCTCGGCGAGCTTGGCGACATGGTCATCGACCTGCACCACCTCGCTTATCATCGGCCGACGGCGCGAGAAGGCCAGCAACTGCTCCGTGATGCGCGCACCCCGGTCGAGCGCATCGCGAATGCCTACCTTGAGCCGGTCCCGCCGTTCGTCGGTTTTGGCCCGGTCCATCAGCTCGAGCCCGCTCGATGCGGCCATCAGCAGGTTGTTGAAGTCATGCGCGACGCCGCCGGTGAGCTGGCCGAGCGCCTCCATCTTCTGCGCCTGCGCGAGCGCGTTCTCCGCCTGCTCGCGCGCCAGTATCTGCTTCTGCAACTCCCGGTTGGCGGCGGCCGACGTGGCGTTGACGGCGCCGAGGATAGCGATCAACAGCGCCGCGAGCACGAGGATCAGCCCGATAGCAACGTAGCGCGACAGCCGCGCCGCGAACGGCTCGACGGAGGTCCGCAGGTACACATACCCGAGCTCCAGATTTCCCTGCCGCACCGGCTGCACCACCGTCAGCCGACCGTTTTCGATGCGCGGCGCATGCGGCGCGACCTTGCTTGGCAGTGGCCCGCCGCGACGCTCGAAGCCGGCGACGACCTGGCCCCCCACTCCGTAAACGCCGGCCGCCATCACCTGGCGGTCGAGCTTCAACGCATTGACGTATTCGCCGGCGGTTACTGCATCGTCGAAAGCAAGCGCGCCGCCAAGGCTGCCGGCGAGAATCCGCGCCTGCGCGCTCGCCTGACGGAACTGCTCGACCTGCTGCTGCCGCTCCCACTGCCACGCGAGCACGATGCTGACGCTCAACAGCAGGATCGCGAACGACGCCGTGATCCAGCGTTTCTCCAGCATCCCACGGCTGATGGTATCGAGAATCGTCCTTCTCATGGCGCGCGGACCGCCACATCCACCAACTTGGCGCTGAGCTCAAGTCGCCGGCGGTCCGCCCGCGCTCGATCGAGGGCGAAACGCACCTTGCCATCGCGCATCACGAATTCGATTACGCAGCCGCGCGTGCCATTGCTGCGATCACAGATCGTCAGCACGGGTAACTCCTCGGTGCCGGCGAGGAGCTTCGTGGAAGCATGCCCGCCATGACCGACGAACAACACCCGGCAGGATTTCGCCTGCTCCGGGTCGTCGTCGAGCCGGAGGACGGTAACGGGCTGATTGTCGACGCGTTGCCCGCGCACCAGCTCCTGCACCACCGCCGCCACATCCCTGCGCCCGCTGATGCATATACGGAACTGGTCGGATGCGCCTGAGCCATCCGGCCAGCGGACGAACGACGCGAGCTTGTAGATATAGGCCGCCTTGACCTGCGCCTCGGATGTCGCCGCGGCGGCGGGGGCCGGATCAAGCAACAGCAACGCCCCCAGTCCCGCGAGAACTACGGCGTGCCATGCCTGCCTGATCGAATGCATCAAAAGCGCAGCTCCACCCCGCCCATTACCCGGCGCGGGATCCAGTCACCTCCGAGATACTCCAGATGTCTGTTGTGAAGCAGGTTCGTTCCGGAAATCGACAGGGTGACGTTGGGACTCGCGCGCCAAGCCAGGCGCCCACCAAGTTCTTGATAAGCCGAAACATTCGATTGCGATAGTGCGCCGATGGCCCGGAAGTCCAAATCGAGCGTCACGTCGTGCGGAAGGTTCATCGCCGACTTGAGGGCGACCTGGTAGGGCGGGTCGTTGCCGAGCTGCCCGGTGCTGAGGATCGGCAGCCCACCGGGCTTGAACTCGAAATCGCTCTCCAGCACGGTCGCGCTCGCGGCAAGCGTCCACCACGGGGTCGCCCGCCAGTTGGCCCAGGTTTCGATGCCGTAGGTGTCACCCCTCAGCTGGTTGCCCCAGGTGAGGTTGAGCAGGAACGGGCCGCTCGCGGCGAAATCGACCGAGCGCAGGTCGTCGTAGCGATGGAAGAAGATCGTCGCCGAAAGTGAGAAGGCGGCGTCCGGCTGGAGCCGCGTTCCCAATTCGACGGCAGTCAGCTTCTCGGTGCGGAAGTCGGGATTGCCGAGAATCGCCAGGAGCCCACCTGATCGTTCCTGCACGTCCTCGTCGAACGGTGTCGGCGAGCGGACCGCGCGTTGTATCGCAGTCCAGATCAGCATGGTCGGCGATGGCTTCCAGGCGATCCGCGCCTCCGGCTGGAGCGAGACGCCCGCATAGGGCAGCCGCTCGGCCTTGAGCCCGCCGGTCAGCGTGACATTGTCGCTCAGGGCGAAACTGTCCTGAACGAAGGCGTTGCCGATGAACAGCGAGCGGCTCGGTGGGTCGAAGAACAGCGCCTCGGTGCCTTCGATATCGTAATCGACCAGCCGCGCGCCCGCGCCCCACACCAGCGAGTGGGCGCCCACGGTGAGGTTGTGCTGCAGCTCGAAATCGTAGGTATCGGTGTGGAACTTGCCGCCGCCGGTAGCCTGATCGTTGCGAGCGATGCGGTCGTAGAACGCCTGCACCTGCAACTGCCCCGCGCTGGCCATGTCGTGCGCCCACAGGAGGGTGGCGCTGCGGCCGGAAATATCCACCCGGCGATCGCCGGTGAGGTCCTCGCGGCCATCGAATATGTCACCGTGGAGCGACAGCCGATCGGCGTCGTTCGGCGTCCAGTCGAGCCGGAAGCCCCCCTTGTAGTGGTTCCAGCCATCTTCGGCGGAATCGCCCGTCGCGGTGTAGAAATGCTCGTCGTGCAGCAGCCGGCCATAGAGCGAATAGCTGAGCCCCTCGCCCGCAGCCCCGGAAATGCGTGCGCCGGCAACCTGCCTGTCCGGACCGGCGCGCACGTCGGCGTAGAGCCCGCTGGTTTCGGACGAACTGCGGGTGACGACATTGATCACCCCGTTGACCGCGTTTGATCCCCAGAGCGCCGCCCCAGGGCCGCTGATCACCTCTATCCGGTCCACATTGTCGGGCAGCAGATCCGGCATGTCCCAGTACACGCCCGAGAACAGCGGCGTGTATACCGTCCGGCCGTCGATCAGAACCAGCAGCTTGTTCGAAAAGTTCTGCGCCTGCAGGTTGCCGTTCTGGCCGCGGGCGGTGGCGACCCAGTTGGACGGACTGGTTTGGTAGACCTGGAGGTTGGGCGCCAGCCGGAGCATTTCAGGAAGGGTAGCCGCACCGGAGCGCAGGATGTCGTCATGGGTGACGACATAGATCGACGCCGGCGCATCGGCGAGCGGCTGGTCGGTCTTGCTGACCGATGTGACGTTGACTTGCGCCAGGTCATCGATCGACATTTCGCGCAACTCTTCGACCGTCTGCGCGTGGGCCTGCGTTAAGGGGAGCATTGCGATCGCCAAAGCCGGAAGCGCGAGCGCGACGCCCGCCAGCCCCGCTCGGCTGGCCAAAAGCGCGTTGGGTTTCAAGCGGCCCCCCCTTCGACGCGGCGTGCGGCCGCAATCGTGGAACAAACCTTCTCCAAAGCCGTTCGTTCCGGTCGTCATTCAAAAAAGCGGGGGACTTGGCGCGGGTGGGCGCGCCGCTTCCCAGGGGGGTAAGCTGGCAAATGGGCAGGATACTGCTGGTTGAAGACGAAATGCTGGTTCGCGAGCTGGCGCTCGAGGACCTTACCGATGCAGGCTACGAAGTGTCACCCGCCAGCGACGGCGATCAGGCGATGGCGATCCTCGAGCAGGATCGGGCGTTCGATCTGCTGTTTACCGACATCAAGATGCCCAGCTCGATCGATGGACACGAACTCGCCGAGCAGGCCAAGCGCCTGATCCCCGGCATCAAGGTGATCTACGCGTCCGGCATGGCGGATGTCGGACCCGCTGGCGACAACGAACGCTACCTGCCCAAGCCCTACCGGAGAGAGACGCTGTTCGCGTTGCTGGAAGAACTGGGCCTGCGCGCCTGACGCAGCACTATGCGGAGCGCGGATGCGCGAGATCTGCGCCCGGCGCCTGAAACGGCTGGAGGTCGATCGCCAGGCGGGCGAGGTCCGCCAGGGCCATGTCTTCCTGGAACGCCAGCCCGTGGCGGTACTCCTTGCGCCAGCACACGTGCGCAAAACGCTCGGCGCGGCCGGCGATCTCGACTTTGGCCATCGAGCCCACCGGTAACTGCCGCCCCGCTTCGATGCATGCCCCGCGTGCCGAGAGGTTGATCATCATCGCGTGCCCGCGCTCGCCGCCAGCGACGACCCCCACGGCATGGTTCGTGCGCAGCCGGATCGGCCGGCGCGGGCCTACGCTCGCCTCGTTGATGAAGTCGGTCACATCCACCGGGTTGGTGAAGCGCAAGCCGACGATCCCCTCTTTGGTCCAGCGGCGCTCAACCGGGTAGATCGCGCCGTTCGATAGCTCGATCATCATAAACGTCTCGGGCGGATGCGCGTGGAACAGGCGCAGCTTGGTGCCGGTCTCGGACACGTCGAGCATCACGCACGGGTATTCGCCGCTCTTGCAGATGAGCTTCGCCACCCGCATCAGCAGCCGCTGGCGCGAGGCTCCGGCGCGGCGGTCCTCCACCTCGACCGAGGCGGTGAGCTTTGGTTCAGCGATTGCCAACATCATCGGTCCCCTTCGTTCATTCTTCAGCGCGTCATCAGGATCGAAATCCGCCGGTTGCGCGGGTCCTCCGGGTGCCCCTCGATCAGCAGCTCGCGATCGGCGACGCCTTCGATCTTGCGAAACCGCCCCTGGTCGATACCTTCGCGGATCAGCGCCTGGCGGGTCGCTTCGGCGCGGCCGGCGGAGAGCGCCCAATTGTTGCCCAGGCCCTTCCCGCGCCACGGAACCGCATCGGTGTGTCCGCGGATCGCGAAACCGCCGACTTCCGTCGAGACGGCGTCGGCCAGCGCGTCGAGCAATTTCGCAGCCTGCGGCGTCAGGACCGTGGTGCCGAGCTGGAACATCGAGAAATCCGCATCGTCGACCAGATCGATGCGGATGCCCTCGGTGGTGTTGATCAGCCGCACCTGGCGCATCAGCCGGCGCATCTGCTCCGAAGTGGCGAGCTTGGCTTCCATCCGCTCACGCATCTTCGCGATGGTCTTCTCGCGCGTCGCACCTTCCTTTGCGCCGCCCGTCGCGTCGCGCGGAATGGTGAGTGACTTGGTGCCGGTCTGGCCCGCGCGGTTAGGATACTTGTCGACCTCGGTGATCGACGAGCCGCCGAGCAAGCCGTCGGACCCGGCGCTCTGCTCGCGAGTCTTGACCAGCGTAGGCGTGAAATAGTCCGCGATGCCCTTGCGCTGCTTCTCCTCGGTCGCGCCGAGCAGCCACAGCAGAAGGAAGAACGCCATCATCGCGGTGACGAAGTCCGCATAGGCGACCTTCCACGCGCCGCCATGATGACCGCCACCGGCCGCGACGACGACCTTCTTGACGATAATCGGCGGCGGTGGCTCATTGCGCCCGCGTTTGGTGGCAGCGGCCATCTTAGCGGCCCCTCAGGCTGTCGAGCAGCTCGGTCAGGCCGGGCCGGAACGCATGGCCGAGGCCCGAGCGCGCGGATTCGACTACCAGGGGCTGCGGCCAGCCGTGCAACGAGGCGATGATCACCTGCTTGACGGCATGGAACACCTGCTCGTCCTGCTCGACGACCTGCTTCAAGCGCGAGGCGAGCGGGCCGACGATGCCGTAGGCGAGCAGCACGCCGAGGAAGGTTCCGACCAGCGCCGAGCCGATCATTCCGCCGAGGATCGCCGGCGGCTTGTCGATCGATCCCATCGTCTTGACCACGCCAAGCACGGCGGCAACGATGCCGAGCGCTGGCAGCGCGTCGGCGAGGCCCTGAAGCGCGTGCTGCGGCTCATGCATCTCGCCGAAATGGGTTTTCATCGCGTTATCCATCACCTCTTCGATGGCATGCGTTTCGAGCGTGCCGGAGGAGACGACAATCAGCGTCAGCGTGTCGCAGATCAGTGAGATCAGCGGCTTGTTGCCGAGCAGGCGCGGAAATTCCGCGAAGATCGCCGAGCTCTGCGGATCCTGCACATGCGCTTCGAGCGCGACCGGCCCGTCGCTGCGCAGCAGGCGCATCAGCTTGCTGGTCAGGAGGATCGCGTCGATGTGATCCTGCTTGGTGTGCTTGGGCCCCTTGAAGACTTTCGCCAGGCCGGTGCCGATCTGCTTGAGCTCGTGCAGCGAGTTGCCGGCGACGAGCGCGCCGATTGCCGCGCCGCCGATGATGAGCATCTCGTGCGGCAAGGCGTGCAAAACCGGGCCGAGGGCTCCGCCGGTGATGACGAAGCCCCCGAAGACCATGACGATCAGGATAACGATCCCGATTACAGCAAACATTTTGAACGTTCCTTTCGAACTCGGGGTCGTCTCGTCACTTGATCACGTCGAATAGCGACAGGCTGGCCAGCCGTGCGAAGCTCGCCTGGCTGGCCTCGAGCACGGTCATGATCTCTTGAAGCTGGGTGATTGCCACCGTCGGATCGACTTCACCGACCGCGGTCTGCTCGGTGGCGCGCATCTCGCCGAGGCGCTCCTGCCGGGCTAGATTGAGGTCGACCCAATTCATCCGCGAGCCGATCACGGTCTGCGTGGTGGTGAGCTTGTCGAGGCCCGCCTTCATCCCGTCGAGTGCGTCACGAGCCGCCCCGGCCGGATCGGCGGAGCCGCCCTGAAGCGCATCGGCGAGCGAGCCGAGCACGGCGAACAGGTCGGTCGCGTTGCCGCCGTGCGTGAACGCGAGGAACTCCGGCCCGGTAACCCCTCGCGTCACGCTCTGACCTTCGCCTAGCGAAAGCTCACCGGCGCTGCCGGTCCCGGCGTAGACCGGCGTACCGCCGGCATCGAGGGTATAGGCCTCGCCCGCGCCCTCCCCGCCGAACAGCGCGTGACCGGCGCTGTCCTTGGTGTTGGCGAGCGCGATCAGGTTGCCGCGGATGTTGGCGATCTGTTCACCGATCGCGGCGCGCTGATCGTCGCTCATCGTCCCGGTGGCCGCCTGCGTGGCGAGCCCCTGAGCCATGATCAGGTTGTCGACGACCTCCTGGATCGCGCTGTCGGCGAGCTGGAGATCGCCATTGGCGCGATTGGCGTTGGCGACATTGGCGCCGGAAATCTCGTCCGCCCGAGCGATCGCGCGCAGGCGCGAGGCCGCGACCGGATCGTCCGACGATTTGGCGACGCGCTGCCCCGTGGAGACTTGCGTCTGCAAGGCCTCGGCGCGCGAACGCAACTGGGCGAAGGCGGCGTTGTTGCGTTCGTAGAACGCGCTGGTGGAAACGATCGACATAGCGATTTCACCTGATTCCGAGGATGGTGTCGAAGAGGTCCGAGGCGACCTGCATGGCACGCCCGGACGCCTGGAATGCTTGCTGGAAGCGGATCAGGTTCACCGCCTCATGATCGAGATCCACGCCCGCCTGGCTCTGCAGCGCGATGCTGGCGGAAGAAGCGATCGTATCGAGCGCATCGCGCGTGGTGGTGAGGCCGGAAACCGCGCCGGAAACGTCGAACAGCAGCGCGTTCATCGCATCGGCAGGGCCGTTGTTGGTAAGCGCGCTGCGCAGCGCCGTCAGGTTCGCGGGATCGCGCGATCCCGCGCCCGCCCCGCCCGGCGCGGTGGCGATCTGAGCCGGGCCTGTCAGCGCAACGGCGATGTCGGCCGCGGTCGAGCCGCTGAAGAACGCCTGCCCCGCCGTCCCATCGAGCGCCGCGCCGCCAGTCTGGATTGCGTTCACCGCGCTGGCCAGGTTCCCCGCGATCGTATCGAGCTGGCCGCGGTAATCGCGCAAGGCGACGAGTGCCTGGCTATGGCCCGCAAGGCTGCCGCCCGCGAGCGTGACCGGCGCACCGCCGACCGCGAACGAAAGCGTTCCGTCGGCCGCAGTCGTCGAGGTGAGCTGGGCAGCGGTGCCCCCCTGCACCAGCGGCCCCCCGCCACTGCCCAGCTTCACCTCGACCGTCTGATCCGGACCGGTGGTGACCGATATGTCGGCCAGCCCACTCATCTGCTGAAGCATCAGATCGCGCTGGTCGAGCAGCGCAGATTGATCCGTGCTGCCGTTCTGGGCCCGCGAGAGGCGCAAATTGATCCGTGCGAGCTCGTTTGCGTAGACGTTGACCTGGTCGACCGCTGCGGCGGCATCGAAATGCGCGGCATCGCCGGCGGCGACGAGCGCAGTCGAAGCGACGTTGAAGCTGCGCGCGAGCGTGCGGGCGCTCTCGAGCACCGAAGCGCGCAACGAAAGATTGGTCGGATCTGCGGCGAGCGTTTCGAGCGAACCCTCGAAATCGAGCATGCCGGGATAGATCTGCGCGTTCTCGAGCGATGCTTCGACGTTGCCAAGCCCCGAAAGCTGCGCGTTTGCGCGCGACACGTCCGAAGTCGTGCGGCGCATCTCCGCCATCTTGAACAGGTCCGCGTTGCGATCGACCCGATTGAGCCGAACGCCCGACAGCGCAACACCGCCAACCTGCCCGCGCACGCTCGGCGGCGCCATCTCGGTGAGCTGGACCGACCGGCGAACGTAGCCCTCGCTCGAAGCGTTGGCGATGTTCTGCGCGGTGATGTCGAGCGCGGCGCGGGCCGCCTTGGCGCCGCTGGAGGCGATCGACATGAGATCGGACGACATGGCCTATTCCTTCGCCTTGGCGTCTGCCGCAGGGGCCGGTGCGACATGTCCGCCGAGCTGCTTCTCGATCAGCTTGCCGAACCCGAGCGAGCCGCCTTCCGAAAGGATGTCGGCGAACCGGTCATCCATCATCTGGCGGAAAGTGTCGGTCGCCTGGCTGTCGAACAGCCCGCCATCGTCGAACTTCGCCTGGCGCGCGGATGCCAGCATCTGCCGGGCGAAGATCGCCTCGAAACGCGTCGCCGCCTGCGACAGTTGCTGCCGCGCGTCGGCCTTGGGGCCGAGGCTGAACGAAGTGGGGAGCGCGATCATATGATCTCGAGCTCCGCGTTGAGCGCGCCAGCCTGCTTGAGCGCTTCGAGGATCGCGACCAGATCGGAAGCGGTCACGCCGAGCATGTTTAGCGCGTCGACCAGCTGGGCGAGCGAGGCGCCGGGCTGGAAGTTGACCACGTGGTTGCCCTGCTCCTCGAAGTCGAGGGTACTGGCCTGTTCGGTTTCGGTCCTGCCCTTGCTGAACGGCTCGGGCTGGATTACCCGCGGGTCTTCGTCCACCCGCACTACGAGCTTGCCATGGCTGATCGCCGCGGGCGACAGGCGCACCGCGCTGTTGATCACCACCGTGGCGGTGCGGCTGTTGACGATCACCTTGGCGCGGGCTTCCGCCGGATCGACCTGGAGCATTTCGATGTCGGCCATCACGCTTGCGCGCTGGTCCGCACCGAGCGGCAGGCGCAGCGCCAGGGTGACGCCATCCTCGATCGCGGCGGTCCCCGGATAGCGGCCGTTGATCGCATCGCGCACGCGAGTGGCAGTAAGGAAATCCGCCTGGAACAGGTTCCAGCGCAGCACGTCCTGGCTTTCGAAGCTGGTCAGCACCTCGCGCTCGACGCTGGCGCCGCTGTCGATGCGGCCCACAGTGGGGACATTGACCGTCAGCTTGGACCCGTCGCGGCCCGACACGCCTAAACCACCGACGGCGAGGTTACCCTGCGCCATCGCGTAGATCTGCCCGTCGGCGCCGTAGAGCGGCGTCATCACCAGCGCCCCGCCACGCAGGCTCTTGGCCTTGCCGATGGTCGAGACGGTGACGTCGATCCGCT
>CAYNXB010000080.1:0-11977 GCA_964401045.1 uncultured Sphingomonadaceae bacterium | reverse complement strand
GACGATTTTCGACTACACGTTCGCGAGCATCGCGCTTCTCATGGTCGGACCGCTGATGATGGCCATTGCGCTCCTCATCCGCGCGGAAGACGGCGGGCCGGTATTCTTCCGTCAGGACCGCATCGGCCTCGGCAACCGCTCGTTCAAGATCTGGAAGTTCCGTACCATGCGCATCCAGATGAGCGACGAGTTGGGCGTGGTATCGGCATCCCGCGCCGACCCCCGGGTGACGCGAGTGGGATGGTTCCTGCGCCGCACCAGCCTCGATGAGCTGCCGCAACTGTTCAACGTCATCGCGGGGCAGATGAGCATTGTCGGGCCGCGCCCGCACGCACCGGCCTCGCGTGCCGAGGAGCGGTTGTTCTGGGTTATCGACCAGCGTTACTGGCACCGCCATTCGATCCGCCCCGGCATTACCGGGCTGGCGCAAGTACGCGGCCTGCGCGGCGCCACGGAGCGGAGCGCCGATCTTGAGCAACGGCTCTATTCGGATCTTGAATATGTGGCCAACTGGTCGCTGGTGAACGACTTGCGTATCGTGGGGCGGACATTCTCTGTACTGCTGCACCGCAACGCGTTCTGAACGGGAGGAATGTCATGGGGCGCCGCCTCGCAACTTTCGTCGTGGCCCTGATCGCAGCCCCGCTTGCCGGCGCGGCGCTGGCGCAGGACGCACCGCAACAGCCGGCCGGCCACATCGAGCAAGGCGTGTTCGTACCCGAAGGCAACACGCTCGCCGAAGTGCGCGAGCAGCAAGCCGCCAACAATGCGCAGGCGGAGGCCGCGAGGCAGCGAGAGAACGAAAACGCCGCGCAGCTCGCGGCCCACGAAAAAGCCCAGGCCGCGTATCAGGCGGAACTGGCCCACGTCGAAGAAGAGAAGCGGGCGATCGAAGCGCAAGCGGCCAAGGTCGCCGCCGACCATGAAGCCGCGATGGCGAAGTGGCGCGCCGATGTCGCCGCGTGCAAGGACGGCGACAAGAGCCGCTGCGCTCCGAAAACCAAAAACTGATCCGCTTCGCCGCCGGCGCGGCGCGCGATCAGGGCTGCTTCTGCCCCACCGCCACGCCGTTCACCCCGGTCGTGCCGTTGTTGACGAAGAACGTGAAGCCGGTCTCGGCGGCACCCGGGCCGAAGAACGCGCCGTCGAACTTGCCCGTCCCGTCGCCGGCAATCGTGCCGCCGTATTGCGCGGTGCCGCTCGTGACCGCGCCGGTCCCGGTATAGTTGCCGAAATCCTTGTCGGCTCCGCCGGCGACAGATTCCGCCCCGATCAGGTGCAACAGCAGGTTGATGTTGCCGCTGGCGAAATCGACGCCGAGCGAACCGGTCGAGTCCCCGTTCAGGAACTGATAGTACTTGCCGCTCGCGCTATCGAAGCCGTTGCCGCCGATCCCGCCATCGAGCTTGTAACTGGCGCTGCCGGTGGTCGGCATGTCCTGCGTCTGGTTGCCCCACACCAGCCATTGCTGGTCATGGCGGCCGGTCTCACCGTAGTAGATGTCCCAGAACGTCACCGCCATGTGGCTCATCTTGACCGCGCCGTAGTCGCCGGGCGGCAGGGTCGCGACCGTCTGAATCACCTTCCCGGCATTGGTGACGGTGTAGACGCTCGCCTTGGTCGAACTGAAGAACGGACTGTCGCCGCCCAGCCGCGCGCCGGGCGTCAGGTCGCCCTTGCCCACCGATACTGACCGACCATCGGCCCGGGTGAACCGGTAGGAATCGTCCGCGTAATTGTACGAAATCGTGGTCCCGCTGTTGAAGCCGTCATTCGCCTGGTTGCCGTATGCCGGCGGCGTGCCGGTCGGCGTCGGTACCGGCGATGGTGTGGGCGTCGGGGTAGGCGTGGGAGTGGGTGTCGGCGTGCCGGTCGACGTCGGAGTGGGCGTCGGGGTGGGTGTCGGCGTGCCGGTCGGCGTAGGCGTCGGACTCGGCGTCGGCAGGACCGTGCCGGCACGGGTGAACGAACTGGTCGCCGCCTTGTAGGTCGCGTTGGCGGTTGCGCCGAGCTTGGCCGCGGCGGAAGTCGGGGTCGGCGTGGGCGTAGGCGTCGGGGTCGGCGTTCCGGTCCCGGTCGGCGTCGGCGTCGGCGAAGGACTGGGCGCCGGCGTCGAACCGGGGCCGCTTCCGCCGCTGCATCCGCTCATCACAAGCGAGATCGCGAGCAACGAGGCCCCCATGTTAGCGGCGGTCAGACGCATTCGATTCCTCCTTCGGGCCGCTTGCCGGGCGGGAACGGCCGGGGGCGGCTTAAACAGCAAATTGTCGGCGCTGGCTAGCACAGTCGCAAGCGGGAAGTCGCGACCGGTTGCAGACCTGCGACCACTCGCCTTCTGGTTGCCTCGGAAACCTGAACGGGAGATTGCCCGTCCCGATCAGAACGCCGCGGTGATGCCAACCTCCGCCCCCAAGCGGCTGAAATCGTAGATTTCGATGGTCGAGATATTGCGCTCGTAGGACAGCCGCAGCAGCGGCGCGAATGTGCCGACCTTCAGCCCACGGAACGTGCCCGAGACACTCGCCGCGAAGCGATCGTCCTTGCGCCGCTCGGGATAGATGAACAGCTTCTTGTCGGCTTCCAGGTGGCTGTAGGACAAGTTGAGCACCGCAGTAGTCTGGCCGATATCGCGGAACAGGTATGTCGAAACGCCGCCCTGCGCGGTCGAATATCCCGGATCGGCCGAAGCCTCGCGCGTGCCGGAAAACTGGATGCCGCCGCCAAAGCTCTGGCTGAATGCGCGGTCGACCGCGGCGGAGAGCGAATAGCGGTTCGAATCCTGCAACTTGTTGAACTCGTTCTCGGTGCGGATAACCGAGCCGTCGAGCCGGAGCTGGCCGCGCTTACCGAGTACATGCTGGAAGTTGCCGTTGCCGCCATATGAGCTGGAATAGCTATCCAGCCCGAACCAGCGGTGGGCGACGATCGCGGACAGCGCCAGCCGGTCTGCGCCAAAGCGGAACTGCGGGCCTGCTTCGGCCTGCAACACGATGTCGTCGAACCGTTTTTCCTTGTACAGGTCGCCGCTCGACGAGATACGCAGCAACAGATCCGCCGTGTCGCTCAGCTGCGGCCGGTAATAAGCTTGGCCGCGCACCGAAAGGCCGATGCCGGACTTGGCCTTCGCGTCCTCGTCGATGATGAAATCGCCGATGATCGTACCGAGCGTGTCCGATCCGGTTGCGCGGTTAATGTTGTTCGACGGGGCCAGCGCCACCTCAAGCCCGCCGCCGAAGCGCTTGGGCGAGGACAGCGCGCGAGCATAGAACCGCACCAGCCGCTCGACATCGGGCGGCAACCCGCTGGCTTCCGCGGCGCGCAGTTCGCGGCGTGCGGAATCGACGTCGCCCATCGCCGCCAGCACGCTCGCCAGCTCCAGGCGCACGCCGGAAGCGTCGGGTTTTTGGTCGAGGATCGCACGGTAGAGCGTCGCCGCTTCGCGCAGCTTGCCCTGCTTCTTGGCGAACATCTCTGCCAGCCGGAACCGGGCTTCGATGGCGTACTCGGGATTCACATCCTGCATCAGCGCGCGGTAAGAATTCTCGGCGGTTTCGAAATCGCCCGCATCACGCGCCTTGTCCGCGTAGTCGAACAGCTGCGCGGCAGTCATCTGGACGCCTTGCGAAGCGGCCGGCGCGGCTTCGTCCTGCGCATACGCCGTCGATGTCGCGAACGCGGCAAGGGCAAGCGCCAGGCAGGATGATCTGATCACGCGCGTTCCCGTCATTGCGGCCGGCGCGTTACGCGAGCCGGGCCGCGGCGGCAACCGGCCGCCCGCGCGTCATGGCGGGATGACCCTTGCGCGCAGATGTATGGCTAGCCGGCGATCAGCGCGCGGGCACCCCGATCGCCGAGCCAGCCCGCGCGCACGTTCCACACGCGGGCGATGACCTCTTCTGCAAGCGCCTGTTCGGGCGGCCCGTCGGCCTCGAGCTTCCCGCGATCCAGCACCAGCACCCGCGCGGCATGATTCATCGCCAGCGCGAGATCGTGCACCACCAGCACCACGCCAGCCCCCGCCTCCGCAGCCGCGAGCAGCCGCGCGAGCAATGCGAGCTGGTGGCCAAGATCGAGCGCGGCAAGCGGCTCATCGGCGAGGATCCATGCGGGTTCGCCCGAGAGCACCCGGGCAAGCAAGGCGCGCGCCTTCTCGCCGCCGGAGAGCGTTGAGACCGGACGTTCGGCGAAGGCCGTCAGGTCGACGGCAGCGAGCGCCCTCGCCACTTGCTCCTCACCGCGATCGTGGCGGGGCAAACGTCCGAGCGCGGCGAGGTTGGCGACCGACAAGTCCCACGCGATCTCGCCCGACTGTGGCAGGTAGCCGATTTGCCGGGCACGCTCGCGCCGAGGGAGCTCGGCGAGCGACTTTCCATCGAGCGAGACCTCGCCGCACGCCGGCTCTATCAGCCCGGCGAGCGCCGCCAGCAGCGTGGACTTGCCCGCGCCGTTGGGGCCGCAGATCGCGGTGATCGCGCCCGGCTCGAGCGTGGCAGTAACCTCGCGCAGGACTGCGACCCCGCCGAGCGCGACGGTGAGGCCATTGACCGCGAGCGTCATGCCCAGCCTCCCGCGCGGCGGCGCATCCTGAGCAGCAGCCACAGGAAGAACGGTGCACCCACCAGGCTCAGGGCAATGCCCAGCCGCAGTTCGGTGACCAGCGGCAAGACCCGGCACACGCAATCCGCGACCAGCACCAGCAGCGCCCCGGCGAGCGCGCTCGGCACGATCAGCGACGAGGGCTTGCGGTCGGTCAGCGGGCGCACGAGGTGCGGCACGATCAGCCCCACGAAGCCGACGATACCCGCCACCGCCACGCCGCTGCCGACCGTAAGCCCGACGCCCGCTATCAGCAGCGCCTGCAACCGGCCTGGGTCGATCCCGAGCGAGCGCGCGGCTTCCTCACCCAGCGTCAGTGCGTCGAGGCCGCGCCCCGCCAATACCAGCAGGGCGATCCCGACCAGCGTCAACGGCGCAGCCAGCTCGACTTCGGCCCATCCCCGGTCCGTCAGCGCGCCCATCAGCCAGGTGACGATCTCGCTCATCGCGAAGGCATTGGGTGCAACACTGATCGCAAGGCTCATCAGCGCGCCCGCGAGGCTGGCGATCATCATTCCCGCGAGCGTGAACAGCGCGACACCGCCCGCGCGCCCCGCGATCAGGGCGAGCAGAGCCATCGCCCCCGCCGCGCCGATAAGGGCGAAAAGCGGTAGGAGCCACGCACTCGCGGCGAACCCGAACCACATGCTAACGACCGCGCCGAGCGCCGCGCCGGGAGCGATGCCGAACAGCCCCGGATCGGCCAGCGGATTGCGCAAGTAGCCCTGCATCGCCGCTCCGGCAGCACCGAGGCCGCCCCCGACCACGATCGCCAGCAGGGCGCGCGGCAGGCGCAGCTCGGCGAGGATGACGGTCGCATTCGGCGTCGTCGCCGGATCGAGCCATACGCGCCCGGCAAGTAGCGACAGCGGCACCGCCACCAGCAACGCGATCAGCAGCACGAGCGTTGCGCGCTTCATCCGATCGCCTTCCGCAGCTGCGCCAGTCGCGCGGAGGCGCGAACAATGGTTGGACCCCCGCAATAGAGCAGGCTGGAATCGAGCCGCGCGTACTGCGTTTCCGGCAAGTGGCGCAGCACCGGATGGGTCAGCATGCGTTCGTCGCTCGCCGCAAGTACCAGGGCTGGTGGATCGGCGAGGACGCGCTCCAGCGGCAGGTAGGCGCCCTGCCCCAGCCCTCGCGCCGCCGAGTGGCTGGCGAACCCGGCGTTCTCGAGCAGGCCGAAGATCAAGGTTCCCCCGCCCGGCACTATTCCGCCTTCCTGCCACAGCAGCGTCGAGACTTTCGGTCCCTTCCACCGGGCGCTCGCGATAGCCTCCTCGATCCGCGCGTTGAGCGCCACGCCGCGCTCGGGATGCCCCACCAACGCAGCGAGTTCGGCAATTTGCGCCTCGCTCTCGGCTGCCGAGGACGCGATGCCGATCGTCGCCACCTCGATGCCGAGCCGCTCGAACACCGTGCGCGTCGCGGGCGGCAGGTAGGTGCCCGCCACGACCACGTCTGGATCGAGCGCAAGCACTTCCTCCACCGTCCCGCCGGTGGCGCGAAATCGCCGGGCGACGTTCAAGTCCATCGAGCTTGCGCGCGGATCGTGGCTGTAATGCGATATCGCCAGCACTTGCACCGGGTCGGCGACTTCGGCGAGGATCGCGTCGGTGCAGGGGTTGAGGCTGACGATCGTGGGTTGCTCGCCCGATCGCCCGGGCACGCGCCCAATGCAGGCCGTGAGGCAAAAAATAATCGCCAATAATAAATGCTTGCCCATCATACCTCGCATCACGACTCAATGTCGCTCCCGGCGAGGCGAGGCCATCCGGCCACTCCCTTGCGCTTACCATCGGTGCACCCCGCCCGTGGCCGAACGACGCATCCTGGGCAGGTCTCCTGGCTCCCGGATCGATGCGGCGTCCCGCCTTCCCGCAAGCGCCCGTCGAGGCCCGCAGTGGCATGTCGGGAGCGCCGCTCCCCGGTCACAGTTGCGGGGGCAGCGCGGGATTGTCACCCGCTTCCCTCTTCGCTTCCGGCCCGAGTGAACCCGGCCGGAAGAACCCATGACACGGGCTGATGACTATGCGCCGCCCGCCGCGCGCGCAAGCTGCGCGGCGCGTTAACGTCTTTCAGGGTTCCGTCCCGCTTCGGAACGCGGACATCTGCGCGAATGCGCTCCCCGAAACGCCGCGTTAGCGCGCACCATCGCCGCAAACGGGATCGCCTTGGACTTCACCGCCGCCTTTTCAGCCGAACCGCGGCCGCGCGATTTCCGTTCACGCGTGACGCGAAACGACCGTTCGCGCGGCATGGGCGCAACCCTGCGTCAGGCCCGCGCGCGGATCGGCGCCAAGATCGCGGCGCTCGCCGCGGCGATCACGGTGCCGGCGATGGCAACCCCGGTCGACTGGTCGCAGTTCGGCGGCGAGTCCGCCCCCGCCACCACGCCGATGCCGTTCGAGCAGCCCGGCGCGAGCTTCCCCGGATCGGCGTTCTACTACCTTGCAGACGAGCCCTATGCTCCGCTGCCCGCGACGGCGCAGATCCATTCCGACACCGACATACCCGCCCCGGCGCTCGATGCCGCGCCGCTGACCGGCGGCGCTCGCCCGCTGATCGCTCGGGGAACCACGCTCGACAAGGGCCGCGCGCTCCAGTGCCTGACCCAGGCGATCTATTACGAAGCGGCGAGCGAGCCCGATGCAGGACAGCGCGCTGTCGCGCAGGTAGTGCTCAACCGGGTCGCGCACCCGGCCTACCCGAACACCGTCTGCGGCGTCGTGTACCAGGGCTCCGAACGACGCACCGGGTGCCAGTTCACCTTTACCTGCGACGGCAGCCTCGCGCGCAAGCCGGTCCTCGCTTTCTGGGACCGCGCCCAGCGCGTCGCACTCGCGGCGCTTTCGGGCGCGGTGTACCGGCCGGTCGGCCTCGCGACCCACTACCACACCGTTCAGGTGCATCCGTACTGGGCCGCCAGCCTCGACCGGATCGGCACGATCGGCGCGCACATCTTCTATCGCTGGCGCGGCGCTGCCGGCCGTCCGGCGGCATTCCAGTTCGCTTACGCCGGGGGCGAGCCGCTTCCCGCGCCGCACCTGCGCAGCCTGGGTGACGACATTCCGCTCGATCCGGTAGCGGTCGCGCGCGCCTACGAAGCAACCCATCCGGTCGAAGCAGTGCAAGCCGCGCTGGTCCAGATCCGCGCCACCGCGCCCGCGCCCGCCTACTCCCAGAACGTCGCGGCCAATGGCGGAGATGCGCAGTTCACCGGCGAGCGCTTGCCCGCGAGCGGCAGTGTGAAACCCGAGTTCGCCCAGAGCGGACAATGGATCGCGCGCCCCTGATCCGGGCGAACATGGTTAGCGGTTGGTGAGGTTTTCTTAACCTTAGCCGCACACCTTAGCTTAGCTCTCCGGCACCTAAGGCGGCCTTCTCCCACTGGAGAAAGCACGCCATGCCGATCCGCTTCGCCCCCGCCCTTTACCGGACCCGGGCGACCAAGCCGCTGCTGCGCATGGTGCGTACCCATGCCGCTAACGACAACTTCCTCGCCCAGCCGGACGATGCGACGTTGCGTGCCGCGCTGCGCCATTTCGCCGAGCACGGCCTCGCCGCCGCCGAACAGGCGCGCCGCCATGCCGAAGATGCGTTCTTTGCGGGCGACCGCGAAGCCTATCGCTGGTGGCTGGATATCTGCCGCACGCTGGACCGGCGCATGGCGCGCGAGCTGACCGCCGGGACCAAGGACGCAGGGTAAACGCGCGCGTTAAGGTTTCACCTAACGCGCGCATTAACCATTGAGTGACCTTATCCCGATAGGGCTCGCCGGGAGCGAGGAGCAGTCTCATCACCGGCCTGAGCGAATTCTTCCACGGGTATTTCGGGCGCGACGATCGCGACGAACGTGTGCGCGCTAAGCTGGTCGCAACGCTCTACACGCATCCGATAAGCCTGCTGCTCGGGGCAATGTGCGGCGTCGCCGCGAGCACGACCGCCGCGATCGTCAGCCGCGAGCCCTTCGTCGTCGTCTGCGCGGTGCTGCTGATCGCCGTTGCCGTGATGCGCGTCGGTCTCGCATACTGGATCGCCTGGCGCCCGCGATCGCGCGATACTGCCCTGCTCGAGCGGCTCTACGAAGCCGGCGCGTTCAGCTACGCCCTGCTCTCCGGCCTCATCACCGCCGGCGTCCTCGTCCTCGTCGTGGATCCACACGTCGACGCGTTGATGTGCACTTACGCCGTTGCCTACGGCACCGGCATCTCGGCCCGCAACGCCGGGCGTCCGTTCATCGCCATGACCCAGCTCCTCCTGTCGGTGATGCCGGTGGTGATCGGCTGCCTCATCGTCGGCAGCTTCGCGATGATCGTGCTCGCGATCTCGGCGATGCTCATGATCGTGGCGATGGCCTCGGTCATCATGAGCGTGTTCCGCACGTTCAAGGAGCAGATCATGGCCGCCGAGACCAGCGCAAAGCTGGCGGAGAAGATGCAGACGCTTGCCCGCACCGACGTCGTCACCAGCCTCGCCAATCGCGCCGGCCTCAACCACGAGCTGGTCGAGATCATGATGGCGCGCGATCCGACCAGCAAGCTGGCGCTGTTCTGGCTGGACCTCGACCGGTTCAAGGAAGTCAACGACACCCTTGGCCACCCAGTCGGCGACCGCGTGCTCGCCGAAGTCGCGCGTCGGCTGAAGGAAACCGCCCACTCGGACGCGATCGTCGCCCGCTTCGGCGGCGACGAGTTTATCGTCGCCCGCGAGCTTGCGTCCCGCGCGGACAGCGAGCGGCTCGCCGGCCGCATTCTCGAAGAGATCAACCGCCCGTTCCGCATCGACGGCGAGCGGCTCGAGCTCGGCTGCTCGATGGGCATCGCGCTCCTCCCCGACGATGGACAGGACATCGATACGCTGATGCAGGGAGCGGACCTCGCCCTCTACCACGCAAAGATCAACGGCAAGAACCAGGTCCGCTTCTTCGACCCGGCGATGAACCGCGATCTGGTGCGCAAGAAGGAGATCGAGGCCGAGCTGCGCGCCGCGCTGCAACGCGACGAGCTGTCGATCTTCTTCCAGCCGATCGTCGACCTCGAAACCGGCCACATCAGGACCTTCGAGGCTCTGGTGCGCTGGTTCCACCCCGAGAAGGGCGAGCTACGGCCGGACGAGTTCATTCCGGTGGCGGAGGAAACCGGCGTGATCATCACGCTCGGCAACTGGATCACAGCGCAAGCGGCCAAGGCGGCCGCGCAATGGCCCGAGGATGTGACGCTCGCGGTCAACCTCTCGCCGGTGCAGATCCGCGCTCCCGGCGCGGCTCTCGGCATTCTTACCGCGCTGCGTGACGCCAAGCTCGATCCGCGCCGGCTGGAGCTCGAGGTCACGGAGAGCCTGTTCATCGACGACAACCAGCACACCGCGCGCTTCATAGAGGATCTCTCGGCCGAAGGCGTGCGCTTCGCACTCGATGACTTCGGCACGGGCTATTCCTCGCTCGGCTACATCAACAAGTTCCCGTTCAAGAAGATCAAGGTCGATCGCAGTTTCGTCTCCGGCCCCAACGTCGGGCTCAAGAGCGATGCGATTATCCGCGCAGTCGCGGAGATGGGCTCGACGCTCGAGATGGAGATCGTCGCAGAGGGCCTTGAGACGATCGACCAGGTCCATGCGGTACGTGCCGCAGGCTGTACGCTGGGCCAGGGCTACTACTTTAGTCGCGCGGTGCCGGACTATCTGGCCGCGATGCTGCTGGCGCAGGAAAAGGACAGCGATCCGGCGGCTCGCCTGGCGAGCTGATCGACATTCCGATTTTCTTCGGCACGAAACGATTTCGTGATCGCCGGCCTAGCAAAATCAATCGCCTAAAGCCGGGTAGGTCCGCTAGCCCTTGCAATGCCACATAAAAATGAACACCATTAATGCAAACGCTTCTCAATTGCTTTTAAGTTGTTCATTTTTCTACGCTAAGCACGTTGCAATGATGATTTCACAAGCCTAGGGCACGCCGCATCAACGGTGCCGGCCTGCTTCGCTGGACGCGGAAGCTCGCCGGAACGAACCGCATTGCAAGCGTCCGCCAAGGAAGGACAGTCGAACCCCATGGCTCGCAAGAAGATCGCCCTCGTCGGCGCCGGTATGATCGGCGGCACCCTCGCCCACCTCGCAGCGAAAAAGGAAATGGGCGACATCGTCCTGTTCGACATCGCCGAGGGTATTCCCCAGGGCAAGGCGCTCGACCTCAGCCAGTGCGGCCCGATCGAAGGGTTCGACACGAAGATCACCGGCACCAACGATTATGCCGATATCGAAGGCGCGGACGTGGTGATCGTCACCGCGGGCGTGGCGCGCAAGCCCGGCATGAGCCGCGACGATCTGCTCGGCATCAACCTCAAGGTGATGGCGTCGGTCGGCGAAGGCATCAGGAACCACGCGCCCGACGCGTTCGTGATCTGCATCACCAACCCGCTCGATGCGATGGTGTGGGCGCTGCGCGAATATTCGGGCGTGCCGCACCACAAGATCGTCGGCATGGCCGGCGTGCTCGACAGCGCGCGCTTCGCCACGTTCCTCGCGTGGGAATTCGGCGTCTCGGTCAAGGACGTGAACGCGTTCGTGCTCGGTGGCCACGGCGACACGATGGTTCCGGTCACCAGCTACACCACCGTCTCGGGCATCCCGGTCGACGACCTCGTCGCGATGGGCAAGTCCAGCAAGGAGCAGATCGACGCCGTGGTCGCCCGTACCCGCGCCGGCGGCGGCGAGATCGTTGGCCTGCTCAAGACCGGATCGGCCTACTACGCCCCCGCCACCAGCGCGATCGCAATGGCGGAAGCCTATCTCGGCGATCAGAAGCGCATCCTGCCTTGCGCGGTGCATGTCGACGGCAAGTACGGCCTCGATGGGCTGTTCGTGGGCGTTCCGGCGGTGCTCGGCGCGAATGGCGTCGAGGAAGTGATCGAGATCGCGCTCGATGACGAGGCCAAGGAGAACTTCCAGGCCTCGGTCGACGCGGTCAAGGATCTGCTGGTGGCGTGCAAGGGCATCGACGGAAACCTGAAATGAGCATTCTCGTCGACCGCACGACCAAGATCATCACGCAGGGGATGACCGGCGAAACCGGCACGTTCCACACGCAGCAGGCGCTCGACTACGGTACCCAGATGGTCGCCGGGGTCACGCCGGGCAAAGGCGGGCAGACGCATATCGGCCTGCCGGTGTTCGACACCGTGCAAGAGGCGAAAGCCGCCACCGGCGCGACCGCCAGCGTGGTCTACGTGCCGCCGCCGTTCGCAGCGGATTCGATCCTCGAGGCGATCGACGCAGAGATCGAGCTGATCGTCGCCATCACCGAAGGCGTTCCGGTAATGGACATGGTGCGCGTGAAGCGCGCGCTCTCGGGCTCGAAATCGCGCCTGATCGGCCCCAACTGCCC
>CAYNXB010000079.1:0-12399 GCA_964401045.1 uncultured Sphingomonadaceae bacterium | reverse complement strand
CGCGGCGATGGCGAGGTGGGAGAGAACGTCACCGCCAACGTCGCGCATGTCGCGGATGTGCCGCAGCAATTAGCGGGCAAGAACGTGCCCGATCTGGTCGAGGTGCGCGGCGAAATCTACATGGAGAACGCGGCGTTTACTGCACTCAACGAGCGGTTGATGGCCGAGGCCAAAACAACTGCCGAGTCGAAGGGCGAGCCGTTCGATCCCACGGGCGTTCGCCAGTTCGCCAACCCGCGCAACGCGGCAGCAGGCTCGCTGCGGCAGAAGGACGCGAGCGTCACCGCCGCGCGCCCACTGCGGTTTTGGGCCCACGGCTGGGGCGCGCTGTCCGAGCCGCTCGCCGAGACCCAGTTCGAGGCGATGCGCCGGATCGAGGGCTGGGGCCTGCCGATCTCGCGCGATCTGAAATTGTGCGGCGGCGCCGAGGAAATGCTGCAGCATTACCGCAGCATCGGTGAGCGCCGCGCCGGGCTGCCCTACGCGATCGACGGCGTGGTCTACAAAGTGAACCGGCTCGACTGGCAGGGCCGGCTGGGCGCGATCGGCAAGGCGCCGCGCTGGGCGCTGGCGCACAAGTTCCCCGCCGAGCGCGCTGAAACCACGCTCGAGAAAATCGATATCCAGGTCGGGCGAACCGGCAAGCTCACCCCGGTAGGGCGACTCGCGCCGGTGCTGGTGGGCGGGGTGACGGTGGTGAATGTCACGCTGCACAACCGTGACGAGATCGCCCGGCTTGGCTTGCGCGAAGGCGATACGGTGGTGATCCAGCGCGCGGGCGACGTGATCCCGCAAGTGGTCGAGAACCTGACGCGCGACGCAAAGCGCGAGGCGTACGTCTTTCCGAGCCGCTGCCCGGTGTGCGACAGCGAGGCGGTAGCCGAGGAGGGCGAAGTCGACGTGCGCTGCACCGGCGGGCTGGTGTGCCGGGCGCAGCAGTTCGAGCGGCTGCGGCATTTCGCCAGCCGCGGCGCGCTCGATATCGAGGGGCTGGGCGAAAAGACCATCCTCGAGTTCATGGAGCTGGGCTGGCTGGCCCATGGCCCGGCGGACATCTTTCGCCTGCGCCATCACCGCGATGACCTGGTGGGGCGCGAGGGCTGGCAGGACAAGTCGGTCGACAACCTGCTCGCCTCGATCGAGGCCAAGCGCCGCCCTGACGCCGCGCGGCTGCTGTTCGGGCTGGGCATTCGCCATGTCGGCGCGGTCACCGCGCGGGATCTGCTCAAGGAGTTCGCGACGCTGCCCGCGCTGCGCGAGGCGGCTGAACTGGCCCGCGCGGGCGACGCCGACGCGCGCGCGCGGCTGACCTCGATCGAAGGCGTCGGCCCGGTGGTGGTCGAGGCGCTCGGCGATTTCTTCCATGAGGAGCACAACCAGGCGGTGTGGGACGACCTGCTGGCCGAAGTCGATCCGCCCCCGTTCGTGGTCGAAACCATGGCCAGCGCGGTCTCGGGCAAGATTGTCGTCTTCACCGGCAAGCTCGAGACCATGAGCCGCGACGAGGCCAAGGCCCAGGCCGAGCGGCTCGGCGCGAAAGCGGCAGGATCGGTCTCGCCCAAGACCGGCCTGGTGGTTGCAGGGCCGGGCGCGGGCTCTAAGCTAAAGAAAGCGGCCGAGCTGGGGATCGAGGTGATCGACGAGGCGGCATGGGCGGAGATCGTCAAATCAGCAGGATGAGGACATGACTGGATTATACATCGGAGCGGGCGTGGTGATCGGCGTCGCGATCGGCCTGTCGATGGGCAATATCGGCGCTGGCATCGGAATCGGTATCGCGCTGGGCATTGCGATGGAGCTCGCCGCGAAGGGCAGGAAGAAGCGCGACGACGACGACAGGCGCGCGCCTTAAGGAACCGCCGCTCGCCCGCCGGCATTCTCGCACCATGCCGCGCAAGCTCAAGGTCTTCCGCACCGCGATCGGGTTCCACGATGCCTACGTCGCCGCGCCGAGCCGCAAGGCGGCGCTCGCGGCGTGGGGTGCCGACGCCGACCTGTTCGCGCGCGGCGTGGCCGAGGAAGTCACCGACGCCAAGCTGGTGCGCGAACCGCTCGCGCATCCGGGCGAGGTTATCCGCGTTTCGCGGGGCGGCCTTGCGGATCATCTGAAAGCGCTGCCGAAGAGGAAGGCGAACGCTGCTGCGGGCACGGCGGAGAAAGAACCGGCCAAGCCGCGAAGGGCGGCAAAGCCCAAGCCACCGCCCAAGCGCGACAAGGTCGACGCCGCAGAAAAGGCGCTCGCCGGCGCGCGCCGCACACAGCAGGCCGCAGTCGCCACGCTCGAGCGCACGCTCGATGCGCTGCGGGCAAAGCAGGCGACGGAACGCGCCAGGCTCGAACGCGAGCGTGACGCCGCGCGCGAGGCTTACCGCAAGGCGCTCGACAGGTGGAGCGCACAAGACTAGCGGCGGCGCCATGACTCGCGCGTGGGGCAATCGCAGGATCGCTGGATGGGCATGGCTGCTCATCGCCGTGGTGCTGTTGCTGCGCACAGCGGTGCCGCAGGGTTTCATGCCGGAGCGCACCGGCGACGGATCGATCACCCTGACGATCTGCGGCGCTGGCGGCCTGGTGCACGTTCCGCTCAAGCAGGATGCGCCCAAGAAAGACAACGCGCCTTCGCATTGCGCGTTCGCCGGGATCGGTGCCATCGACTTGCCGCCGCCGCTGGTGCTGCCGGCGCTCAATCCGGCCGCGCCCGTGCTAGCCGGCTACCACGAGGCGGCACAACGCGCGGCCTCGCTCTACCCGCGCCCGCCGAGCCGCGGACCTCCCGCCAACGCCTGATCGCCTGCCGGCTTCTGCCCGGCGGTTCCCAAATGCGCGCGCGCCCGGCCCGGGCTGCGCGCCGACAAGGATCAGGAATAATAATGTACAAGCTTTCTATCGGCCTGCTCCTGGCAGGCACCGCCTTCGCGCCCGCTCTCGCCGAGGACAGCGAACCGCAACGCACGATCATCGTCACCGGCACGCCCGACATCGACCAGGCCACTGCCGAAATCCGGCACACGCCCGGCGCGGTCGAGGTCGTGCCCGACACGCAATTCAAGAACACGCCGGTCCAGACCATCAAGGACATCCTCGGCTATGTGCCGGGCGTAATCACGCAGCCGCGCATGGGCGACGACGCGCGCGTCTCGATCCGCGGATCGGGTCTGAGCCGGGCTTACGGGGCGCGGGGCATTGCGTTTTATCTCGACGGCGTGCCGATGAACACGTCCGACGGATTGGCCGATTTCTTCGAGATCGATCCGAGCGCCTATCGCTACGTCGAAGTATACAAAGGCGCCAACGCGCTGCGCTATGGCGCCAATGCGCTGGGCGGGGCGATCAACCTGGTCACGCCCACCGGGCGCGATGCCCCGGCGTTCGAAGGCCGGGTCGATGGCGGCAGCTTCGGCTACGTGAAGGGCCAGGCCAGCATTGGCGGAACGTCCGGGGCGCTCGACTGGTTCGGCACCGCATCGGCGCAGCGGATCGACGGCTATCGTGAGCACAGCGACGGTGACGCGCTGCGCGCCAGCTTCAACCTTGGCTACCAGCTATCCCCGAACGCCGGGACGCGGGTCTATCTCTATGGCGCATCGACCAATCAGCGCATTCCGGGGGAGGTATCGAAGGAGCAGGCGCTGACGGCCCCGCGCTCCGCCAATCCGGTGTGGGTCGGGCAGGACCAGCAGCGCAATGTCGATTCGATCCGCGCGATCAGCAAGACGACCGTGCGGCTGGGCGAGACGACGCTGGAGTTCGGCGGGTTCTACAACCACCGCCATGTCGATCACCCGATCTACCAGTACCTGGATTACACTGTCGACGATTTCGGCGGCTTCGTGCGCGGGGTGGACGACCGATCGCTGGGCACGGTGCGCAATCGCCTGATCCTGGGGGCCAACCTCCAGCAGGGCACGATCGACACCAAGCAGTTCGTCAACGTCGCGGCCGAGAAAGGCGCGCTGACCGTGTCGATGGTCGACAAGCCAAAGACGTTCTCGGCCTACGGAGAGGATTCGCTCTACATCCGGCCGAACCTGGCGCTGATTGCCGGGGTGCAATACCTTCACGCGACCCGTGACCGGCGCGACAGGTTCCTGTCCGACGGTGACCAATCGGGCAGCCGGACCTACGACTTGTGGAGCCCGCGGGCGGGCGTGTTGTGGGACGCCACACCCGATGTGCAGGTGTTCGCCAACATATCCCGTAGTGCCGAAGTGCCGAGCTACGACGCGAACGTCATCACCGCGCCGGACCTGAAGGCGCAGCGCGCGACGACCTACGAGATCGGCACGCGTGGGCGGGAGGGCCCGGTTGGCTGGGACGTGTCGTTCTATCGTTCGGAAATCCGCGACGAGCTGCAATGCCTGAAGACGGCACCATGGGCGCTGTGCAGCACGGTCAACGCGGGCCGCACGGTGCACCAGGGGATCGAGGCGGGGCTGGACGGGGAGATTCCGCTTTCGGCATCGGGCGATGCGCTCGCGCTCACGGCGGCCTACACGTACAGCGATTTCAACTTCGACGACGATCCGACCTATGGCGATAACGAACTGGCCGGGGTGCCCAGGCACTACCTTCGCGCGGAGATGCTCTACAAGCATCGCGCGGGGTTCTACGCCGGCCCGAACGTGGAATGGGCGCCCGGGCATTACTTCGCCGATAACGCCAACAGCCTCACCGTCGATCCCTATGCCCTGCTCAATCTCAAGGCGGGGTTCGACGCGGGCGGGCACTGGTCGGCCTATGTCGAGGGCCGCAACCTGACGAGCAAGCACTACATCTCGACCGTGGCGGTCGCGGGCGTGGCCGACGCGAACTCCGAGCTGTTCAATCCGGGGATCGGCCGGGCGGTGTTCGGCGGGGTGCGTTTCCGGTGGTGACGCGAACCCGATCCCGGCCCGGCGGCCTCTACGCCACGATCTGGCGCTGGCATTTCTACGCCGGGCTGTTCGTCATCCCGTTCATCCTCACGCTGGCGCTTTCGGGCGCGACCTATCTGTTCAAGCCGCAGATCGATCGGTGGGAGGAGCGCGCGTTCGACGGGATGCCGGGGGGGCAGGTCGAGCCGCACCGGCAAGTCGGCGCGGCGCTGGCGGCGCATCCGGGGAGCACCTTCCTCGATTATCGGCTCCCTGAGCGGCTTGGCGATGCGGGGCTGGTGCGCGTGGCGCTGCCCGAAGGCGCGGTGCGGGAAGTGTTCGTCTCACCGGGAGGCACGGTGGTGGGCGAGTTCGACCCGGATCGGCGGATCATGGCCGTGGTCAAGCGCGTCCACAGCCAGTTGCTGATCGGCGAGGTGGGCAACCGGCTGGTCGAGCTGGCCGCGTGCTGGGCTATCGTGATGATCCTCTCCGGCCTCTACTTGTGGTGGCCGCGCGGGCAGGGCGCCGCCGGCGTCGTGTGGCCGCGGCTGGGGCTGGGTAAAAGGGCGTTCTGGCGCGATCTCCATGCGGTGACCGGGTTCTGGATCTCGTCGCTGGCGCTGGTGCTGCTGGTCAGCGGCCTGCCATGGGCGGGCGTCTGGGGTCCGGCGTTCGCCACGGTGCGCGCGGAGCTGGGCTGGGTGAAAGGCGCGCCGAGCTGGGAAATCGACAGCGCGCGGGCCGCGCCGGCGGATGGCGGGGAGCATCACCATCACATGGTCGCGATGGGCGGCGGCGGGCCGTTCGATATACAGGCGTTCGACCGCGTGGTTTCGCGGGCGGCGGCGGAGAAGCTGGCGTTCCCGGCGATCGTCACGCCGCCGGGTGCGCCGGGACGTTTCGGCGCGCCGGGGGTGGATGGCTGGACGATGCGCTCCGACGCGGCGAACGTGCCGTTGCAGACGACCGTCGGGTATGACTCGAGCGGGCAGGTCGAACTATCGCGCGAAAGGTTTGGCGACAGCCATCCGATCGACCGCGCGATCGGCTACGGGATTGCGTGGCACACCGGGCAGTTGTTCGGGTGGATCAATCAGCTGGTCGGCGTGCTGACGGCGCTCGGGCTGGTGACGATGGCGGTCAGCGGGTTCGTGATGTGGCGTCGCCGCAAGCCGGTGAGCGCGCCGCCGAAGCAGGGCACAACCCCGAAAACGGTCGTCGCGGCGCTGGTGGTTCTTGGCCTGCTGCTGCCTCTGTTCGGCGCTTCGCTGCTGGCGCTGCTCGCCGTCGACCGGATCGTCATTGCCGTTCGGAAGGTGCGGGCACCCACTTGGTGACGCCGCCTGCGAACGGTGTCCACCATCCGATTCTCACCCCCGCTTCGGCAAGGGTGTCGGAGACCCATTGGTTGCAGGTCCGCGTCAGTGTGTAGCGCCCGCGTGCCAAGTAGTAATCGTCGTCCGAATAGCTGTCGCGCAACACCACCCGCGTGCCGTCCGGGCGGGGCGGGCCGAGCGCGGCTTCGACCCGCTGCACCAGCTTAGCGTATTGGCCGGGCGTGACGCGGAACGGGCGGTGCCATTCGCTCGGCGCGGGGCGCACATAGGTGCTCACCCGCATGATGCCGACGCCACCGGTCGTAGCGATGCGCAGCACGGGCCGGGCCTTGAGGTCCCACCATGTCGGCGTGTGGAGGAACACGTCCTCCTCACCCCAGCCGACCGCGATGTGCGTTACCGCTCCGGTCGGTGTGATGCGCGCCGCTTCGGGGAACGTATCGCGCCAGTCCTTGATCGGGGTCATCACCGGCATGACGATCGCGGTATGAAAGCCATTGGTCTCGAGCATCAGCTCGACGCCCTGCCCGGGTTCGCGCCAGCCTGCGTTGCGCGGGATCGAGCTGCCGATCCAGGCCGTGAGCGCGACGGTGCCGAGGATCAGGGCGGCCCCTGCGAGCGTCCCGCCCGCGATGCGCGCTATCCGCGCCGGCGCAACCACAGGATCGACCATCCCTGATTGTCCAGCCGCGCGGCGAGGCGGAAGCCCGCACGGCGATAGGCGGCGCGCAACGCCGCTTCCTGATCGACCAGCAATCCGCCGAGAACCACGCTGCCGCCCGGGACCACCGCGCGCGCGAAATCCTCCGCCAGCTCGACCAGCGGTCCCGCCAGGATGTTGGCGATCAGCAGGTCGTACGGCCCCCGCGCGGCGAGCAGCGAATGTTCCATGCCATCGGCCACTAGCATCGTCAGCGCGCCTGCGCCGGAGCCCATCGGCACACGGTTGGCGGCGGCGTTTTCGGCGACCACGCCGAGGCATACGGAATCGATGTCGCTCGCGGTGGCCGGCGCCCGGGGCCACAGTGCCAGTGCGGCGAACGCGAGCAGCCCGGTGCCGGTCCCGATGTCGGCGAGATTGCGCACCACGAGCCCGCGCCGTTTCATCGCGTCGAGCATCGCGAGGCAGCCGGCGGTGGTCGCATGGTGGCCGGTGCCGAACGCCTGGCTCGCCGGGATCGCGAAGTCGATCACACCGGGCTCGGCAACGCTCTCGAAATCGGGCGTGTGGACATGGAACCGGCCCGCACGGATCGGCGCGACGCCCTGCTGGCTGAGCACCAGCCAGTCTGCGTCAGGCAGCTTTTCTTCCACGATCCGGGGCGCCCTTTTGCCGAACAGCGCGGCCAGCGCATCCTTGTCGGCCTTGCGCGGCTTGCGCGGCAGCCATGCTTCGATGACCCAATCGTTGGGCCGGTTCTCGGTGACTTCGCGCCCGCTGAGCACGATTTCGTGGTCCCAGTCCCACGCCTCGTCGTGCGCGAGCAGGGCCGCCTGCACGCGTCGCTTCGAGGCACGCGCGACCAGCTTCCAACTACTTGCCACCGGCTTCCTTCGCGAGACGTTCATCGAGCTGCCGTGTGCGACCGGCGGCATAGGCCTGGCAGGCCGCCGGGTCCGCGAGTGCCCCCTTGGCGAGCCGGTCATGCATCGCGCTCGCGGACGGGTGTGGGCTGAGCAGGATGTCGCAATCGAGCTGCGCCAGCCGCGCGATGCTGCGGCGGAAATCGGCGAGATAGGCCGGATGATCGCTGAATTTATAGCTATCGGCGCTTACCGGCGAGAGGCTGTCGGCGTAGACGATGGTCCGGCAAACATTCCCTTCGCAGGAGCGCCACTGCCAGCTCGTCGCGCCGGGCGTGTGGCCGGGCGTTTGCAGCGGCGTCAGCGAGAGGTTGCCGAGCGTCACCGGAACGCCATCATGGACCTGCCCGTCAACGCGCGCGGGCACGAAGCCGGGATCGATCGCGAACTGCGGGTCGTCCCTGGTCGCCTTGCCGCTAGCCAGGGCTTCGGCGGCGGGTGGCGACGCCAGCAGTCGCGCGCCGGTCAGCTGCTGCAGCCGCGCCATGCTGCCGATATGATCGCCGTGCTCATGCGTCATGAGCAGTACTTTTACGTCCGACGGATCGAAGCCGAGCGCGCGGATATTGGCGGCGACCAGGTCCGCGCCCTTTTCCGTCCCGCTGTCGATCAGGATATTGCCCTGATCGCCGGTGACGAGGATCGAAGCGATCCCGCAAGTGCCGACATAGTACGTGTTGCCGTAGACCCTGAACGGCGGGCCGGGATCGTCCCAGCCGGAATCGTCGGAGCATTGCGCCGCCCACGCGGCTTGCTGCGGTGTCGCGTTCGAAGGCGGCGTACCGGGAGTGGCGCACCCGGTGAAAAGGAGCGCCAATGCCACGGTTAGTTCAACGCGGGAAATAATCATCTGACGTAACTGGCTCCATTGGCGTCGATCACCGTTCCGGTCATGCTTGGCGGCGCATCGAGGGCGCAGAAGGTGGCGATGGCGGCGATCTCCTCCGGCTCCGCGACGCGGCCCAGCGGGATGTCGGCGAGCAGGCCCGCGCCGCCCCGGCTGGCGAGGTAGTCATCGGCCATCGCGGTGTCGGTGAAGCCAGGCGCGATGGCGAAGCTCAGGATGTCATCGGCAGCGTAAGCCCGCGCGATCGTCTTGTGCAGCGCGATCATGCCGCCTTTCGAAGCGGCGTAGTGCCAGTGTTCGGGGCTGTCGCCGCGATGGCCGGCGCGGCTGGCGATGTGGATGATGCGGCCCTCATTCCCCGCTTCCCGCCAGTGCTGGATCGCGAACCGGCTGAGTTGCGCGGCGGCGGTGAGGTTGATCCGCATCGTATCTTCCCACGCATCGAGCCATTCGATGTCCGATCCGTCGAGCGGATTAGCGGCGAAGATGCCGGCGTTGTTCACCAGCACGTCGATCCGCCCGGCGGCCCGTTCGATCGCTTCCTCCCACAAAAGCTGCGGGCCGATCGGATCGGAGAAGTCCGCGGCAATCGTGTCCTCGTCGCCGACGCTGGAGGCATGGCCGATCACCCGCGCGCCGCGCGCGCGCAGCGCCTCGGCGATCGCACAGCCGATCCCGCGCGAGGAGCCTGTGAGGAGGACAGTGATCATCGCCGTGCTCAGCCCGCCCGCGGCGCCTCAAGCAACCGCGTTTGCGACAGGGTGGTCTCGAGCGCCGCCAGCCAGCTTTCGTAGTAGCCGCGGCTCGGATGGAGCGGATCGACAGCTTCCGCCACCCCGACCGCGTCGATCAGGTTGGCCTGGAACTGCGGCCACGCGAACCGGCCCTGCTCGGCGAGGCTCACCGCGATGGCGAACGCGCGCCGTTCCCATTCGTCATGGAATACCAGCTCGCCGCTCATCCGGGGGAGGGCCGTCGCCCGCATCTCGACGATTTCCGGCCTTGCATTCATCGGGCGACGACCTTCTTCACCCCGATCATCGCGTCACGTTCGACCAGCGCGGCGAGTTGCTCCTCATCGAGGGCGTCGGTGCCGGCGGGGCGTTCGGGCAGGACAAGGTAGCGCATCTCGGCGCTGCTGTCCCACACCCGCACTTCGACCTCGTCGGCGATCTCGGTGCCAAAATCGGCCAGCACGCCGCGCGGATCGTTGACCACGCGAGAGCGGTATGCCGCATCCTTGTACCACGTCGGCGGCAGCCCGAGCACCGGCCACGGGTAGCAGGAGCACAACGTGCAGACGACGAGGTTGTGTACCTCGGGCGTGTTCTCGACCACGACCATGTGCTCGCCCTGCAACCCGCCGAACCCGAGCTCGCCGATCGCCGCGGTCGCGTCGTCGAGCAGGCGCTCCCTGTAGTCTGGGTCGGTCCATGCGCGGGCGACGACCCTGGCGCCGTTCATCGGGCCGAGATCGTTTTCATAGAGCGCGACCACCCGGTCGAGCGCGTCCCGGTCGACCAGGCCTTTCTCGACCAGCACCGCTTCGAGCCTGGCAACCTGCTCGGCAAGCTGCCGGTTGCGCTCCGCATCCCGGTCGGTGCGGTGATAGGGGTTCGGCGGCGCCCCATGATCGTGATCGTGGCCGTGATGATCGTGATCGTGGTCGCTCATGCCGCCCGCTCCAGATAGGTTTGCCACAGGTCGACGTGCACGCAGTCACGCCGCCGCACGTTGTCGCCCCACAGTTCGGCAGCCTCGAAGCGTACGGTGTAGAGCGGGTGCGGGTTCTCGCCGCGGTCGTGGGCGTGCGTATCGGGAAAGACGTGGTTGCCGCGGAACGCGATCACCGTGCCTGTCCTGCCCCGGAGATAGCGCGGCAGCCGCGTATGGCCGGGGAATTCGAAGTTGCGCGCGCGGACCTTGTCGCCCGCCTGGAACGCGGGCTCGATAGCAATCTCGCGGGTTGCCGGGACTCCGCCGCGCAACAGCCCGATCACCGCGTCTGCCGAGGGGGCGGGATATGGCAGCGTGACAGGGTCTGCCACTTGCCCGCTCGCGAGTTCCTCGGCGGTGACATAGCCAAGCTCCTGAGCCAGCGTGGCGAGCGCGTGGATCCAGTGCTCGTAATAGCTGGTCGTCAGGTATTCGACCGGGTCCATCCGCTCGATGGAGTGCCGCACCCGGTCGACCGGTCCGATGTAGGCCAGCGCGCACATGTTCATCGCGAACGTGCGCCGCTGCCACTCCTCGTGAAACACCGGCTCGTCCGGTTCGGCGCGGACCGGGCCGAAGTCCGCCAGGCCGCCCATGTCGTGCACACCGTCCATCTTGGCTCCCTCGTGCGGACTATCGTCGGGGAGGGCGGGGTTGTCGAGTATCAAGTCCGCAAACCGTCGGGCGCTTGCGGTATTCCGGCGCGATGCCTAAGGACGGCGCACTTTCAGCAGCACCGGACTCATCCGATGGCCTCACGCCCGCTCTCGCCGCACATCACGATCTGGAAATGGGGACCGCACATGCTGACCTCGATCCTCCACCGCGCCACGGGTGACGGGATGGCCTTTGTCGGCCTGCCGATCCTCGCCTGGTGGCTCGCCGCGTTGGCGAGCGGGCCGGATGCCTACGCCGTCTTCGCGAAGCAGGCGTCGAGCTGGTACGGGATCATCATCCTGGTCGGCGTGTCGTGGGCATTCTTCAACCACATGTCTTCGGGCATCCGCCACCTCGTGCTCGACATGGGCGCGGGTTATGAACTCGACACCAACAAGGCCGGCTCGATCCTCTCGATTGCCTCCGGCATCATTCTCACCGCTGCCTTCTGGGCGGCGCTGATCCTGCTCTGAGGAGGCTGACGATGGTGGACAAGGGAACTCCGCTGGGCGAGGTGCGCGGCACCGGCCCGGCGCACGAAGGCACCGGCCACTGGGCCCAGCAGCGGGTCACCGCGGCGAGCAACCTGTTCGTGATGGCCTATTTCATCGTTTCGCTGCTGCTGCTGCCGAGCCTCGACCAGGCGACGGTGACGGACTGGATGGGCGGCCTGATCCCTTCCACGATGATGATCCTGCTGGTGATCTCGCTGTTCTGGCACGCGCGACTGGGGCTGCAGGTGATGATCGAGGACTACGTCCACGAAACCGGCAACCGCTTCGCGGTCACGGTGCTGCTCAACCTCGTCGCCTGCGGCGGTGTTGCACTCGCGATCGTCAGCATTCTCAAGATCGCGCTGGGGACCGCTGCGTAAGATGGCTGAAGAATCGGCTCAGTCCGCCTACAAGATCATTGATCATACCTACGACGTCGTGGTCGTCGGTGCCGGGGGCTCCGGCCTGCGCGCGACGATGGGTGCGGCCGAGGGCGGGCTGAAAACGGCCTGTATCACCAAGGTCTTCCCCACCCGCAGCCACACCGTGGCCGCGCAGGGCGGAATCGCCGCCAGTCTCGGCAACAATTCGCCCGATCACTGGCAATGGCACATGTACGACACCGTCAAAGGGTCGGACTGGCTCGGCGATCAGGATGCGATCGAATACATGGTGCGCGAGGCGCCGAACGCGGTCTACGAGCTGGAACACGCGGGCGTCCCGTTCAGCCGCAACGACAACGGCACGATCTACCAGCGCCCGTTCGGCGGCCACATGCAGAACATGGGCGAAGGGCCGCCGGTTCAGCGCACCGCCGCCGCCGCCGACCGCACCGGCCACGCGATGCTCCATGCGCTCTACCAGCAGAGCCTGAAGTACGACGCGGACTTCTTCATCGAATACTTCGC
>CAYNXB010000078.1:0-12621 GCA_964401045.1 uncultured Sphingomonadaceae bacterium | reverse complement strand
CGACTATGACGGCTGGGCGCAGATGGGCGCGCGCGGCTGGAGCTGGGACGAGGTGCTGCCCTACTTCCGCAAGAGCGAGAATCAGGAGCGCGGCGAGGACGAGTTCCACGGCTCCGGCGGCCCGCTCAACGTGTCGGACTTTCCTGACGAGCATCCGGTCTCGGCCGCGCTTGTCCATGCCTGCGTGGAGGCGGGCATTCCCTACAAGCCGGACCTCAACGACGGCAATCAGGAAGGCTGCAGCTTCTTCCAGATGACCGCCAAGAACGGCCGCCGTCATTCGGCTGCGGTCGCTTATCTCCACCCGGCAATGAAGCGGCCGAACCTCACCGTCGAGACACGCGCGATGACCACCCGCATCCTGTGGGACGGCAAGAAAGCAATCGGCGTCGAGTTCCGGCAGAATGGCGAAACCCGCCGCGTGATGGCGGCACGCGAGGTAATCCTCGCCGCCGGCGCGGTCGAAAGTCCCAAGCTGCTGGAGATCTCGGGCGTGGGCCAGGGCGCGCTGCTGCAGGGCCTCGGCGTCAGCGTGGTGCACGAATCGAAGCTGGTCGGCGAGAACCTGCAGGACCACTACATGATCGGCTGCCAGGCTGCACTCAAGGAGCCGCACCATTCGATCAACCAGCTCAGCCGCGGCGTGCGCCTGCTGGGTGAAATCGCCAAGTACGGGCTCACCCGCAAGGGCTTGCTCAGCTATGCGGTGGCGCACGGCTGCGCGTTCGTGAAAACGCGCGACACGCTGCAGTATCCCGACGTGCAGATTCACGTGATGGCTGCATCCATGGATCTCGAATACCTCAACCGGTATCAGGGCCTGCGGCTCGACAAGGATCCGGGGCTGGCCTCGAACCCCTGCCAGCTGCGACCCGAATCGAGAGGATCGATCCATGCGCAGTCGCCCGACGGTACAGTGGTGCCGAAGATCGTACCGAATTACCTGAGCGACCCGATCGACAAGCAGAGCGTGGTCGACCAGCTCAAGATCATCCGCAACATCTGGCGGCAGCCCGCCCTCGCACCGTATATGAAGGAAGCCGGCGATCCGTTCGGCGACACCGACGAGGCGATGCTTGGCTACGCAAGGGTCGCCGGCGGCACGCTCTATCACTGCGTCGGCACAGTCGCGATGGGGGACGAACGCTTCCCGGTCACGCCCGATCTCAAGGTGCGCGGAGTCGAGAGTCTGCGGGTGATCGACGCCAGCGTGATGCCAAAAATCTCGAGCGGCAATACCAACGCGCCGACGATCATGATCGCTGAAAAAGGCGCCGACATGATCCTTGCCGATGCAAAGGAAGCTCTCGCGGCGTAAATCAGGCGGAAATGTGGCGCGCCTTGTTGCGGTCTGAAGCGGCAAGGCGCATCTTTTGGGCATGTTGTCGCAGAAGACCCGCTATGCCATCCGCGCGATGCAGTACCTTGCCGATCAACACGGCAAGGGTCCGGTGCAGCTAGCCGAAATCGCACGGGCGCAGAATATCCCGGCGAACTTCCTGACGACAATCCTGTCGGAGCTTTCGCGCTATGGCCTGATCGCCTCGCAGCGCGGCAAGGTCGGCGGATACTGGCTCGCGGTGTCGCCGATCGACATCACCTATGGAGACCTGATCCGCGTGATGCGCGGCTCGCTGGCGCTGGTGCCGTGCGCCAGTCGTTTCGCGCATGAGAAGTGCCGCAACTGCGTCGAGGAAGACGAATGCCGCATCCGCGCGCTGATGCTCGAAGTGCGTGATCGCACGGCCGAAATCCTCGACGGTATCCGCCTGTCGGACCCGATCGCGACGGTGCCTGCATTCGCCTCGGACGAAGATTTCCTTCCTGCGGTTGAGCGTTAATTTTCGCACCGGTCGGCGCAAGACGCTTGTCAACCATTTCAGTTGAGAATAGTTGGCGGCCCACGGCAATGATCGCCGTAGCAAGCCGGAGACGCCCCATGGGTGCCACTGTCGAACGCGTGAACCAAATCGATCCCGCCGAACTGCCCGAGCACCTGCGCGTGGTTGCGGAGGCACTTGAGCGCCTGCGGTACGGCGTTGTCCAGCTCACCGTACATGACGGAAAGCTGATGCAAGTCGACGTGACGGAGCGCCGTCGCTTCGCCTGACCCGCACGGGTTACAGGCGCCCCCGAATCTCACCACACATAACGGCAGCGCAGACCGGTCCCCCGGATGCATCCAGCCGCCACGGCCAGAATCGCTTCGATTCTCGCCCGCCACGCTGGCTTGCAAGATCCGAAACAGAGGGACCAAGACCATGAACAAGCGTGCTTTGCTGCTGGCCGGATTCGCGGCCGCCGCCTTTTCCACTCCCGCACTGGCCGACGAACCCGCGACGCCGGTTCCACCCGCCGCGGCGGCAGCCGAGGTCGCTGCTCCAGCCGCCACGGACCAGGCGGGCACCACCGCGAGCAACGGCAACACGCCGGAGAACGTGATCATCATAACCGCGCGTCGCCGCAACGAGCAGGCCCAGGAAGTACCGCTGGCGATCGGCGTGCTCGATGGCCGCACGATCAACGACACCGGCGCGTTCAGCGTCTACAAGATCCAGCAACTGACCCCGACGCTACAAGTCTATTCCTCCAACCCGCGCAACACCGCGGTGAACATTCGCGGGATCGGCGTGCCGTTCGGCCTCACCAACGATGGCTTCGAGCAGGGCGTCGGCATCTACGTGGACGACGTGTTCCAATCGCGCCCGGCCTCGGCGGTGTTCGATTTCCTTGATGTCGCCCAGGTCGAAGTGCTGCGCGGGCCGCAAGGCACGCTCTACGGCAAGAACACCACCGCGGGCGCGATCAATATCCGAACCAACCAGCCGACGTTCGCCTTCGAAGGCAGCGCCGAGCTGAGTCTCGGCAATTACGGCTTCAAGCAGGCCAAGGCAGCGGCTTCGGGGCCGTTGTCGGATACCCTCGCCGCACGCATCGCGCTGTCGAGCACCGATCGCCGCGGCTCGGTTTACGACGTCACCAGTGGCAACTGGATCAACGGGCAGGACAACCTCGGCCTGCGCGGCCAGTTGCTGTTCCGGCCCAACGACACCTTCGATGTCACCCTTTCGGGAGACTACAGCGCGCAGGATGCGGAATGCTGTGGCGGCGTCTATGTCGGCTATGGCCCGACGCAGCGCGCGGCGAACAGGCAGTTTCCAGCCTTGGCGGAGCTGTTCGGCTACGCGCCCCCGAGCGCGAATCCGTTCGACCGCCTGAGCGACCTCGACGCGCCGCTCAACGCCGGCAACAAGACCGGCGGGGCCTCGCTGCGCGCGGTTTGGGACATCGACGATAGCAGCACGCTGACCTCGATCACCGCGTGGCGCTTCTGGGATTGGAAGCCGGAAAACGACCGCGACTATCTCGGTCTGTCGATCGTCAGCAAGTCCCAGAATCCGTCGCAGCAGAACCAGTACTCGCAGGAACTGCGCTACAACTACAACGGCGAGCGCATCAGCGGTGTGATCGGCGCGTTCGCCTTTCATCAGCGGATCGATACCCAGGGCACCGAGCAGCAGGGCCACGACGCCAGCCGGTGGAACCTCAGCGGCGCGCTGGCGAGCGATCCGAGCGTTCTCGAAGGGCTGACCGCGATCAACACGCAATGGCTCAAGGCGACCAGCCTGGCGCTGTTCGGCCAGCTTGACTTCAAGGTGACCGACCGCCTGAGCATCCAGCCGGGCGTGCGGTTCAACTATGACAAGAAGTCCGGCCATTACGAACGCGCGGTATTCGACGCCGATGGCAACCCGGTGCTGTTCGGCCAGACCGACCCCATCAAGGTCGCCCAGCGGGGCATCTATGCGCCGCAGTTGATCGAGCCGGTCTTCAGCGACTGGAATTTCAGCTACGACCTGACGCTGAGCTATCAACTCGCCGACGATGTGCTGATCTACGGATCCTACGCCAAGACGTTCAAGAGCGGCGGCATCAACCAGAACGGCGTGCCGACCGATTCCGCCGGCAACCCGATCCTCGAAGCCGGGCAGATCAAGCCGGAATCGGTCCAGCACTTCGAGGCGGGTATCAAGACTCAGTTCTGGGATCGGAAAGCGACGCTCAACCTCGCGGCGTTCCGCACCACGATCGACGACTTCCAGGCGAATGTCAGCAACGGCCAACTCGGTGTTCTGCGCGGCTATCTGGCCAACGCCGAGCGGGTGCGCACGCAGGGGGTCGAGGTCGATTTCTCGATCCGGCCGAGCGAGCGCTTCACCGCCTACGCCAACGGCGCCTACACCGACGCCAAGTACATCAAGTTCGTCGACGCTCCGTGCCCGCCGGAGCTTGCCGGAGGCACCACCGTCAGCGGCAGTCAGGAGCCCGGCTCGGCCGGCGTTCCCGGATCGCTGAGCCCGCAGAATTGCGACGTCTCCGGCCAGGTTCTGCCGGGCGTCTCCAGGTGGGCGTTCTCATACGGTGCCGAAGCCAACGCGCCGATCGCGTTGTTCGGCAAGGACGGCGAGGTCTACCTCGGTGTCGATGGCAACCACCGCTCGCGCTTCTCGTCAAATCCTTCGCCTTCGGCCTACAGCTGGATCGACGCCTACGCGCTGACCAGCTTCCGGCTGGGTTTCCGCGCCGACGAGGGCTTCAACATCTACGCCTGGGTGCGCAACGCCTTCGACGTGGATTACTTCGAGCAGCTCAACTTCGGGCCGAGCAACACCGGCGTGATCGCCGGCGTACCCGGCGAGCCGCGCACCTGGGGCGGCACGGTGCGGTTCGAGTTCTGACGAAGCGGGCGGCGCGAGGGCTCTGGCCCTCGCGTCGTCTTACGCCGCGGCGTCCTTGCGCGACGCCTTCTTGCGCTCGTTGGGATCGAGATACCGCTTGCGCAGGCGAATACTCTGGGGCGTGACTTCGACCAGCTCGTCATCCTCGATGTAGGCGATCGCCTGTTCGAGAGTCATGCGGCGCGGCGGGGTCAGGCGAACGGCGTCGTCCTTGCCGGTCGAGCGGAAGTTGGTGAGCTGCTTGGACTTGAGCGGGTTAACCTCGAGGTCCTGCGGCTTGGCGTTCTCGCCGATGATCATGCCCTGGTAGAGTTTTTCGCCACCCGTGATGAACAGGATGCCGCGCTCTTCCAGCGCGTTGAGTGCGTAAGGCACGGCGTCACCCTGCTCCATCGAGATCAGCACACCGTTCTGGCGGCCGGAAATGGGCCCGCGATAGGGACCGTACTTCTCGAACAGGCGGTTCATGATGCCGGTGCCGCGGGTGTCCGACAGGAATTCGCCGTGGTAGCCGATCAGGCCGCGGCTCGGCGCCGAGAACGTCAGCCGGGTCTTGCCCGCGCCGCTCGGGCGCATGTCGGTCATCTCGCCTTTGCGCTGGGCCATCTTCTCGACCACGGTGCCGGAGTATTCGTCGTCGACGTCGACCACGACCGTCTCATAGGGTTCCTCACGGCCGCCGGGGCCATCGCGGAACAGCACGCGCGGACGGCTGATCGACAGCTCGAAGCCCTCGCGGCGCATGGTCTCGATCACCACGCCCAGCTGGAGCTCGCCGCGGCCGGCGACTTCGAACGCGTCCTTGTCGGCGCTTTCGGTGATGCGGATGGCGACGTTGCCTTCGGCCTCGCGCTCGAGCCGCTCGCGGATCACGCGGCTCTGGACCTTGCTGCCCTCGCGCCCCGCGTATGGACTGTCGTTGACCGCGAAGGTCATCGCCAGCGTCGGCGGATCGATCGGCTGCGCGGCGATCGGCACCGAGACGGTCGGGTCGCACAGCGTATTGGAGACGGTCGCATCGGTCAGCCCGGCGATGGCGACGATGTCGCCCGCCTGCGCGTGGAGCACCGGTTCGCGGTCGAGGCCGTTGTAAGCGAACACTTTGGTCGCGCGGCCAGATTCGACCACGGTGCCGTTCACGTCCAACGCGCGGATCGGCATGCCGACTTCGAGCCGGCCACTCTCGATGCGGCCGGTCAGGATGCGGCCGAGGAACGGATCGCGGTCGAGCAGCGTCGCGAGCATTGCAAACGCGCCGTCGGGATCGAGGTCCGGCTCGGGCACGTGGCTGACGATGGTCTTGAACAGGGGGATCAGGTCGCCGTCGCGAGCGTCGATGTCGGTGCTGGCGTAGCCCTGGCGACCCGATGCGTAGAGCACGGGGAAATCGAGCTGCTCGTCGTTTGCCTCGAGATTGACGAACAGGTCGAACACTTCGTCGAGCACTTCGCTCGCGCGCGCGTCCGACCGGTCGATCTTGTTGACCACCACGATCGGCTTGAGGCCCAGCCCGAGCGCCTTGCCGGTGACGAACTTGGTCTGCGGCATCGGCCCTTCGGCGGCGTCGACCAGCAGGATTACCCCGTCGACCATGCTGAGGATACGCTCGACCTCGGCGCCGAAGTCGGCGTGGCCGGGCGTATCGACGATGTTGATGCGGTAGGTTTCGTGCCCGCCGGGCGCCGTCCACTCCACGCTGGTCGGCTTGGCGAGGATGGTGATCCCGCGTTCCTTTTCCAGGTCGTTCGAATCCATCGCGCGCTCTTCCACGCGCTGATTCTCGCGGAAAGTGCCCGACTGGCGGAACAACTGGTCGACAAGGGTCGTCTTGCCGTGATCGACGTGGGCAATGATCGCCACGTTGCGAAGGCTCATTTGCGGATAACTCTCGGGAGCGGGAATCGGGCCGCGCCCCTAGCGGTTTCGCTGCGACGCAACAACCCCGCGCGTGAGTCCGTCTCCGGATGCCCCCGGCCCGAGCGCTCCCCTTACTTCGCGTGCGCGATGGCCTTGAAGTAGCCCAGCACGTCGGCGTCGGTGCCCGGCGGCGGGACCGGCGGGTAATAGCTGAGCTTGACGATCACTGTCTCGGTCTTGGGGCTGACATAGATGAACTGCCCGGCGAGGCCGACCGCAGCGTAGGCGCCCGGCTCGTCGTCCACTTGCCATATCTGGTACCCGTAACCCGGGAAGCCCTGGCCCGCAGGCGCACCGGTGGGCAGCATCGCGGTTGCCTGCTTCATCCATCCTTCGGGGATCACGCGGGTGTCGCCGCGCTGGCCATCATGAAGCATCAGCAGGCCCAGGCGTCCGAAATCGCGCAGCACCGCGTTAAAGCCCATGCCGTTCAATGCGCGGCCGTTCCCCGGAGGGCCATCGGCGATCCAGAACGCGTCTCCTTCGGCGCCGAGCGGCTGCCACAGGTTGGCGTCGGTGAACGTCTCGAGCTTCTCCCCGGTGGCCTGCTCGAGGATCCAGCCGAGCACCATCGTGTCGAGCGTCGAATAGTTGAACGTGCTGCCGGGCTGTGTGCCACGCTTCGTCTCCAGAGCGCCGCTGGCGAAGCGCATCTTGTTGAGCACGATCGCCTGTTCGTGGAGCTTGCCGGCGAAGCTCGGGTTGGCGCCGAAATCGTAGCGCTCGTCGTAGTCGACGCCTGAACGCATCTGCAGGATCTGGCGGATCGTCACCCCATCGTACCCCGTGCCCTTCAGTTCGGGCACGTACTTGTCGGCACGGTCGTCGAGCGAAGCGATCTTGCCCTGCTCCAGCGCGATGCCGACGAGCAGCGAGGTGATCGTCTTGGCCATCGAGAACGAGATGAAGTGGGTCGTGTCGTCGGAACGGTTGCGGTAATTCTCGAACACCACCTTGCCATCCTTGATCACCAGCATCGCGTTGGTGAACGTGCGCTCGGCGAAAGCAGGGTAATCGGGCAGCGCGAGCGGATCGCCCTTCGGCAGATCCCACACCGCGCCACCGCGCGGCACGGCGCGGGATTCGAACACCTTGTCGGTATCGCGGAAGGTGAAGCTGTTCACGTCCGGATTGAGCAGCTGCCAGCGCATCGCGATCACCGCGGGCGTGAGTTCGTAGGTCTTGGCGGTTTCCGGCGGCGCGGTATCGCCGCCGCCTTCGCCCTGGGTGCATGAGCCGAGCGCCAGGGTGCCGAGTGCCAGCGCCGTGCCGGCCAGGATAGTGCGAAACAGCATGGTCCCCCCTCCTTCGTCATCCGGCTTGCTTGCACTCGCGAAAGCGGGTGTGCCGGAATCCACCATTGTTCTTTCTTCCGCAATCCGGGACCCCGAACAAGCCCGCAGTGGCAGTCGGACGGCGTGAAGCGACGGCGCGTGCCGGGTCAGAACAGAATCGTCAGCAGCAGGGCAGCGTCCTCGAGGCCTTCGACGCCGTGCTCTTCCCCGGACTCGAGATAGAGCCACTCGCCCGCTTCCAGGGTCACGTCCCTGGAAGCGGGGCGCGAAAGTCTGATCCGCCCGGTCAGGCAGTGGAGGGTGAATTCGCCCGCAACCCGGTGCGGGGCAAGCGTTTCGCCGGCGCGCACCACCAGGTGCATCGCTTCGAACTGGTCGGTCTTGACCAGCGCCGTCGCATGATCGCGGCTGAGGCTCGCCAGTCGCACGGCTTCGCCCGGCAGTGCATGATGCAGCGCCATCGGCTGGTCTCCTCTATTTCTTCGTCGGGTGCCGCGCTTGGGAGGGGCGGTGAATCCATGCCGGCGGGTCGCTTGCAGGGAAGGACTGGTCGGAGGCTTCGTCCACCCGATCCCACTGCTCGTCTGCATCGAATCGGGCGACACGGGCCGTGACCGTATCGAGGATTGCTCGATGCAGCCCCGAAGCGCCGCCTTCGATTTCGTCCTCGATTGCGGTCGAGCAGGAACAGAACGTGCGGGTGACCGCCTCGGCCACATGGGTTTCCAGCGCGATCTCCGGCTGCCCCCGCGCCAGGTCCCGGGCCATGCGCACCGCGGTTTCAATCGCTTCGGTGCTTATCGGGTCGTCGTATTCGTGAGGCACGTTTCGTTCCTCCGGTTCAGGCTGCGACCTTCTCCTTCAACCCCAACGCCTCGCTCGGTGCAAAGTTGCCGTGGAGGCCGAAGCGCAGCCGGATCGGGACCTGGATCGTCGCGATCGGGCCCTTTTCGATCTCGAGCGCGTCAAACAGCAGCAGGTCGCTGCGGTGCTCGGCAAGGCGGTTGCACACTTGCACGATCCATCCGTCGCCTTCGGGCGCGTCCTTCGAGCGCGGGATGAAGCACGGCTCCTGCAGCGTGCTCGTCGGGCCCGCCCACCAGTGCTGCTCTGCCCCGGTTTCCAGATCCTTGAGGAACAGGCAGTTCATCAACATCCCGCCGGCGCTGCCGCCCTTGAGCTCGTGCGGACGGCGCATGTCCATCTCGAGCATCCAGCCGTAACGGGTTTTGCGGCCGGTGAAGCGGTCATCGATGCGCGGGAACTCGGCGACAGTCTCCGTGAGCGTGGTGATGCTATCGAACTCGTCGCCGTTGCTGGCCATGTCGACCGTCCAGTCGGTCAGCCGGCTGGCGGCTTCCATCGGGTTGAACGGCGCGTCGTTCACGTCCGGGAAGAACGGGAACATGTTGTTCTTGGCTTCCGGCGTCAGGAAGTGGATCTTGGTCCCGTCCTGCCATGCGTTGAGCACGTGGCTGGCGAAGCAGTTGTCGCGCTTGAACCAGCGGATGTCCTCCTGCTTCACGTCCGGCCGGCGCGGAATGACCCCGAGATAGACCGGCAGCGAGGTGTCGAATCCGAAGTGCGGCTTGTTCGCCTCCAGCCGCTCCCACGATCCGATCGAGGGCACGATGTGGATCAGGAGGTAATCAGGCGTGATGCCGAAGTCGTGCATCATGCAGTAGTAGGGAACCTTGAACCACACCTCCCGCACCAGTTCGCCCTCTGGGTTGACCTCGTAATAGGTGACGTCGTCGGTGCACAGGCCGCTGGCGGCATAGCCGATCGCGACCATGTTGCCGGTGTCAGGGTCGAGCTTGGGGTGCGCGGTGAAGGTCTCGCCGGTCATCCTGCCGCCGAATTTCTCGTACCCGACCGTCTCCATGGTCGCCGGGTCCATGACAAGCGCCGGCGAATCCTCCTTCAGCGCCCACAGCTTGCCGCCGAACAGCCAGGCGTTGGTGTTGGCAGTGCCGCGAATCTCGCCTTTCACTCTCGGATCGTCGGTCAGCGGGTTGCGGTAGGCGCCGAACAGCGCGTGGCCGGTCTCGTTCTCCAGCTTCCACTTGTCGGTCCGGGCCCAGCGTTGGCGGAAGTCGCACCGGCCGTCATGGAAATGGAAGCGGGTGATCATCCCATCGCCATTGAAGGAGATGTCGTCGGCGAGCCGGGGCGGGAATTGCGGATCGGGCTGCACGCGAAAGAACGCCCCGTCGAGCCCGGGAGGAATCGTGCCCTCGTGTTGCAGGTCGGCGATGTCGGCTTCTATCCGGCTCGGGGTGTTGAAGCCGGTGAACGACGGGGTCTGCGGGAACTGGGCCATCGATCCTCTCCTTGCGCGAGATTGTATGCTCCACTAACAAATACGCAATACGCGATGGGGGAGAGCGATGGCCTCGCGCGCCAAGCAATTGGCCAGGATCAAGGATGATGAGGAGATTGGTTCCCTGGCGGAGATCGTCGGGTTCCACATCCGGCTCGCCCACGGCGCGGTCTATCGCCATTTCACGGAGACCTTCGCCGATCTCGGCCTCACGCAGAAGCAAGTCTCGGTGTTGTGGCTGGTCGCCGAAAACCCGGCCATTTCGCAGATCGAGGTCGGGCAGCGCCTGAGCATGGATCGCGCGACGACGATGACCATCGTCAACCGGTTGCAAGAGCGCGACCTGATGCGGCGCGAACGCTCGGAATCGGATGGGCGCAAACAGGCGCTGCACCTTATGCCCCAGGGGCAGGAAGCACTCCGCGCCGCGAAGGCGGCGATCGCCGAGCATGAGGCCTGGCTCAAGGGCCGCTTCAGCCCGGCCGAAGTCGAGAAACTGGTGGAAATGCTTGCTCGAATCCACGAATGAGCGGGCATCAGGAGAGGGAATCAAGACATGGCTGGGAGCGCAGCGGGTACTAACCCGATAGCGGTGATCGACGAAAGCCCGATGGGCGTGCGACAGTGGATCGTCGTCGTCCTGATGATCCTGCTCAACGCGCTCGACGGGTTCGATGTGTTGTCGAGCGCGTTCGCGGCTCCCGGGATCACCAAGGAGTGGGGCATCGAGCGCGCGGCGCTGGGCGTCGTGCTGTCGGCGGAACTGATCGGAATGGGCTTCGGATCGGTCATCCTGGGCGGCCTGGCCGACCGCTACGGCCGCAAGAGCACTATGCTGCTGTGTCTGGCTATCATGACTGTGGGCATGTATCTCGCCCATTCCGCGACCGGAGTCAGCGAACTGACCGTCTGGCGCTTCATCACCGGACTAGGCATCGGCGGAATGCTCGCCGCGACCAACGCCGTGACGGCCGAATCCTCCAGCAAGGCGAGCCGCAGCATCGCGATGGCGCTTTATGTCATAGGTTATCCGGTCGGCGGCGTGATCGGCGGGTTCGCCGCGCAGGGCTGGCTGCTGGTTCCGGGCCAGGAGCCCTTCTTCCTCGGCATCGCGGGGCTCGGCGTCAGTTTCGAACTGGGCAGCTGGCGCTCGGTGTTCCTGTTCGGGTCCGTGGTCACCGCGGCCATGATCCCGCTGGTCATGCTGCTGGTGCCTGAAACGCCGGCCTATTACGCCGCGCGGCGTCCCGAAGGGGCCCTTGCGAAGATCAACAAGTCGCTGCGCGCGTTCAACAAGCCGGCGCTCCCCGACCTGCCAGCGATGTCAGACCGCGCGAAGAAGCTGAAGGTCACTGACATCCTGTCCAACCCGCGCCTGCGTCCGGTCACGCTGATGCTCGCGTTCGGCTATATGTTCCACACGCTGACCTTCTATTACATCCTCAAGTTCGCGGTGCAGATCGTGTCCGATACCGGCTTCAGTCAGCCCGATGCGGCGAGCACGCTGACCTATGCCAACATCGGTGGTGCGATCGGCGGCGGCCTGTTCGGCCTGTTCCTCAAGAAGTTCGACATCAAGGGGCCGACGATCGGCGCCTGCGTGCTGGGCGTCGTGGCGGTTGCCTGGTTTGGCATGGGCCACACCACACTGGGCACCTGGCGCTTCGCCGCTTTCCTGACGATGTTCTTCCTCAATGCCGCGATCGTCGGCTATTATGCCGCCTTCGCGCGGGGGTTCCCGGCCTATGCCCGCGCCACCGGCACCGGCTTCGTGCTGGGCGTGGGCCGCGCCGGCGCAGCCGGTGCACCGCTTATCGCGGGGTTCCTGTTCACCGTGCTCGGCAACGACAACCTGCTTACTGTTTCGCTGATCATGTGCAGCGGGGCGATCCTGGGCGCCGTGCTCGTATGGCTGGTGCCGTTGCGCGACGCCGACGCCGACCTCGAGGCCCTCGCCGGCGAACCGATTGACTGACCTGACGGAGACCTGACCTAATGAAGACCCGCGCCGCGGTCGCCTTTGCGCCGAAGCAGCCGCTGGAGATCGTCGAACTGGACCTCGAAGGTCCCAGGGCGGGCGAAGTGCTGGTCGAGATCATGGCGACCGGCATTTGCCACACCGACGCCTACACGCTCGACGGGTTCGATTCCGAAGGCATCTTCCCTTCCGTCCTCGGTCACGAGGGCGCTGGGATCGTGCGCGAAGTCGGCGCGGGCGTGACCTCGGTCAAGGCGGGCGATCACGTGATCCCGCTCTACACGCCCGAATGCCGCCAGTGTAAGTCGTGCCTTTCGGGCAAGACCAACCTGTGCACCGCGATCCGCGCCACCCAGGGCAAGGGCCTGA
>CAYNXB010000077.1:0-12776 GCA_964401045.1 uncultured Sphingomonadaceae bacterium | reverse complement strand
ACGGAAATCACGCCGCGCGCATCGAGCAGATTGAAGTTGTGGCTCGCCTTGATGCACTGGTCGTAAGCGGGCAGCGCGAGACCTTTATCGAGCAATGAGGCGCATTCCTTCTCGGCGTCCGCGAAGTGGCGGAACAACATTTCCGTATCCGCATGTTCGAAGTTATGCGCGGAGAATTCGACTTCGGCCTGATGGAAGACGTCGCCATAGGTCACGCGGTCTTCGCCGGTCGCGCCATTGAAATCGAGGTCGTAGCCGTTGTCGACGCCCTGAATATACATGGCGAGGCGTTCAAGCCCGTAGGTCAGCTCGCCCGCCACCGGATTGCAGTCGAAGCCGCCGACCTGCTGAAAATAGGTGAATTGCGAGACTTCCATGCCGTCGCACCAGACTTCCCAGCCGAGGCCCCAGGCGCCGAGCGTCGGGCTTTCCCAGTCGTCCTCGACGAAGCGGATGTCGTGCTTGAGCGGGTCGATGCCGATCGCGTCGAGGCTGCGCAGGTAGAGGCCCTGCAGGTCCGGCGGGCTCGGCTTGAGGATCACCTGGTACTGGTAATAGTGCTGCAGCCGGTTCGGATTCTCGCCGTAGCGGCCGTCTGTCGGGCGGCGGCAGGGCTGCACGAAGGCCGCGTTCCACGGCTCCGGCCCGAGCGCGCGCAGGGTGGTGGCGGTGTGGAACGTGCCCGCGCCCATGCGCATGTCATAGGGCTGGAGGATCAGGCAGCCGGCATCGCTCCAGAAATCGTGGAGCGTCAGGATCATGTCCTGAAAGCTTCTCGCCGGGTCCCGCGTCATTGCGCGCGCCATGGCGGATGCCCGGAAAACCGTCAATGCCGCGCTGCAGCATCTTCACTTGCGCTTTGCCCGGGCGGCGGCGAAGGATTGCGGATGGTCGCCCGCATCGCCCGACTCGTCGCCGCAGCGGCGCTCGCCTTCGCTGCGCCTGCGTGCGTCAGCGGCACCGCGGCGAGTACGCCGGCCCCGCCCTCCGGCCCGGCGTTGTGGAAGGTCGCGGACGCGGACACCACGATCTACCTGTTCGGCACGATCCACGCGCTGCCGCCTGGGGTCGACTGGTTTGGCGGCCGGGTAGCGCAGGCGTTCGACAACTCGGGCGAGCTCGTCACCGAGATCGATCCTGCCCAGGCAGCGAACCTGCAAGACGAGATCGTGGCGATGGCAACGCTCCCGCGAGGGCAATCGCTGCGCGACCTGATGAAGCCGGAGGATCGCGCGAATTATGAGGCCGCGCTCACCGCGCTCGGGCTGCCCGCAGATGCGCTCGACCGGTTCGAGCCGTGGTACGCCACCATCAATCTCGCGATGTTGCCGCTGCTGAAGGACGGCTATGGCCCCGATAGCGGCGTCGAATACGTCCTCACCGACAAGGCCGCGAACAAGCAGCGGGACACGCTCGAGACGGTGCAGTTCCAGATCGGCCTGTTCGATGCGATGCCGATGGACAAGCAGCTCGAGTACCTCGACGAAACGGTCGAGGGCATTCCGGAGCTGAGCAACATGCTCGGCCAGATGGTCACGGACTGGCTCGCGGGCGATGCTGATGCGCTGGCGGTGCTGATGAACGATGAGATGAGCGACGCCGAAATCTATGATCGGCTGCTGGTCGGCCGTAACAAGAACTGGGCCGCGTGGATCGACCAGCGGCTCAAGCGGCCGGGCGCGGTGTTCATCGCGGTCGGCGCCGGGCACCTCGCCGGGCCCGGCAGCGTGCAGGACCAGCTCAAGGCCCGCGGTATCGCGGTGACGCGCATCGAGTGATGCGCCTCGGCGCACTGCTCGCCACGCTTGGCCTGCTGCTCGCAGGCTGCGGCAAGAGCGAGCCTCCAGCCACACCGGCGCTGTGGGAAGTCTCTGGGCCTGAGGGTCATCACGGCTACCTGTTCGGCACCATCCACGCGATCGACGAAGATGTCGAATGGCGCAGCCCCGCGTTCGAGCGCGCCTTCGCCGATGCGGACACGCTGGTGGTGGAAGCAGCTGGAATCGTCGATCCACAGGCGTCGGCAAGGATCTGGCGGCAGCTCGCAACCACTCCCGGTCTTCCGCCGCTGACCCAACGCGTGCCGCCCGGGGATGCCCCCGGGCTGAAAGCCGCGCTCGACCGGGCGGGCCTCAAGGAAAGCGAGTTCGCCCAAACCGAAAGCTGGGCCGCCGCGCTCACATTGGCCAGCGCGCTGCGCGAGGAACACGGCGACGGGATCGACCTGGCCTTGCTGCGCGACGCGAAAGGCAAGCGCATTGCGGAGTTCGAAGGGGTGGCCGGGCAGCTGGCGATCTTCGACGGGTTGCCGCAAGCGGACCAGTCCGCGCTGCTGGCTTCCGTGTTTCAGGACGATGCCGGCGGCGAGGCCCGGCTCGCCCGGCTGTGGCGCGCGGGAAACATCGAGGGCATCGCCGCCGAGACGCACAAGGGCATGCTCGCCGATCCGGAGCTGCGCGAGGCGCTGCTCGTGACGCGCAACCGGGCGTGGAAGGTGCGCATCGAGGCGATATTGCGCGGTGGACGCACACCGTTTGTCGCGGTCGGCGCGGCGCACCTCGCCGGGCCGGATGGGTTGCCGGCAATGCTGATGGCGAAGGGTTACGCGGTGAAGCGCATTCAATAAGCTTGCTCGTCATGGTGGCGAGTTGGGCAGGATCGCCTTGCATCCCGCCCCCCTTTCGCATAGGGGCGCCCCCTTCACCCGTCATGGTCATCCCTGGAGGCGCGGCGGGCGAAGCAACTCTAACTGCATTTCGAAAGGCACGTCACATGAGCGACGCTCTGACCCTGCCGGCCGAGGGGCGCGATCGGGCTGGCAAGGGAGCCTCCCGTGCATTGCGTCGCGAAGGCCGTGTTCCCGCCGTGATCTACGGCGGCAAGGAAGAACCCACCCCGATTCACGTCGAGGAACGGCTGCTTGCGCGCCACCTCGGCACGGGCCACTTCATGAACTCGATCGTGATGATCGAGCATGGTGGCAAGACGATCCGCACCCTGCCGAAGGACGTGACCTTCCACCCGGTCAACGACCGTCCGCTGCACGTCGATTTCCTGCGCCTGACGAAGGACGCCAAGGTCGACGTCAACGTGCCGGTGGTGTTCATCAACGAAGAAGCTTCGCCGGGCCTCAAGAAGGGCGGCGTGCTCAACGTGGTGCGTCACGAGCTCGAACTGGTTTGCGAGGCGGACAAGATCCCGGGCGAGATCGGGATCGACGTCACCGGCCTCGAGGTCGGCGATTCGATCCACATCAGCAACCTGAAGCTGCCTGAAGGTTCGGTCAGCGCGATCACCGATCGCGACTTCACCATCGCCACCATCGTCGCGCCGTCGGCGCTACGTTCGGAAACCGAGGAAGCGGCCGGCGCAGAAGCCGTCGAGGCCCCGGCGACCGAGCAGGGTGGCGAGGAAGCTGCCGAAGGCGAACAGGAAGGCGAAGGCGGGGAGTAACCCCCCAGATCTTCCCTGCGTGTTTCGTGAAGCGCCGGTCCAGCGATGGGCCGGCGCTTCTTTTTTGCCTCAAGCGCCGACGGCCGCCTCCGGCTGGCTATCGCCTGCCGGCTACTTGAGCCAACGGCCTTGCGGACCCTGCGGGTCCGTTGGTGCTTGCCACAAGCGGACTGGGGGCTAGATAACCGCCCGATGCAACTTTGGGTGGGCCTCGGAAATCCCGGACCGGGCTATGCGATGCAGCGGCACAATGTCGGCTTCATGGCCGTCGATGTGATCGCCGACATGCATCGGTTCGGCTCTGTGCAGAAGAAATTCCAGGGCTGGCTTCAGGAAGGCCGGATCGGCGGTCAGAAGGTGCTTCTGCTCAAGCCGGCGACCTTCATGAACGAGAGCGGCCGGTCGGTGGCCGAGGCGATGCGCTTCTACAAGCTCGGGCTCGACGCGTTGACGGTGTTCCATGACGAGCTCGACCTCGCGCCGTTCAAGGTCAAGGTGAAGACCGGCGGCGGCACCGCGGGCCACAACGGCTTGCGTGACATTGACCGGCATCTCGGCCCTGAATTCCGCCGCGTGCGCATCGGCATCGGCCATCCCGGGCATAAGGATCGTGTCACCGGATACGTGCTAGGCAACTATGCCAAGAGCGAGACGGACGATCTGGCCGGCATGCTCGGGGCGATCTCTGCCGAGGCCGAATGGCTGGCCCAAGGCAACGATCCCCGCTTCATGAGCGAAATCGCGCTGCGGCAGCAGGACGCCGGATGAACCGCGCGGCGGGCCCGTTGATAGCCAGGCCCGGCTGGACGCTCGCCGCTTCGATCCTCGCTTCGAGCCTGTCGTTCGTCGATGGCTCGGTGACCAGCGTCGCCCTACCCGCGATCAGGCAGGACCTCGCCGCCAGCGCCGAGCAGCTTCAATGGGTGGTCAATGCTTACCTGCTGCCGCTCTCGGCACTGCTCCTGCTTGGCGGCGCGGCGGGCGATCGGTTCGGGCGGCGGCGGATGTTCGCATGCGGGATCGCCGGGTTCGCCGTGGCCTCACTCGTTTGCGCGCTCGCGCCAACGCTGGAGGTGCTGCTTGCCGGGCGTTTCGTGCAGGGCGCGGCCGCGGCGATGATGCTGCCAAGCAGCCTGGCGCTGATCGGCACGGTCTACAGCGGCGCGGCGCGCGGGCGCGCGATCGGCACCTGGGCGGCCTCGACCACGGTGTTCGCGGCGTTCGGGCCGCTGATCGGCGGCTGGCTGATCGACGCGGTGGGCTGGCGGGCGATCTTCTACCTCAACCTGCCGCTCGCGGCCGGGGCGCTGGCGCTCTCGATGACGAAGGTCGCCGAAACCGGCACCGGCAAGGAGCGGCTCGACTGGCTGGGGGTCAGCCTCGCAACCGGAGCGCTGGGCGCACTTACCTGGGGGCTTACCGTGATCAGTGGAGCCGAACCGCGAACCGCCGCCGGGCTTGCCGCAGTAGCCGCTGGAGCTATCGGCCTTGCGCTGTTCGTGTGGGTCGAGGCGCGCCAGGGCAGGCACGCCGGCATGCCGCTGGCGCTGTTTGGAACGATGAGCTTTGGCGGGCTGACCGCGCTGACGTTCCTGCTCTATGGCGCGCTTGGCGCTGCGCTGGTGCTGATCCCCTACCTGCTGATCGAAAACCATGGCTACAGCCCGCTGATGGCCGGCGCCGCGCTGCTTCCGATTCCCGCGATCCTCGGCGGCGCATCGCGTTTCATGGGGGGAGTGGCAGCGAAGATTGGCCCGCGCTGGCCGCTGACGATCGGGCCGCTGGTGGCCGGCGGCGGATTTGCGCTCGCCGCGCGGGTCGAGCCTGGCGCGTCCTACTGGACGACGCTGTTCCCGGCGCTGGTGGTCGTGGCCTGCGGCATGGCGGGTGCGGTCGCGCCGCTGACCACTGCAGTGATGGCCTCGGTCGATGCAAAGCATGTCGGCACGGCCAACGGCTTCAACAGCGCTATCGCCCGCACGGGCGGACTGATCGCGACGGCGCTGCTCGGCTCGGTGCTCGCCGCTCGAGGTGCGGCGCTCGACGCCGCTTTCGACCGCGCGGTGCTGGTGGCTGCCGCCGCCGCCGCACTGGCGGGGCTCGCGGCTCTGGTCATGCTGCGCCCTCAGGACATCGCGACCCCGGACACTGTGCCGGATTGAAACGGCGCGCGGCGTCGGCAGGCTTTACACGCCCGTCAGCGTGAAACCCCCGTTAACCACCGGATCGCGCTGCTGGCGAGGGCTGGCACGGCTCTTGCGTTTAACGCCGTCAACCATTTCGGTTATCGATTTACACTCAGGGGGACGTTTCCAGTGCTTCGCAAGACCCTTATCGCCGCCGCCGCCATCTCGGCGTTGACCGTTTCCGCGCCCGCCGTTGCGGGCGGTGGCAAGCAGCATCGCCACACGTGTTCGTGCGGGCACATCAAATGCAACAGCTCGACCTCGTCGAGCTCGACGTCCGGCGGGCAGACCAGCAGCACCTCGACGTCCGGCGGGCACACCAGCAGCACCTCCACGTCCGGCGGGCACACCAGCACCAGCTCCGGCACCCAGGTTCCCGAGCCCGGTGCGCTCGGCTTGCTTGGCGCCGGCCTGCTCGGCCTCGGCTTCGCCACGCGCCGCCGCCGCGCGGCTTAATCCCGCTTGATCCGGAAGCGGTTCCGGATCGCTCCTGGGAAAGGCGCTTCTCCCTTTGCGGGAGGGGCGCTTTTCTTTTGCCCGCCCCCCGGCTAAGCGCGCGCCTTCATTTCCATCGAAGGATGCACAATGGGTTTCCGTTGCGGGATCGTGGGCCTGCCGAATGTCGGCAAGTCGACGCTGTTCAACGCCCTTACAGAGACGCAGGCGGCGCAGGCGGCTAACTATCCGTTCTGCACCATCGAGCCGAACGTGGGCCAGGTCGCGGTGCCGGATCCGCGGCTGGATGAGCTGGCGCGGATCGGCAAGAGCGCGAAGGTGATCCACACCCAGCTTGCGTTCGTCGATATCGCCGGCCTCGTGAAGGGTGCGAGCAAGGGCGAAGGGCTCGGCAACCAGTTTCTCGGCAATATCCGCGAGGTCGATGCGATCGTCCACGTGCTGCGCTGTTTCGAGGATGATGATATCCAGCACGTCGCCAACAAGGTCGATCCGATTGCCGACGCCGAAGTGGTCGAGACCGAACTGATGCTGTCGGACCTCGAAAGCCTCGAGAAGCGCGTCGAGAATGCCGCGCGGCGCGCCACGAGCGGCGACAAGGAAGCCAAGGCGACCGCTTCCGTACTCGGCCAGGCGCTGGCGCTGCTGCGCGACGGCAAGCCCGCTCGGCTGACCCAGCCCGGCGACGACGAAGAAGCACGGCTGCTCGATCAGGCGCAGCTGCTTACCGCCAAGCCGGTGCTCTACGTCTGCAACGTCTCCGAGGCGGATGCGGCAACCGGCAACGCGATGAGCGAGGCGGTGTTCGCCAAGGCCGCAGCGGAAGGCGCGCAGGCGGTGGTGGTTTCGGCCGCGATCGAATCCGAGCTGGTGGGGATGGAGCCTGAGGAGCGCACCGAATACCTCAAGGAACTGGGCCTGGAGGAAACCGGACTCGCCCGCGTGATCCGCGCCGGTTATGCGCTGCTCGGCCTCAAGACCTTCTTCACCGTCGGCCCCAAGGAAGCGCGGGCGTGGACCGTTCCGGCCGACGCCAAGGCGCCGCAGGCTGCGGGCGCGATCCATACCGATTTCGAGCGGGGCTTCATCCGCGCCGAGACGATTGCCTTTGCCGACTATGTCGCGCTGGGCGGCGAAAGTGGCGCGCGCGAGGCCGGTAAACTGCGCCAGGAAGGCAAGGAATACCTGGTGCAGGACGGCGACGTGCTGCTGTTCAAGTTCAACGTCTGACGGTCACTCGAAACTCGCGATAATCGGGCATGGCCCATCCTTCGACCCCGCGCATTCGCGGGCGAGCTTCGACAGCTTGTCGCGGGCCAGGGCGAGCGTTTCGATCTTCGCGTCGAGGTCGGCGATCCGTGTTCGCGCCATTTCCCTTGCCCGTGGCCGGTCGTCGCTGCGATCGAGCGCGAGCAGCTCGCCGATCTCCCGCAGCGTGAACCCTGCGTCTTGCGCCGAACGAACGAAGCGCAGACGGCGGACATCGTCCGAACCGTAGTGCCGGCCAGCCGGCGCTTCGCCTGAGGGAGGCGTGAGCAGCCCCTTGCGTTGATAGAAGCGGACCGTCTCGACGCCCACCCCGCCCGCCTCCGCGAGCTCCGAAATCCTGAGGGCCATTTTTTTCGTTTGACTCCGTACTATGGTACGGAAGGTAGAAGCGGTGCATGACAACTTCAAGCGCAACCAGGACCGCCCGCCTCTATCGCATGGTGATGCCGGAGCACGTCTGCCCGTTCGGTATCAAGGCAAAGCACCTGCTCGAGAGCAAGGGCTACACGGTGGAGGATCATCACCTCACCACCCGGCTTGAGACCGATGACTTCAAGGCGGCGCACAGCGTTGCGACAACGCCGCAGATCTTCATCGGTGGCGAGCGCATCGGTGGATACGACGATTTGCGGCGGTTCTTCGGCAAGCGCGTTCCGGCCAAGGACGAGACGAGCTATCGCCCCGTTGTGGCGGTTTTCGCGGCCGCGGCCGGCATCTCCCTCGCGGCAAGCTGGGTGGCCTTTGGCGACGCACTGACAGTGCGGGCAGGCGAATGGTTCGTCGCTTTCGCCATGGTCATCCTGGCGATGCTCAAGCTGCAGGACGTCGAAAAGTTCTCGTCCATGTTCCTCGGCTACGACGTGCTCGCGCGCCGCTGGGTGCCTTACGCCTATATCTATCCTTACGCCGAGTTTTTGGCCGGGGTGCTGATGGCCGGGCACCTGCTGCCGTGGCTGTCCATCCCGGTGGCGTTGTTCATCGGCTCGATCGGCGCGTTCAGCGTGGTCAAGGCGGTCTATATCGACAAGCGCGAGATCAAGTGCGCCTGCGTCGGCGGGTCGAGCAACGTGCCGCTCGGCTTCGTTTCGCTGACCGAGAACCTGGCGATGATCGCAATGGCGATCTGGATGCTGGCATGAGGAGGCGCGGAGTGAAAACCCTTCTCCTTGCCGGGGCGGTCGCGCTGGCCCTCCCCGCGTCCGCGCAGGCTCAAGACGGGAATATGGACGTCATGGACATGGACCACGGCGAACCGGCAGACACCCGGGAAGAATGGGCGCCGGCAACAGGCTCTGGCACCTCGCGCCTTCCTGCGACGGAAAACGCGATGCACGGTCTGCACGCGATGTCGGGTGGCTGGATGCTGATGGCGCACGGCTACGTGACGGGCCAATATACCGACGTCTCGGGCCCGCGCGGCGACGACAAGCTCTATTCCACCTCGATGCTGATGCTATCCGGCGAGCGGCAGACCGATTGGGGCCGCGTCCAGCTCAAGTCGATGCTCAGCCTGGAGCCGACGATGAGCGATCGCGGCTATCCGAGCCTCTTTTCGACCGGCGAAACCGCTGGCGGCGAGGCCCTGGTAGACCGGCAGCACCCGCACGACCTGTTCATGGAGCTGGCCGGACGGGTCGACGTGAATGTGGCCGAGGACACGAGCGTGTTCCTCTACGGCGGCCCCGTGGGCGAGCCCGCGCTTGGCCCGAGTGCGTTCATGCATCGCGGCTCGGCAGCCAACAATCCCGATCCGCCGATCGCGCACCATTGGTTCGATTCCACGCACATCACTTACGGGGTCGTCACCGCCGGCGTTTCCTCGCGGCTCTGGCAGCTCGAGGCATCGGCCTTTCGCGGCGCGGAGCCCGATGAGGATCGCTGGGACATCGAGACGCCCAAGCTCGATAGCTGGTCGGTGCGCGCCTCTCTCACACCATCGGCCAACTGGGCGTTCCAGGCGAGTTACGGCCAGCTCAACCAGCCCGAGGCGTTCCATCCGGGCGAGGACGAGCATCGCTTCACCGCCTCGGCGCATTTCTCGAAGGGCGCGCTCCAGGCGATGGCCGCGTTCAGCGCCAAGGACCGCGTCCCCGGCGACACGCTCACCGCATGGCTCGGCGAGGCGAACTACGAGCTCGACGCGCGCAACGCGCTATTCGGCCGGATCGAGAACGTCGCCAACGACGAACTATTTCCCGATCACGCCGATCCGCTGCACGACCAGGCATTCCGCGTGACCAAGCTTCAGGCCGGATACGCGCGGCACATCCCGCTCACCGGCCCGCTTACGTTGACATTGGGTGCGAGCGGCGCTGCTTACCTGAAGCCCGATGTACTCGATGCCGCCTATGGCGATAACCCGCTCGGCTACACCGTATTCGCGAAGCTCAGCCTGGGTCGCTGACCGATCATCCGCCGCACTGCAGGGTGCCCTTGGAGCCGTAAACCAGCTGGCCGAAGGCATCGCGCACGGCCAGCGTGCCGGGATAGTTGACCGTCTCGGTCGCGGGGCTGGTGGCCGCGGTGCGCTCGATCGTCAACTCGAGCGAATATTCCTTCCCGTCGTAATGGCGCCAGGTACCCATCGACAGCTTCTCGCCACCCTGGTCCGCGGCGAGACGAACCATCTTGTCCTCGAGTTTCATCCACGCCGTCTCGTCCATCGCGAGGACGATCGCGCCGATGCTGTCGCCGGGCGCGAACGCGCAAGTCGCGCCGAACAGCTTGTACTGCTCGATATCGGGATAGCCGATCGCTTGCGGCAGGATCGGCTTGGGTGGCGGGTCCTTCGCCTGCAACCCCGCGACGTAGGCGACGTCCGCGTCATCCTTCGCCTTCTGCTCGGCATTGCTCATCTGGTCGCCGCATCCGGCGAGCAGCAACGAACAGACGAGAAGGAACGCGCGCATCAATGCCTCCCGAACAGCTTCTCTACGTCCGCCATCGATAGCTTGACCCAGGTCGGGCGGCCATGGTTGCACTGGCCCGAGCGCGGCGTGCGCTCCATCTCACGCAGCAGCGCGTTCATCTCAGCCACCGAGAGCGTGCGCCCTGCCCGCACCGAACCGTGGCACGCCATCGTCGCAAGCACGTGTTCGATCTTCTCGCCGAGCAGCAGCGCTTCGCCATGCTTGGCGAGATCGTCCGCGAGATCCTGCAACAGGGCCTGCGGATCGGCCTTGGCAAGCGCGCCGGGCATGGCGCGCACCAGCATGGCGGAGGGGCCGAACCTCTCGACTGCGAGGCCGTATTCGGCGAACTTCGCTGCGCTTCCTTCCAGCCGGTCGCAATCGACTTCGTCGAGCTCGACCACTTCGGGCGCGAGCAGCGCCTGGCTCGCCGCGACCTTTTCCGCCGCGCCGGCTGCGCGCAATCGTTCGAGCACCAGCCGCTCGTGGGCGGCGTGCTGGTCGACGATCACCAGCCCGTCCGCCGCTTCGGCGACGATGTAGGTGTTGGCGACCTGCCCGCGGGCGACCCCCAGCGGGTATTCGGCAGCGTCCTCGGCGATCGGTTCGGCAGCTTGCGCCCTGCCCTGCGGCAGGTCCATCACATCGGCTCCTGCACCGCGCCAGTTTTGCACCGGCGACTGGACGCGCATCGAAGGCGCGGACCAGTCGCGACCCGTGAAGATCGAAGTCAACGCGGGAGCGGGTTCGACCTGCCACCGTTCCATCGCCGCGCGGTCCGGCCCTTGCGCGCTCCTGCGGTCGCCCGTCGCCAGCGCCTGGCGCAGCCCGGAAACGATGAACCCGCGCACCCCGGCGGCATCGCGAAAGCGCACTTCGGTCTTGGCCGGATGGACGTTGACGTCGACTTCCTCGGGCGGGACCGTGAGGAACAGCGCCAGCACCGCGTGGCGATCGCGTGCCAGCATGTCGGCGTAGGCGCCGCGCACCGCGCCGACCAGCAACCGGTCCTTCACCGGCCGCCCATTGACGAACAGGAACTGCTGATCGGCAACGCCGCGATTGAAGGTCGGCAGCCCGGCCACGCCGCCAAGGTGCATGCCGCCGCGCTCGCAATCGATGGCGACGCCGTTGTCCTTTAGCTCACGCGCCAGAAGCTGCGCAACGCGGTCGGCGAGATCGGCGCTCGCCTGAAGATTGAATGCGCTGCGTCCGTCGTTGCCGAAGGAGAAAGCGATGTCGGGCCGCGCCATCGCCAGCCGGCGAACGACATCGAGGCAGGCCGCATATTCGCTTCGGCTCGAACGCAGGAACTTGCGCCGCGCGGGCACTTTGCCGAACAGCTCCTGGACTCGCACCCGCGTGCCCGGCGGCAGCGCGGCGGGGCCTTCGCTTGCGAGCGCGCCGTGGTCGACCGTGCGCCGCCAGCCCTGCTCCGCGCCGCGTACCCGGCTCTCGAGCGTAAGCCGCGCAACGCTGGCGATCGATGGCAGCGCCTCTCCCCGGAAGCCGAGCGTGGCGACTTGTTCGATCGCTTCATCGGGCAGCTTCGAGGTTGCATGGCGTTCAAGCGCCAGCGTCATCTCGTCGGGCGTCATCCCGCAGCCGTCGTCGGTCACTTCGATGCCGCCGAGGCCGCCTTCCTTGATCGTCACCGCGATGCGCGTGGCGCCCGCGTCGATCGCATTCTCGACCAGCTCCTTGAGCGCCGAGGCCGGGCGCTCGACCACTTCGCCGGCGGCGATACGGTTGACCAGCGCTTCGGGCAGGCGGCGAATTTTCGGCATGGCGCGGAACCTAACGCCCGCCCGCCGGAATTTCGAGCCGAGCGGTGCGAAAGCGGTGGGCAAGCGGAACAAATTTTTGGCGTTTATCCGCGACATTGGATAAGGACCGGGCATCCCCCGCACGGTGTTGCGGGGAGCTTTATATATGCGCGCGACAATGCGCTGATAGGGATGACCGATTCGCGATGGCCGGACTGTTCTCGAAGATGTTCAAATTCGGATCGCAGAACATGGCGATCGATCTCGGCACGGCCAACACGCTGGTTTACGTGCAGGACCGGGGCATCGTGCTGAACGAGCCCTCGGTTGTCGCAATCGAGACGATCAACGGCATCAAGCGCGTCAAGGCCGTGGGCGACGACGCGAAGATGATGATGGGCAAGACGCCCGACAGCATCGAGGCCATCCGCCCGTTGCGCGATGGCGTGATCGCGGACATCGAAATCGCCGAAGAAATGATCAAGCACTTCATCCGCAAGGTCCACGGCAAGAAGAGCCTGTTCCGCTATCCCGAGATCGTGATCTGCGTTCCCTCGGGCTCGACTTCGGTCGAACGGCGCGCGATCCGTGACGCCGCATCGAACGCGGGCGCTTCGGAAGTCTTCCTGATCCTTGAGCCGATGGCCGCGGCGATCGGCGCCGACATGCCGGTGACCGAGCCGGTCGGCAGCATGGTGGTGGACATCGGCGGCGGCACGACGGCAGTGGCCGTCCTT
>CAYNXB010000076.1:0-13088 GCA_964401045.1 uncultured Sphingomonadaceae bacterium | reverse complement strand
CAAGGAAGGCGACAAGCTCTACCTCGCGCCCGACAAGCGCGTGAAGGTCTGGTGATCGGGGAGGGGGCCGCTGCTTCGGCGGCGGCCCTCGCTCCTTACTTCATCAAAGTGACGTGACCGGTCTTGTTATGCTTCATGCTGGCGGCCACCACGATCCCCGCGACCGCTCCACCGGAGATGCCCGCCACGGAACCCGAGCAGATGATGCTCGCCTTGCTGAGATCGTACACCGTGCCGTCCGAGGCGATGATGTGGCCGCTGCGCAAGTGATCGGTCTTGCCGCATAGCGCCTGGGCCGTTTCACGCGGCACGGACAATTGCAGCGCTCCGATCTGATCGACTTGCGCCGCTTCGGCGAAATCGACCGAGCCGTCACGATTGAAATCCGCCGCCTGAAGCTCACCGCTCTTGCGGCCCGTGGCAAGACCAGAAGAAGCGTCGCGCGGCGATTTGACGGTATGTTGCGCCCCGGCGATCGGGTTGGTGTGCTCTTGTCCAGAAGGAACGTAGAGGGGGTTTTCCGAGCGCCCGCCGGCGGTGCTCGGCGGCGCGGTCGACTGGCTCACGCCGAACGACCAGCTGGACACTTTCGCGGCGACCGCGCTTTCGCCATCGACGCCGTCAATCACGAGGTAATAGTCGGCCGATGCGGCCATTGCCGGGCTCGCTGCGCCCAAGGCGACAGTCGCCGCCAACACGATCGATAGCTTTTTCAAGGCACCTCTCCCCACAGATGCGACCGGGGAAGAATATCATATCCCGGTTATGAACGGCAGATGGCCGGCTAGACCGCCTCCTCCGCCTCAACCTGACGCTCGATCTTCGCGGCGACGACTTCGACGCGCTCGAGCACCTTCTTCTTCCTCGGGTTGAGCAGGTATTGCCACACGCCCCATGCGTTGATCGCGAGCAGCACGGCATTCATCGCCGCGATCGGCGCGGCATCGCTGGTAAGGCCGGAGACGATCCAGGTGATCGACACCGCGCAGAACAGCACGAAGCCCCAACCGGTGACCTTGCGCCCGAGGTCGGCGGCGATCAGGCCTGCCGCACACATCGTACCGATTGCTGCGATCCATTCGAGCGGCCCATTCATGCCGCAGGAGCGCGTTGGCGCGGGTTAGGTTCCGGCGGCCGTGAGGCGGGCGAGCTGGTTGTCGCTCAGTTGCAAGGTCGTCCCTTCGAGCAGTGCCGGGAGCTGCGAAAGAATGCGCGCCCCCGCGATCGGCGCTGCGATCGACGGCTGGGCGTTGATCCAGGCGAGCGCAATCCCGGCATGGCTGGCGCCGGTTTCGGCGGCGATCTGGTCCATCACCGCGAGCACAGGCTGCCCCTTGTCAAAGAAACGGTCCATGCCCGAGCCGCGCGCGGACTGCGCGAAATCGTCAGTGCTGCGATACTTGCCCGTGAGGAAGCCCGACGCGAGCCCGAAATAGGGAAGGCCGATGACATCGCGCGCAAGGCACACCGCGCGCACATCGCCCTCATGCTGGTCGCGATTGACGAGGTTGTATTCGTTCTGGAGCACGCCATAGCGCGTCAGGCCGCGGCTTTCCGCGGCGTCGAGCGCCGCGGTGAGGCGCTCGGCGGTGAAATTGGAAGCACCGAGCTCACGCACTTTGCCGGCCTTCACCAGCACATCGAAACCGCCGATAACTTCGTCGAGCGGCAAGCTCTGGTCGTCGCGGTGCGCGTAATAGAGATCGACGTAATCGGTGCGCAGCCGCTCGAGCGACTTCTCCAGTTCGGCGGCGACTTTCCCCGGCTCGAGGTCACCGGCGTTGCCCATCATGCCGGTCTTGGTCGCAATCCGCATCTCGCCGCGCACGCCGCGCGATTCGAGCCATTTGCCGATCACCGTCTCGCTCTCGCCGCCGACGTGGCCTTCAACCCACACGGAGTATCCCTGCGCCGTGTCGACCATCCGGCCGCCCGCCGCGTAGAACGCGTCGAGCACGGCGAAGCTCTCGTCCTCGGTGGAAGTCCAGCCGAAGGTGTTGCCGCCAAGGCAGAGGCGGATGCCGGCGATCGAAGGGTGGGTCACGCGAATTTCTCCCGCAGTTCGACCAGCGTCATAGCGGCTTCGGCCGCGCCCGCACCTTTGTTGGCCTGCTTCGGGTCCGCGCGGACAATCGCCTGGGCCTCGTTCTCGACCGTGAGGATGCCGTTGCCCACCGCGAGGCCATCCATCGTCAACGCCATCAGCCCGCGCGCGCTTTCGCCTGCGACGATCTCGAAGTGATAGGTTTCGCCTCGGATCACTACGCCCACCGCGACAAACCCGTCGTAGCGGCCGCTTTCCGCGGCAAGCGCGATAGCGCCCGGCAATTCGAGCGCGCCGGGCACGGTGATGACCTCGACCTCATGCCCCGCAGCTTCGAAGGCATCGCGCGCGCCCTCGATCAGCATGTCGTTCAGGTGCGCGTAGAACCGCGCCTCGGCGATCAGGAACCGGGCCATCAGCGGGCTCCCTGGCCGATCGGCCGTTCACCGACGATGGACAGATCGTACCCCTCCAGGCCGACGAGCGAATGCTGGGTATTGGTGAGCAGGATCATGTCGTGCACGCCAAGCTCCGCGAGGATCTGTGCGCCGACGCCGTAGTCGCGCTGCTCGGGCGGAGCTGGATCGACCTCGGCCTCAACCGGCGCTGCGTGCCGAAGCAGCGCGCGGCTGATGTAATCCGGCGTTGGGCGGCTAATCAGGACCACTACACCCGCGCCCTCATCACCGATCGCGCGCATTGCGCTTTCGAGCAAGCCGGAGCGCTCCGAATCCTCGGCGAAGATGTCTCCCAGCATCGACATCGAGTGCATCCGCACCAGCGTGGGCTTGGCCGGATCGATATGACCTTTGACAAGCGCCATCGTCTCGTCCTTGGTCGCCTTGTTCCAGAAGCTGATCGCGCGCCAGTCACCGCCCCACTTGCTGGTGAAACGAGCCTCGGCGCGCTTCTCGACCAGATGATCATGGCGGCGGCGATAGGCGATGAGATCGCGGATCGTGCCGACCTTGAGATCGTGCAGCCGGGCAAATCGCATCAGCTCGTCGAGCCGCGCCATCGTGCCGTCATCGGCCATGATCTCGCAGATGACGCCCGCGGGATTGAGCCCGGCGAGGCGCGAGATGTCGACCGCCGCCTCGGTGTGTCCGGCGCGGACCAGCACGCCGCCCTCGCGCGCGACCAGCGGGAATACATGGCCAGGGGTAACGATGTCTTCGGGGCCTTTGGCCGCGTCGATTGCGACCGAGACAGTGCGCGCGCGGTCGGCGGCGGAAATGCCGGTGGTGACCCCTTCGCGAGCTTCGATGGAGGTGGTGAAGGCAGTCTGGTGCCGTGTGCGGTTCTTGCGGCTCATCGGCTCGAGGCCGAGCGTCTCGACCCGCTCCGGCGTCAGCGCAAGGCAGATCAGCCCCCGGCCATGGGTTGCCATGAAGTTGATTGCATCGGGCGTCGCCATCTGCGCCGGGATGATCAGGTCGCCCTCGTTCTCGCGATCCTCGTCGTCGACCAGGATGAACATGCGGCCATTGCGCGCTTCGTCGATGATCTGTTCGATAGGCACGAGCACCGGCTTGTCGTCGTTGGCCGAGAGGAAGCGGTCGAGCTTGCCGAGCGTGTCGGTGGTAGGGTTCCAGTCGGGCTCGGTGCAGTCGCGCAGCGTGTTTGCATGGAGGCCCGCGGCGCGGGCAAGGCCCGCGCGGGACATACGTCCTTGGGCGACGATGGCCTGGACTTTTTCAATGGTCGATACATTCATCGGCTGTGCGCTATCACATCGAAATGTGATTCGGAAGCACAGCAATCACATTGCGCGCGAATCGCTTGAAACCGGCCGCGTGCCGCAGCATGGCACGGGCGGATGGACCGCGACGCCCTTCTGAACACCTTTCGCGATACTATGCGACACGTTGCGGGGACCGTCTATGCGGTGACGACCGGCCATGAAGGCGGACGGTTCGGTATCATCGCCACCGCAGTAAGCTCGCTCAGCTTCGATCCGCCCTCGCTGCTGGTGTGCATCAACCGCGCGGCGTCGCTCCACGGGCCGATGGCATGCGCCGATACCTTCTGCATCAACGTGCTCAGCCCGGCCAATCGCGACGTCGCCGAATGCTTCGTGCGCGGAGGCAGGGGCGAGGAGCGCTTCGCGGTCGGCGAATGGGGCGAGGAGCATGGCGTGCCGGTGCTTGCCAGCGCGCAGTCGAGCCTCGTCTGCCGGGTCGCGGACCGGCACGATTTCGGAACCCACACGATCTTCATCGGCGAGCTGATCTCCGCGCGCCACCGCCAAAACGCCCGCCCGCTGACATGGTACAACGGGCGCTACATCGATATCAGCGAAGCGCCCGGACAGGACGCGGCGGGCTAGGAGACGCAATGCAAGTCCTGGTTACCGGAGCGGCGGGTTTCATCGGCGCGGCGTTCAGCGAAGCGCTGCTCGCGCGTGGTGATCGCGTGATCGGGATCGACAACCTCAACGACTATTACCAGGTCACGCTCAAGGAAGCGCGGCGTGACCGCCTCGCCGGCCTCGGCGGCAACCGCTTCGATTTCCGGCCGCTGGATTTCAGCGACATGGCAGCGCTAGAGCGCGAGCTTGCAGGAGCGGAGCTGGACGCCATTGTCCATCTCGGCGCGCAGGCCGGCGTGCGCTATTCGATCGACAATCCGCATGCCTATGCGAGCGCCAACCTGGTCGGGCATCTCAACATGCTCGAGATCGCTCGCTATCGCGGCGTGCCGCACATGCTCTACGCCAGCTCGTCATCCGTCTACGGCGGCAACGCCAAGCTGCCGTTCGCGGTCGAGGACCGGGCGGATCATCCGGTCTCGCTCTATGCGGCCACCAAGCGCGCCGACGAGCTGATGAGCGAGGCTTATGCCCATCTCTATCGCATCCCGCTCACCGGCTTGCGGTTCTTCACCGTCTACGGTCCGTGGGGCCGGCCGGACATGGCCCTGTGGAAGTTCACCGACGCCATTCTCGCCGGCCGCCCGATCCAGGTATTCAACCACGGCGACATGTACCGGGACTTCACCTACATCGACGACATCGTCGCCGGGATGGTGGCATGCCTGGACAATCCGCCGCCGGACGACGGGATGTGCAAGGCGGGTGGCAGCGAGAAGCCGCACGCGCTCTACAACATCGGCAACAATCGCTCCGAAGCGCTGATGAAGGTGATCGGCCTTCTGGAAGACGCTTTGGGCATGAAGGCCGAGCTCGAGATGCTGCCGATGCAGCCGGGCGATGTTCACAAGACCTACGCCGACATCGACGCGATCCGCCGGGACATGGGATACGCGCCCAGCACGCCGATCGAAGTGGGTGTGCCGCGGTTCGTGGAATGGTTTCGGGAGTATCACGGCCGCTAGCCGAGCAAGGACTTGTCGACCTCGCCAATATTCCGCGCGCCGAGCATCCCCATCGTCCGAACGGTTTCCTCCCGCAGCAGTTCTATCGCGCGGACCACGCCGTCCTCGCCGCCCGCTGCCAGGCCATAGAGCATCGCGCGCCCCGCCAGCACGCCGTGCGCGCCGAGCGCCACGGCTTTCACGATATCGCTCCCGCGCCGCACGCCGCTGTCGAGCAGGACCGTGAGCTTGCTTCCCACGGCTGCGACCACATCGGGCAATGCGTCGATCGAAGCGCACGAGCTGTCGAGCGAGCGCCCGCCGTGGTTCGACACGATCACACCATCGCATCCGAGTTTCGCGGCCTGTTCCGCATCCTCCGGCCGCAGGATGCCCTTCAACACCAGTTTGCCCGGCCACCGCTCACGCAGCCGCGCAACATCCTCCCACACCAGGTCGTCCTGCTTGAACAGCGCGCCGGGGAGGGCCCTCTGGGTCACCCTGTTGCGCAGCCGGTCCGGCAGGTTGGCCTGGCTCGGGATGCCCCCGCGCAGCGCATAACGGCCCATAACGCCAAGCGCCCAACCCGGATGGCGCAGCACGTCGAGCGTATTGGTGGCGTTGAGGCGGAACGGCGTGCCGAAACCGTTGCGCTGGAGGTATTCGCGGTTCGGTATGACCGGCAGGTCGAGCGTGATCATCAGCGTGTCGCACAACGCCGCCGCGCGATCGACCACCCCCAGAGACAGATCGCGGTCCTGCCAGAAGTAAAGCTGGAACCACAGCCGGCCGCCGGCCTCGCAGATCTGCTCGAGATCCATCGTGCTCGCACTCGAGATCGTGAACGGCACGCCCGCCCGCGCCGCCGCTTTCGCCAGCGCAAAGTCCCCGCGATAGGCCATGATCCCCGCCGCGCCCGTCGGTCCGACCGCGAGGGGGAAGGGCGCCTTCTTGCCGAGCAACTCGGTCGAGGGGTCGATGGTGGAGACATCGCGCAGCACCCGCGGGCGGAACGTCACGCGTTCGAACGCCGCGCGATTGCGCGCCATGCCTGCCTCGTCCTCGACCCCGCGCTGAAGGTATTCCCACACGCCGAGCGGAAGACGGCGACGTGCCCTGTCGCGCAGATCCGCGATGTTGTGGCAGCCGAAATCGGGCGCGGCGGCCATGATGCGGTCAGCCGCGGCCGAGGAACGGCAGATCGATCTGGACGACCATGCCTTCGTAGAAGTTCAGGTGATCGGGGATGTCGCACATGTGCACGATCACCTCGGCGATATCCTCGGGGGAGGCGGCGAAGTTCTCCGGCAGCTTGACCGCGCCGGGCGCGATCTCGGTCGCGACGATGCCGGGATGGAAGATCGACGCGGCGATGTTGTGGCGGCGCCCGTCGATCGCCAGCGAATGAGTGAGGCCGGCGAGCCCGAACTTGCTGGCGGCGTAGGCCGGGCTGTCCTGCCGCGGCACTTTGGCGGAGATCGAGCCGATGTTGATGATCCGCCCGTGGCCCTGGCCCTGCATCGCCCGCATTGCCGCGCGGCTGCACAGGAAGGCGCTGGTGAGGTTGGTGTCGATCACCTTGCGCCAGGTATCGAGGCTCATATCGGTGATCGGGGTGCTATCAGCCACACCGGCATTGTTGATCAGGACGTCGACGCTGCCGAACGTATCGAGCGCCTGCTTGAACAGATTATCGACCGCGGCTTCGTCGGTGACGTCGGTGGTCACCGCAAGTGCCGCGCCGCCTTGCGCCTCGATCTTGCTCACCACGCCGGCAAGCCGCTCAGCCCGCCTCGCCGCCAGCACGACCTTCGCACCCCGGCTCGCGAACGCCAGAGCGCAAGCCGAGCCAATGCCAGAACTCGCACCGGTGACGACGACCACGCGGCCCTTCAGAATGCTCACGATACTCTCCCCAAGCGCTTTCCCGTCCGCTTAGCAGGCGCCGGGAGAGGGGCAAGAGCGGGGTGGTTAGACCCGGCTTATCATGACCTTATGGAGAGGTTGGCCAACAGCCGGGAAACAACGCTCACCATGTTTGGCTACAAGCGGCTCTTTAAGGGCACTCTGCCGGACATGGGACGGACACGGTCATTCGACCAAGGAAAGATTTTCGCCAAGTGCTTGAAAAGGTGGTGGACGCACTTGGGCTCGAACCAAGGACCCGCTGATTAAGAGTCAGCTGCTCTACCAACTGAGCTATGCGTCCACATTCCGGCCAAAGGAACTTGGGGTCGGAACACCGGCTTCGAATCGCCGGGAGGCGCCCATATAGCGGGCGACGCGGCGAGGGCAAGGGGCGCCGGAGTCCCTTGCAAAGCTAGCTCGAAAGTCCGCCGGATCCGCGCCGGGCCTTGCTCGATCGATCGATCATCATCAGCGTCCCGATGCAAATCATGTTGGTCATCATCGAGCTGCCGCCGTGGCTCATGAAGGGCAGCGGGATGCCGACCACCGGCGCCATACCCGTCACCATCATCAGGTTGATCCCGGCGTAGAAGAAGATCGTCGCGGTCATCCCGCCGGCCAGCAGGGTCGTGAAGCGGTCCGGCGCGCGCCTGGCCACGCCCAGGCCCCAGCGCAGCACGATGCCGAACACCAGCAGCACGAATATTCCTCCGACCAGCCCCCATTCCTCCGACATCGTCGCGAACACGAAGTCGGTGTGCGGCTCGGGCAGGTAGTCGAGATGGCTCTGCGAGCCGTTGCCGAAGCCCTTGCCGAAGATGCCGCCCGAACCGATCGCGATCTTCGACTGGGTGATATGATAGCCGGTGCCGAGTGGATCGCTCTCCGGGTCCATGAACGTCGTCACCCGTGCGCGCTGGTAATCGTGAAGCACGAAGAAGAAGGCGAGGGGGGCGGCGACCGCGGCCGCGGCGCCGCCGATGGCGAACCACCGCATCGGAATGCCGGCGAGGAACAGCACCACGACGCCGCCGAACGTGATCGCGAGGCCAGTGCCGAGATCGGGCTGCAGCAGCACCAGCACCACCGGGACACCGATCAGGATCGCGGGCGGAATCATCGCCCGGAAGGTCGGCAGCATGCCGGGCGGCAGCTGGTGGAAGTAGCGCGCCAACACCAGCACGATCGCCGGCTTCATCAGTTCCGAAGGCTGCAGCACGAGCGGCCCGAGATTGAGCCACCGCTGGCTGCCACCGCCGATCGCACCGATCGCTTCGACCGCCATCAACAACACCAGCACGGCGATGTAGGCCGGAAAGGCGACCGCGCGCGCCAGCTCCGGCGGGAAATACGACATCACCAGCGCCATCACGAGAAACAGCGCGAAGCGGATCAGGTGTGATTCGGCGAACTGGCTGAAGCTGCCGCCGGCGGCGGAATAGAGGACCGCAGAACCGAAGCAGACGAGCAGCGTCAGCGGGAGGATCACCCCCCAGGGCTGCGACGCGATCGGCGCGGGGACGATTGACGTCCTCATCGCGGCGCCCCCGTCGGCGATGAGACGGGCGAAGGCGTCGGGATCGGCGGCGGACCGGCGCTGACCGCGGCGGCGCCGACCGGCTCCGGCGGAGGCGCCACGACCTGGTTGGCGAGCGCCGCGGCCCGCGCCGCGTCGGCGCGCGCTTCGGCGTCGACGTGCCGCATGATGTCTGCCGTCTCGATCGGTGCCTGTGGCACCTGGACGCCGGCCGCCGCCGCGTATTGAGCGTAACGATTGTCGAGCCGCTCCTGCGCGGTGCCGCCCCACTGCTTTTCGAAGTCGCGCAGCATGTCCATCGCCTTCACGGGATCGAACAGGAACGTCATCACGTCGCGCGCGATCGGGTACGCAGCACCCGAGCCGCCGCCGTGCTCGATCACCACTGCGCAGGCATAGCGCGGGTTATCGAACGGGGCGAAGCAGATGAACAGGCCGTGGTCGCGGTACTTCCACTGTCCGCCCTTGCCGCCACCGACGTTGAGCGAGACGACCTGTGCCGTCCCCGTCTTGCCGGCCATCAGCAGGTTCTCGATCGGCAGGCGCGCGCGGCCGGCAGTACCGGGGCCGTTGATCACGTCGCTCATTGCCTTCTGGATTACCTGCACATGGTCGCCGTGGAAGTTCATGCTCTCGAACTTCGGCTGCTCCTTGCCCAGCAGCAGGCGGGGCATGATCTTCTGACCGGTCGCGATGCGCGAAGCGTAGACCGCGATCTGCAGCGGGTTGAACAGCATGAAGCCCTGGCCGATCGTGGCGTTGACCGTGTCGTAGGGCTGCCACGGCGTGCCGTACTTCTTCAATTTCCACGCGGGGTCGGGAACGGTGCCGAAGAACTGCTCGGCCACCGGCAGCGGAAAGGTCTGCCCCAGGCCCATGCGCCGCGCCATCGGAGCGATCACGTCCATCCCGAGCTGTTGCGCGAAGTGATAGAAATAGACGTCGCAGGACTGGTAGATGCCCTTCGACATGTTGACCTGCCCGTGTCCACGGCGCTGCCAGCAGTGGAACACGCGGTTGCCGACGCGCAGGCCGCCGTTGCACACGGTGGACGCCTCCGGATCGAGCCCCGCTTCCAGGAATGACATCGCCACCATCGGCTTGACTGTGGAGCCGGGGGGATACAGCCCCTTGAGCACCTTGTTGCGCAGCGGCACGCGCTCGTCATCGGCAAGCATCTTGTATTCGACGCTGCCAATGCCGTCGGAAAAGCTGTTGGGATCGAAGCTGGGCATAGAGGCCATGCACAGCAGGTCGCCGGTCTTGCAGTCGATCACCACCACCGAACCGGATTCCAGGCCGATGCGCCGCGCCGCGTAATCCTGCAGCGGGCCATCAATGGTGAGCTGGATCGAATTGCCCTGCACGTCCTCGCGGGTATCGAGATCCCGCACGATCTCCCCGCTGGCGGTAACCTCGACCCGCCGTGCGCCGGGCTGACCGCGCAAGGTCTGCTCGAACTGCTTCTCGAGCCCATCCTTGCCGAGCTTGAACCCCGGCGTCACCAGCAGCGGGATGTGCTCCCGATCGTATTCCTCCTTCGAAGCGGCGCCGACGTAGCCGATCAGGTGGCCGACCGCGGGGCCGGTCGGATAGAAGCGCGTATAGCCGCGCTGGGGCACCACGCCGGGCAGGTCGGGGAGCCGCACGCTGACCGCGGCGAAACGGTCCCAATCGAGCCCGCTGGCGATCTCGATCGGCTGGAAGCCGTTGGCGCCCGCCGCTTCGAGCTTGCCCTTGAGATCGGCGATGTCGACCTCATCGAGATTGAGCAGCTTGCCGAGGCGCTCGATCGTGCGTTCGGGATCTTTTGCACGCTCGGGAATGATGTCGACGCGGAAATCCGCGCGGTTGGAGGCGAGCGGGGCACCCTCCCGATCGAGGATCCATCCGCGTCGCGGGGGAATCAGCGTCAGGTTCACGCGGTTGCTCTCGGCGAGCATCTGGTAGCGCTCGTTCTCGGCGACTGCGATGTAACCCATGCGCGCGGCGAGCAGCAGGCCCACGCCCCCTTGCACCGCGCCCAGCACAATGCTGCGGCGGTCGAACGAATGACGCAATGCGGTGGCGGTAAGCTGCTGTTTCATGCCCGCGGAAAAACGTGTGATTTCGCCGACTCTTATCCCAAGCTTAGGATTCGCGTTAGGCGCAAAGCGTCAAGCCACGCGATTACCCGTGCAAGAATCGGAAACAGCAGGATCGACAAAGCGATCTGGGGCAGGATCAGCAGCATGTGATGAAGACCGGGATTGGCGCCGGAAAGTACCGCGGCGGATATGAGATAGGCGGCGATCACCACTGCCGCGGTGATCCAGTCCTGCCAGAAGCCGCGCCAGGGGAAACGCGCCTCGAGCATCTCCAAAGCCAGCATCGTGAGCGAGAACAGCAGGATGCCGCTGCCGAACGGCTGCCCGCTGAACAGATCGTCCACCAGGCCGAGCGGGAATCCCGCCCACGACGGCAGCAAGCCGGGTCGGCTCAGCCGCCAGGCCACCATCAGCATGAACCCGAACGGCGGCAGGATCGGCCCGGGAGCGATAACCGGCATCAGCGGCACCAGCGAGCCGAACAGGATCGTCGCCCATGGCAGGAGATGCGCAAGCAGCGGTGAATGCGTGCGGTTGATCTTGCGTCCGAACTGATCCTGTCGCGAGCGTGGGTTGGGTTGTCCGGTCATGGCGGCGGCGCGGCCGCGTCCGGGTTCTTCTCGGCTTCGGCGATCGACGCGCCGGCCACGATCGCACGCGCCTGCTGCGCCCAGACCGGCTCGATCAGAACGTAGTCGGTCGCCGCAGGGTTGCTCAGCAAGCGGGCGATCGCGCCATCGCGGATGATTTCGTCGGCGACCGCGACGGCGATGCCGGGCCGGTAGAGCCCGCCGGCGCCGGAGGTCACGAACACGTCACCCTTCTTGAGCGGATTGATCCCCAGGTTGACCAGCCGGAGCCGCACGGTGCCGTCACCCTGACCTTCGGCGAATGCGACCACGCTGTCCGATGCGCGGCGAACCGGCACCATGCTCTCGCTGTCGGACAGTAGCAGAACCCTTGCGCTGTTCCCGCCGGTTTCGAGCACGCGGCCGATCAGCCCGCGCGGAGAGAGGACCGGCATGCCGGGCCTGACGCCATCGCTGGCGCCGGCGGACACATAGGCGAAGCGGCGCGTGCTGGCGGAGGTCGAACCGATCAGGCGGCCCGCGGCGACTGGTTTGACATCGCCGTGGGCGAGCCCGAGCAGGTCACGCAGGCGATTGTTCTCCTGCTTGAGCGCCTGCGCTTCGGCAAGCCGCACGCGCGCGATCTCGATCTCGCGGGTAAGGCGGGCGTTCTGGCTGCCGGCGCGGAAATAGCCGCCGATGGCGGAGAAAAAGTCCTGCCCACCGACCCGCGCCGCGGCTCCGGCCCTCCCGACCGGCGAGGCGACATCGGCCGCGCGCTCGCGAACGTCGGCAAACGCATCGGGCTTCATCAGCGAAAGGATAAGCAGCACCCCGCCGATCAACGCGCCCAGCGCGGCGACGAGATACGCGGTGAAGGCGCTGTACTGCGCCTTCTTCGAATAGCTCGTTGTGCGAATTGACGACGGACGAGCCATTCCGCCCCCCTTGCACTAAACCGTCAGGCAGTCATCAGCACGCCGCGATAGACCGGATCCTCCATCGCGCGGCCCGTACCGATCGCGACGCACGAAAGCGGATCCTCGGCGATCGTGACGGGCAGCCCCGTCTCTTCGCGCAGGTGCTCGTCGAGACCGCTGATCAACGCACCGCCGCCGGTGAGCACGATGCCCTGATCGACGATGTCGGCGGCAAGCTCAGGCGCGGTGTTCTCCAGCGCGATGCGCACACCCTCGACGATCGCACCGATCGGCTCGCTGAGCGCCTCGGCCAGGTGGCCCTGGTGGATGGTGATTTCCTTGGGCACCCCGTTGACAAGATCGCGGCCCTTGAGGGTAATCTGCTCGCCGATGCCGTCGTCCGGCACGGTGGCGACGCCGTAATCCTTCTTGATCCGCTCCGCCGTGGCATCACCGATCAGCAGGTTGTGGTGGCGGCGGACGTAGGACACGATCGCCTCGTCCATCTTGTCGCCCCCGGTGCGCACCGAGGTGGTATAGGCGAGACCGCGGAGCGAAAGCACGGCCACCTCGGTGGTGCCGCCGCCGATGTCCACCACCATGGAGCCGCTGGCCTCGCTGACCGGCAGGCCGGCACACAGTGCTGCGGCCATGGGCTCCTCGATCAGGCGCACCACGCTGGCACCGGCGCCCAGGGCCGATTCGCGG
>CAYNXB010000075.1:0-13278 GCA_964401045.1 uncultured Sphingomonadaceae bacterium | reverse complement strand
TCACGCTGACGTTGACGTCCGCGCGCATCGAGCCTTCTTCCATGTTGCCGTCGCAGGATCCGACGTAACGCAGGATCGAGCGCAGCTTGCGCACATAGGCCCCGGCTTCGGCAGGTGAGCGCATGTCCGGCCGGCTGACGATCTCCATCAGCGCCACGCCCGAGCGGTTGAGGTCGACGTAGCTCATCGTCGGATGCTGATCGTGCATCAGCTTACCGGCGTCCTGCTCGACGTGGATGCGCTCGATGCCGATCACTTTGTCGTCCGGGATGCCGCCCTTCTCGTCCGCCTCGATGGTCAGCGCGCCCTCACCCACCAGCGGGTGGTAGAGCTGGCTGATCTGGTAGCCCTGCGGCAAGTCGGCGTAGAAGTAGTTCTTGCGGTCGAACCGCGACCACTTGTTGATCTGCGCCTCGATCGCCATCCCGGTGCGCACCGCCTGGCGGATGCACTCACGGTTGGGCACCGGCAGCATGCCCGGCATCGCCGCATCGACCAGCGACACTTGCGCGTTGGGCTCGGCGCCGAACTCGGTGCTCGCCCCCGAGAACAGCTTGGCCTTGCTGGTGACCTGCGCGTGAACCTCGAGGCCGATCACGACCTCCCATTCGCCGGTTTCGCCGTGGATGCGATAGCTGCTCATGCCCACCACCTCTCGGGCTTGGCTGAAAACCGGGCGCGCTGCTCGATCGCGAGACCCGTATTGAGCACGCCCTGCTCGTCGAACGGCTTGCCGATGATCTGCAGGCCGAGCGGAAGCCCTTCCGAATTGAGCCCGGCGGGCACGCTCATCGCCGGGAGGCCGGCGAGCGAGGCGGGGACTGCGAATACGTCGTTCAGGTACATCGCGATCGGGTCTTCGCTCTTGTCGCCAAGGCCGAATGCCGCGCTGGGCGCGGTCGGCGCGAGGATTGCGTCGACCTGTTCGAAAGCCTGCATGAAATCGCGCGCGATCAGCGCCCGGACTTTTTGCGCCTGGTTGTAGTAGGCATCGTAGAACCCCGCCGACAGCACGTAAGTGCCGATGATGATGCGGCGCTTGACCTCTGGCCCGAACCCGGCGGCGCGGGTCGCGGCGTACATTTCCTGCAGGTTGGCGCCCTCGGGCAGCTCGCGCAGGCCGTAGCGCACGCCATCGTAGCGGGCGAGGTTGGACGAAGCCTCCGCCGGGGCGATGATGTAATAGGCCGGGAGCGCGTACTTGGTGTGCGGCAGGCTGATGTCGACGATCTCGGCCCCCGCATCGCGCAGCCAAGCGGCACCCTGGTCCCAGCTCGCGGCGATCTCCGCGTCCATCCCGTCCATGCGGTATTCGCGCGGGATGCCGATCTTCTTTCCTGTCAGGTCACCTGACAGGTTCGCTTCCCACTCGGGCACCGGCAGGTCGAGGCTGGTCGCATCCTTCGGGTCGAACCCGGCCATCGCCTCCAGCATGATCGCGCAGTCGCGCACGTCGCGCGCCATCGGCCCGGCCTGATCGAGCGAACTGGCGAAGGCGACGATGCCCCAGCGGCTGCAGCGCCCATAAGTCGGCTTGATGCCGGTGATGCCGGTGAATGCGGCAGGCTGGCGAATCGAGCCGCCGGTATCCGTGCCGGTCGCCGCCGGAGCGAGCCGCGCCGCAACCGCCGCCGAGCTGCCGCCCGATGAGCCGCCGGGGGCCAGAGCAGCATTCCCGCCGCCCTTGCGCCGCCACGGCGAGATCACGTTGCCGAAGTAGCTCGTCTCATTCGACGAGCCCATCGCGAACTGATCGAGGTTGAGCTTGCCGAGCATGCCGGCGCCCGCGTCCCACAGCTTCTGGGAAACGGTGCTTTCGTATTCGGGCGTGAAGCCTTCCAGCATGTGGCTCGCCGCAGTGGTCTGCACGCCCTTGGTGGCGAACAGATCCTTCATCCCGATCGGCACGCCACCCATCTTGCCAAGCGGCTTGCCGGCCGCGCGCGCCGCATCGACCGCATCCGCAGCTTCGAGCGCTTTCTCCGGCGTGGCGACGATGAATGCGTTGAGCGCGCTGGCCGCGGCGACATTGGCGTTGAACGCCTCGGCCACTTCGCGCGCGGCGAATTCGCCCGAGGCCACGCCATCGCGGATCTGCGCGACGCCCAGTTCGGTAAGGTCAGTCATTATTCGATCACCTTGGGCACGGCGAAGAACCCATGCTCGGCGGCCGGCGCATTCGCCAGCACCTCGTCGCGCACGCCGCCGCCGGTAAGCGGGTCTGCGTCGACCACATCGTCGCGCAAGCGCAACTTGTTCGGGATCACCGCGGTCATCGGCTCGACGCCGGCGCAGTCGACCTCGCCAAGCTGCTCGACCCACTTCAGGATGCCGTTCAGTTCGGGCACCATCCGCTCAAGCTCCTCGTCGCTCATGCGGATGCGCGCCAATGCGGCGATCTTCGCCACCTGTTCTCGGTCTATGGACATGGCGGCGCGTTAGCGGGGCGGCGGGGCGCCTTCAAGCTCGTCGATCGGCTGGCCTATCGGCTTGCCGTCGATGAATACGTAGCGCTTGGGCACTTCGCGGATTTCGACTTTCGATCCCTTCTCCAACTTCACCGCGGCCGGCGCCGCTTCGGGCGCACGGATTGGCGCCATGTCCGGACTCGTCGCAATAATTTCCTGATAGCCACTGCCTTGCACGATCAGGATACGGGCCGCTCCCTCTTCGGTTCGGCCTGCATCGAGAGCGACACAGCGCTCCTCACAGGCCCAAGGATTCGCGACGAGATAGTCGAGTGCTTGTGTCCGCAGCGGCTCACCGGTCGGTGCGCTTAGATCGAAATCTTCGCGGGTCTTGCCGAGCGCGTCGGCCCGGTAACTACGTTGCTGCTGCGCCAGCGTCGTTCTCGCCAGCTCGGCCACCTTGGCATTGCTGCTTTTCGTCAGTCGCGCGAGCGCCTTGCGCCCGGCGTCGCCGAAATCCCACCGCAGTGCGGAGTAATCGAACTTTTCGGGCGTCACCTTGCCCGCATTCAGCCGCGCAACCTGGTTGCGCGCCGAGATCGCCCCGAAATCGAAGATCGGTAGCGCGAGGATGAACGCCACGCCGCACACCACCGCCGCGAGGTGCAGGTTCGCCTGCCGGACTCGCTCGCGCCAGCCCGCCCCGCGCCCGCGGATCACCGCGACGAGGTAGGCGACCCCGAACGCGCAGGCGACCGCGACCGCGATCAGCCCCCACAACCGCTCCGGACTGAGCCCGTGCTGGCCGATCCGCGCGCCCATCGAGATCGCGGCGAACACGGTCAGCGGCAGGATCGCGAGGCACAGCACCAGCGCGGCGATGCGCAGCACGCGGCTGCCAGTCATCTCCGCATCCGAATCGCGCAGGATCGCGTTGCCGAGCCCGAACGCGCCGATCGCGCAGGCAAGCAGCACCGGCGTTGCGCTGTCGGTCGCGTTCCACAGCGCCTGACCGCCGGTGGCGACCAGCGCGACGAGGAACACCAGCAGCGCCAGCGCCAGCGGCACCGCGAGCAGTGACAGGACCAGCATCGCCACCGATTGCAGCGTGCCGAGAATCTTCAACTGGTTGCGCAAGGTGCCCAGCGCCGCGCCGAACGCCGCGCCAGAGAACATCCACGCGAACCAGCTTTCGTCGATCAGCGTATCGATCAAATGGATCCCCACGAGCTTGAACAGCTCGTTGAGCAGCGCGAGCACGGCCCAGGACACCCCCGTGAACGCGAGCGCGCCGGCACCGCTCAGCGCATCGTTCCACGCGTGGGCATGAACCTCGGGATAGGGAATCGCGAACCGCCGGCGGTGGAAGCCCGCCTGGAACAGGGGCAGCGCGAGCGCGACCGAGACCACCCCGGCGCCGATCCAGAACTGCGCGTCCGGATAGTGGTCGCCGGCGCTGGTGGCGCGCCAGGCGATCCCGGCCATCACCAGGCCGACGAGCGTCGCGAAAATGCCGGGCGCGGCGTAGCGATTGCGCTCGAGCGTGAAGGCGGCCGCGATCGGGCCGAACACGAACAGCGCGGCGAGCGCCATGCGCCACGGGACGGTCTGGGCCTCGCCATGGTCACTGACCAGATCGACCAGAACCCCGGCGGCCGCGAGCAAGCCCGCCAGCAGCCATGGCCGCAGGGGCCAATCGGTGTCTTCGGGCATATCGCTCATCGCGCTCTCCGTTCAGCTGGCGAGCGGGAGAGTGCCGCAAAGCCGCGGCGAAGGCATGAGCAAATCGTGAGCAATCGCCGAAAAGGCGCGCCTGCTTACTCGGGCGCTCCCGGCACGGCGCCCGGAGGAGGAGCACTGGCCTCGCCCTGCTGGCCTTGCGCGGCCTGCATCTGCTGTTGCATCATGGCGCGCTGCTGCGCGACGTAGCGCTGGAAGTCCGCTTCCGACATGAACTGCAGCACGTCGACGTCGAACACCAGGTCGCTGTTGGCCGGTATCACCACTTCGCCGGTCATCGGATTGCGCTTCTCTTCGGCGCCATAGGCTTCGGCGGCCGGGATTTCGATGCGGTACTTGCCGCCCTGCTGGCTCTGGCGCAGCGCGCGGTCGAACCCCGGGATGGTGCCGCCGAGCTGCATCGGCACGCCCTGGCCCTGGTCGAACACCTTGCCGCCGTCCTTGAGCGAGCCCTTGTAGTTGATCAGGATGTACTGGCCGTCGATCGGATGGCCGCCGACGCCTTCGGTGAGCGTCTCGACCCGCGTCGTCGCCGGCATCGACACCCAGGCGAGCGCCGCGGCGGCTGCCAATAGCACGATCAGGCCGAGCCACAGCTTGGCGACCGAGCCCTTCTTTACAGGCTGCAGCGGAACGCGGGTGACTTCGGCCATGAACGGTTTCCTGGTGCGAAAAAGGGCGCGGGATTCAGCCCCGCGCCCCTTTGGCTTATCGACGTAAGGCTGACAAGCGCGGGTTCCATCGGCCGGCCCGTCCGGGCGCAAAACCAGCGCCCACTTTGGCCGGCGAACCTACTTGGAGCCGTCGCGCTCTGCCCGCTTGCGCTCGAGCTTGCGCGCGCGGCGAATGGCGGCCGCCTTTTCGCGGGCCCGCTTTTCGCTCGGCTTCTCGTAGTGGCGGCGCAACTTCATCTCGCGATAAACACCCTCGCGCTGCAGCTTCTTCTTGAGCGCGCGGAGGGCCTGATCGACGTTGTTATCGCGAACCATGATTTGCATAAATTCTTAGCCGCCTTTGGTTTTCTCGATGCGGACCGGCCCCGCGGCCACGTCCATAATGCCAATGAAGAACGTGCCGAATCCCTACGGACCGGCTCGAAGGCGCGGCCCCTAAGCGAAAAAGGTTGCGAAAGCAAGCGACGGTGCGGCCTTTGCAGCGCGGGCCATGCTCGCTAAAGGCGGCGCCATGCCCGCACCCACCCAGCTCGCAGCATCTCTCTACGTCGCCGCCGGCGGGGGCGTGGGCGCGGTTCTGCGCTACCAGGCCGGCCGACTGATCACCCAGATGGCCGGCCCCGGTTCCGCTTTCCCCTGGCCGACGCTGACCGTCAACGTCGTCGGCAGCGTCCTGATGGGCGTCCTCGCAGGATGGCTCGCCCGCTACGGCCAGGGGGGCGAACAGTGGCGCCTGCTGCTCGGCGTCGGCGCGCTCGGCGGATTCACAACGTTCTCGAGCTTTAGCCTCGAAATGATGCTGTTGATCGAACGCGGGCAGACCGGAATCGCCATCGCCTATGTCGCTGCTTCAGTCGCCGCCGGGCTCGCCGGCCTGTGGCTGGGCCTGGTCGCGATGCGTACGTTCGCGTGAGCGACGAAGTCCGCCAGTTCACCGTCCAGCCTGACGACGACGGTATTCGCCTCGACCGCTGGTTCAAGCGCCACCTGCCGCAAGTGGGGTTCGCCACCGTCTCGCGCTGGGCGCGGACCGGGCAGGTGCGGGTCGATGGCAAGCGCGCCAAGCCGGAGGACCGGCTCGCCGCCGGCCAGATGCTGCGCGTCCCTCCCGGCGGCAATGTATCGAAGCCCGCCCCCGGGCGCCCCGAGCTAACCGAGGAGCAGATCGCGCAAGCCCGCGAAATGGTGATCCGCCAGGACGATGCGGCGATCGTGCTCAACAAGCCCCCCGGCCTCGCCACGCAGGGCGGCACCAAAACCCACCAGCACGTCGATGGCCTGCTCGATGCTTTCGTGACCGGTGACGAGCCGCGCCCGCGCCTGGTCCACCGGCTCGACAAGGACACCTCGGGCGTCCTGCTCGTCGCCCGCACACCGGGCAGCGCAGCATTCTTCTCCAAGCGCTTCTCGGGCCGTTCGGCGAAAAAGGTCTACTGGGCGCTGGTGGTCGGCGTGCCGGAAGTGTCCCAGGGCCTGATCGAAGCGCCGATCGCCAAGCAGCCGGGCACCGGCGGCGAGAAGATGCATGTCGACATGGAAGGCGGTCAGCCCGCACGCACCGCCTATCGCGTGATCGACCGCGTCGGCAACCGCGCCGCGTGGCTCGAATTGGAGCCGCTCACCGGGCGCACCCACCAGTTGCGCGTCCACTGCATGGCGATGGGCCATCCGATCGTCGGCGATGGCAAATATGGCGGGCAGGACGCGTTCCTGACCGGATCGGTCAGCCGCAAGATGCACCTCCACGCGCGGCGGCTGATCATCGACGCGCCCAAAGGGGGCAAGCTCGACGTCACCGCCGAGCTGCCCGAGCATTTTGCCGCGACCATGGAACAGCTCGGGTTCGATCTCTCCTTGAGCGACGCCTCGCCCGCCAAGGGCCCCCCGCCACCGAGTCGCGCGGTGAAGAAGCAGGCCGCCCGCGCCCACGCCAAGCAAGTCCGCAAGGGCCGCCGTGGCGAGCGCCGTTCGCGCGGCCCCGAGAAACCGAAGCGCAAGGACGGGCGCTGATGCATCCCAACCCGTTGTTCCGGGTCGAGGACCGCACGCTGCTCGAAAGCCTGGTTGAAGAGATCGGCTTCGGCATGATCTTCGCGCAAACGCCCGATGGCCCGCGCGTAGCGCATGTCCCGCTGGTCATGGGCGGCGAAGGCACGCTGCAGTTCCACCTCGCACGCGGCAATGCGTTGACCCGCCATATCGCCGGACCCGGCGCACTGGCGGTGGTCAACGGGCCCGACGCCTACGTCAGCCCGCGCTGGTACGCGGAGCGCGGCCAGGTGCCGACCTGGAACTATCTTGCGCTCGAACTCGAAGGCCCGGTGCGGCAGATGGACGAAAACGGCTTGCACGGCCTGCTCGAAGCCATCGGCGCGCGCGAGGAGGCGCGCATCCCCTCCGGCGCGCCATGGCGTCCGCGGGACGTCGCCGCCGATTACTGGAGCCGGCTGATGCGCGGCATCGTCGGCTTCGAGCTCGAGATCCGCGCCTGGCGGCCAACCTTCAAACTCTCGCAGAACAAGCCGGGCGAGGAGCGCGAACGAATCGCCGCCGCGCTCGAAACCAACGGTGCGCCCGCGATCGCGGCGCTGATGCGCAGGTTCGCGGCATGACGGTCAAGCTCGCCGTGTTCGATTGCGACGGGACCCTCTCGGACGGTCAGGCGGCGGTCTGTGCAGCGATGGAGGAAGCCTTTGTCCAGGCTGGCCGCCCGGCCCCGCCGCGCGCCGCGATCCGCCGCATCGTGGGTCTCAGCCTGCCGCAGGCGATCCGCGCGCTCGATCCCGACGCCACAGCCGAAACGCAGGCGGCTACGGTGGAGGCCTACCGCCAGTCGTTCTTCCGCGCGCGCGAGGAGGGCCGCGTCGCCGAGCCCCTGTTCACGGGCATCGCCGAGCTGCTGGGGGCGCTCCATGCGCGCGGTTGGACGCTTGGTGTCGCCACGGGCAAGGGCGACCGCGGGCTCAAGGGCTGCCTCGTGAATCACGGCGTGTTCGACTTGTTCGACACCCTGCAGACCGCCGACCGGCACCCGTCGAAACCGAACCCTTCGATGCTCGAAGCGGCGATGGCCGAGGCCGGTGCGGCACCCGCCGACACGGTAATGATCGGCGACACCGTCTACGACATCGCGATGGCGCAGGCCGTGGGGGTGCGCGCGATAGGGGTTGCCTGGGGCTATCACGGGCCTGAGGAACTGCTCGCGGCGGGCGCGGAGGCGGTAGCTGAAACCCCCGCCGAACTGGGAGAACTGCTCGATGCCTGATCCCGTAAACGACGATGTCGCCCGCAACCGCTTCATCGTGCTCAATCTCGTGCGGCTCGCCGGAACCGCTTTGACCGTCGTCTCGATGCTGATCCTCGGCGACGCGATCGAGGCGCCCTATGCGCTTGGCTACGTCCTGCTGGGGCTGGGGCTGGTGGCGATCTTCGCTACGCCGCTGATGCTCGTGCGCCGCTGGCGCACGCCGCGCGATACCGACTCCGAATGAAGCGCTTCTATACCGATGTGGCCGTCGAGGAGGTTGAGGGCGGCTTTCGCGTGACGCTCGATTCCCGTCCGGTGAAAACACAGGGCGGACGCCCGCAGATCGTCCCGACGCGGGCGCTCGCCGAACTGCTCGCCGGCGAATGGGCGACGCAAGGCGAAGAGATCGACCCAACCACCTTCACCTTCCGCGATTTCGCCGACTTCGCGATCGACCAGGTGCGGCAGGACCGCGCCGACACCGTCCGCGCGCTTCTCGCCTACGCCGAGACCGACACGCTGTGCTACCGCGCCGATCCCGACGATCCGCTCTATCGCCGCCAGCATGAGTTGTGGGAGCCGCTACTCGCCGCCGCCGAAGCGCATCACGGCGTGAGATTCGAACGCGCCAGTGGCATCCTCCACCGCGCGCAACCGCCGGAGACGCTTGCCGCGCTACTTGTGTCGCTGGAAGGTGAAGACGAGTTTACGCTCGCCGGGCTGCGCTCGCTGGCCTCGCTCGCGGCATCGCTGACGGTGGGGGTCGCCGCGCTCGATCCCGCTGCCGATGCCCCGGCCCTGTTCGCCGCCGCCAACGCCGAAGAGGACTGGCAGGCCGAGCAATGGGGCTGGGAATGGACCGCCGAAGAACGGCGCGCCGGGAAGCTGGCGGATTTCGAGAAAGCGGCGGCGTTTGCGAGGGCTGCGCGCACCCCGTAACCTCAACTTCGTCATCGCGAGCGCACGCCCTGCGGGCGCTCGCAATGACGAATGCCTACCCCACCCAATCCGCAACCTGCCCCGCCACATCGTTCGCCGCGGCATTAAGCGCCGGACGAACCGCGCCGGCCTCGGCCGCAATGCCCGGCATCGTACTCTCGAACAGCCGCGTGCGAATCTGGCCGTCGGGGAGTTGCAGCACCGCGTTGTAGCGCACCACCACGCTGCCCGAGCGCGCATCATAGCCCAGGTCGAGCAACTGGCCTGAGAGCTTGGTCTGTGCCGAGTATTCGGCGTCCGAGCCATCGACCACCAGCCGGGTGCCCTTGGCGCGGATCGATTCCTCGAGCAGCCGGGCGAACAGGCGCGCGGGTTTCTCGACCCATTGCGCGTCCTGCAAATAGGCCACGCTGGCGTCGTCTACCTGCACCGGAACGCGCAGCACGTCGATTCGCGCCGAAGCTTGCGGCTCAAGCACAGAGATCGCCTGCGCCGCGGTGCCGGTGCCGCCGGTGCCGGCGGCGGCGACACGCGCCGGGGTAAGATTGAACAGCGTATCCGGCGGGTCCTTGCCAAAGCTGACACAGCCGGCGAGCACGAATGCAAGGCCCATGACCATGAACGGAGCGGCCGAGCGGTGGAAATTCGGCACCATCAGCGCCCCCCTCATGGTTTGTAGTCAGGCAGCACCTGCCCCTTGAGCAGCGCGCCCGCGCCCTGGTTGTCGATCTTTTCGGTCACCGCGCGCAGCGCCGCGCTGGTCGCGCGCAGATCACGCATCGTCGCCTCGGCAGCGGGCAGCGTACTGTTGGTGAACTGCTTGGTGGCCGGGCGCGTATCGTCCAGAGTCGTCTTCAGCGAATCCGCCGCCGCGCTGGCGGACTTGAGCGTTTCGCGCAATTGCGCAGCGAGCGATTCGCCTTCCTGGTTGAGCATCTTGTCGGCAGAGCCGAGAGTCTTCTCGAACGCGGCGAGCGTATAGTTCGCCTGGCGCAACGTCGATTGCAGCTCCGCCAGCGTACGCTCGGCCTGCGGCGCGGCGTCCGCAAGGCTCGCGGTCATCCGGTTGGTGTTCTTGAGGATGCCGGCGATCGAGGCCTGGTTTTCATCCGACAGGAGCACCGTCAGCCGTTCGGTCAACGTCGCCAGCCGTTCGAGCAGCAGCGGAGCACTGGCGAGGATCTCGCCCAGGCCGCCCTGCTTGGCCGGAATCTCCGGGACCCCTTCGGTGCAGTTGGTGTTCTCGCACGTCAGCGGCGGCGCGCCGCGCACCGCACCGTCGAGCTGGATCGAGGAAACCCCCGTGAAAGTCGCCTGGATAGTCGCTGTCGTGCCGATCAGGATCGGGATGTCGTCGTTCACCGAAACGCGCACGCGGACGAACTCCGGGTTCTTCTTCCACAGCGAAATCTCGGAAACCTGCCCCGCCGGCACACCGGAGAAGTTGACCTGCGAGCCTTTGGCGAGGCCGTTGACCGACTGCTTGAAGAAGATGTCGTAGCGCCGCTGGTCACCCGCCCCGAGGCCGGTGAGCCAGATGATGAACGCGGCAAGCGCCGCGAGCAGCGCCAGGGTGACCGCCCCCACCCAGACATGGTTGGCCCTGGTTTCCACGCCGCCCTAATCCCCTGATTTGCCCGCGATGTCCACGACTAGCTTCGCCGCTGGCTGGCTTGCGCGGCACGCCCGCGCGGGCCGTTGAAATATTCCTGGATCCACGGATGCTCGGTACGCAGCAACTCGGGAATCGTGCCGACCGCGATCACTTTTTTGTCCGCAATCACCGCCACCCGATCGCATATCGCATAGAGCGTATCGAGATCGTGGGTGATCAGGAACACCGTGAGGTCGAGCGTGTCCGCCAGCTCGCGGGTCAGCTCGTCAAACCGGGCCGCGCCGATCGGGTCGAGGCCCGCGGTCGGCTCGTCGAGGAACAGCAGCTCGGGATCGAGCGCCAGCGCGCGGGCGAGGCCGGCACGCTTGCGCATGCCGCCGGAAAGCTCGGACGGATACTTGCTCGCCGCTTCGGGCGGCAGGCCGGAGAGCACGGTCTTGTAGCGGGCGATGTCGTGGCGCAGCTCGGGATCGAACTCGGGGTAGAACTGCCGCAGCGGCACCTCGACGTTCTCCGCCACCGTCAGGGTCGAGAACAGCGCGCCGCCCTGGAACAGCACGCCCCAGCGTGAGCGGATGTCGATGTCCTCGTCATCCTGCGCGTCCGTGATCGAGCGGCCGAGCACCTCGATTTGCCCCGCATCGGGCACTTGCAGGCCGATGATCGAGCGCATCAGCACTGACTTGCCGGTGCCGGAGCCGCCGACCACGCCGAGCACCTCGCCGCGGCGCACCTTGAGGGAGAGGTCCTTGTGCACCGTCTGGTCGCCGAAGCGATTGGTCAGCCCCTCGATCACGATCGGGTACTCGCCCTCGAACCTTTCGGGCAGGTCCTCGAGCGCTTCGTGCGGTACGTCTTCGGGCAGGTCCTCGATCATGCCCACCCCAGCTCGGTGAAGAACACCGCAAAGAACGCGTCGAGCACGATCACCATGAAGATAGCCTGGACCACCGCCATCGTCGTGCGCAGGCCCACTTCTTCGGCATTCCCCTCCACCTGCATGCCCTGATAGCAGCCGGCAACCGCCACGATCAGTCCGAAGACCGGTGCCTTGATGATCGCGACCCACAAATCGTAAGTCGGCACCACTTCGTTGATCCGTAGCAGAAAGGTCGCGAACGGGATGCCGAGGGTGAAGTTCGAGATGAACGCCGCGCCGATGATCGCGACCACGGCCGAATAGAATCCGAGCAGCGGCATCATCAGCACTGCCGCGAGGATGCGCGGGATCACCAGCGCTTCCATCGGCGAGACGCCGATCGTGCGCATCGCGTCGATTTCCTCGGTCAGCTTCATCGTGCCGAGCTGCGCCGCGAACGCAGAGCCCGAACGGCCGGCGATCATGATCGCGGTCATCAGCACGCCGAGCTCACGCATGCTCAGGCGGCCGGAGAGGTTGATGGTGTAGATTTCCGCCCCGAACTGGGCGAGCTGCGCTGCACCCTGCTGCGCGACCACAATGCCGATGAGGAAGCTCATCAGCCCGATGATCCCGAGCGAGGATACGCCGACCAGCTCCATCTGGCGAACCAGCGCCCGGCCGCGAAACCGGCTCGGGTGGCGGATGACGGCGCCGAGCGCGAGCACCACCTGGCCGAGGAAGCCGATCACCCCGACTGTGCCGACGCCCCATCCGCTGACGAGTACGCCGACCGCTTCCGGCACCCGGCGCAGGAGATCGCCCCGCGGCGGCTCGATGTCGGCGTCGCTGGCGCTGCTCTGGACCGTGTCGATCAGCCGTTTGGCCTGATCGCTCGCGCCGGTGATCTCGGCCTCGTGCCGGCGCGCGAAGTTCCACACCACCCATGCGCCGACGGTATCGATCTCGCCGGTCTGCGACAGGTCGAGCGCGGCCACCTCGCCCTCGTAGCGGCGCAGCTTGCGGTCGAGCAGCCCGACGGACGAAACCTCCAGCGGGCCGTTGAGCACCAGGGTGGCGCCGCCGCCGTCCGCACGCTCCTCGACGGTAAAATCGGCCCATTCCCTCATCTTCGGCGGTATGCGTGCAAATCGGGGCCCGGACAAGGCATCCTTGCGCGCGCGATCCTTGCGTGACTTCGCCCCCGCTGGCAAAGGCCCGCTCCTATATGACGAGCCAGCTGGACAAGACTTTCGACCCCGCCGCGATCGAGGCCAAGTGGTACGCCCACTGGGAAGCGAACGGCTGTTTCCGGCCCGCGCGCCCCGCGGCCGAACCGTTCACCATCGTCAATCCCCCGCCGAACGTCACGGGCTCGCTGCACATCGGCCATGCGCTCGATAACACATTGCAGGACGTTGTGATCCGATACGAGCGGCTGCGCGGCAAAGATGCGCTGTGGGTGGTCGGCACCGATCACGCCGGGATCGCCACCCAGATGGTGGTCGAGCGCGAACTCGAAGCGCGGCAGGACAAGCGCACCAACTATTCGCGCGAGGACTTCGTGGCGAAGGTGTGGGAATGGAAGGCGGAGAGCGGCGGCACGATCACCCGCCAGCTTCGCCGGCTTGGCTGCTCGATGGACTGGTCCAGAGAGCAGTTCACGATGGACCCGCACTTCACCCGCGCGGTGGTGAAGGTGTTCGTCGATCTCTACAACGAAGGCCTGATCTACCGCGACAAGCGGCTGGTGAATTGGGATCCCAAGCTCAAGACCGCGATCAGCGATCTCGAGG
>CAYNXB010000074.1:0-13304 GCA_964401045.1 uncultured Sphingomonadaceae bacterium | reverse complement strand
TACCCCATCAGCTTGAGCACTTCCTCGCGGCTGCGATGGTCGGTGCGGAACAGGCCCATGACGTGGCTGGTGACCATGGTGACGCCAGGGGTGCGCACGCCGCGGGCGGTCATGCACGCATGGCTTGCCTCGATCACCACCGCCACGCCGCGCGGTTCCAGGCCTTCCTGGATGCACTGCGCGACCTGGGCGGTGAGCCGCTCCTGGATCTGCAACCGGCGGGCGAACCCGTGGAGTACGCGCGCAAGCTTGGAGATTCCGACGACGCGCTTGTCCGGCAGGTAGGCGATCGCCGCCTTGCCGATAATCGGCGCAAGGTGATGTTCGCAGTGGGACTGGAACGGGATGTCCTTGAGCAGCACGATCTCGTCGTAGCCGCCGACCTCCTTGAACACCCGCTTGAGGTGGATGGCAGGGTCCTCGCCGTAGCCGACGCAATATTCCTTCCAGGCGCGCGCCACCCGCTGCGGGGTGTCGCGCAGCCCTTCGCGCGAAGGTTCGTCGCCGGCCCAGCGGATCAACGTGCGGATCGCATCCTGCACATCTTCGGGCACCGGCGGCTTGCTTGTCGATATGTCCTCGTCAGGCCCTTCCAGGCTGCTCATTTTCGTCTTTTCCCTGCGGCGTTCCTAGAGTTCGGGCGCGCCATAAGCGGTGCCGCCGGAAAAGGCCACGTCATGGTTGTTTCCGGGGCAGTGTTATTCCTTGGCCTCGTCCATCGGTTCCGGAGTGACTTCGGCCTGGGCGCATTCTGCTTCCTTGCGCCGGTCGAACACGGTGCGCATGTGCGCCTCGTCGTCGGCGCTCAGGTGCTTTGCGAAATCCGGAAAGTGCTCGTCCTCCTCCTCTTCGATGTGGTGGAGGTAGCGGTGGCGCAGGTGGCCGAACTTCTCGTCCCACTCCGACGATGCCAATTCGGTTGCGGCAAGATCGTTGAGCGCGACTTCGACCTCATGGTGCTCGGCTACCGAATGGCGGGTCTCGTCGGTCGTCTCGGGCTTGCGCATCATCGTGGAGTAGAGCGCCTGCTCCTCAGCGGAGGCGTGGCTTTTGAGCTCCTTCGTCAGCCGCGCGAACAGATCGGCGCGGGCGGGCTCGTCGCCGCTCGTCCGTTCGATGCGGGCGATGAGGTCGCGGTGCAGGTCGTGATCCTGGATCAGTCGGTCGAAAATATCGGCGGTGCCGGTCATCGGTGTTCCCTCGCGATTGGTTGGTTGCCCCGAGAACAGGTGAGCCGGCGGCAAAGTTCCGTGCACGCCGTCACATGAATTTTTGGATAAACCATTTTCCTACACGAACCGATATGGTTATCAATCTCCCGACTCGCGATTTTGGAGATCGGCCATGCCTTACGATTTTGTCGCCCGCGGCCTCGCCTTGCAGAACCGCGGGGCCGCGCGCCGCCTTGCGACGATCGATGCGCTCGCACGGGGGATTGCGGAGAACCTGCCGAGAGGCCTGCCGAGACTTGCTGCCTCCGTGCCGACGATGTCGCTGGCGACCGCCAGCACGATCACCGGCGGCAAGACCTACGGCATCTCCGCCTCGACCGCGGCCAACGACTTCCGCCATTGCTACGCGCTCTACGGCGGACAGTGGCGGCCGCGCGGCTCCAGCTACCCGCAGAACATCCAGCTTGGCTGCTGGTCCTACCACACCGGCAACGGCAGCGATCCGGCCTCCGGCGAAACCGAGGCGCAGAGCGGCGTGGTGCGCTTCACCACCTGGGCCGACAAGTTCGAGATCTGGCACGGCGAGCTGAATGGCTGGCGCATGAAAGTGAACGGCGAGTACGTTCAGACGGGACTGATCGGAAACTACTCGATCGACGGCGTCACCGCGAACGCCGGACGCTATCAGTTGTTCGATTTCGGCGCGGCGGGCTTCAAGCGCGTCGAACTCGAATGGGACGAAGGCCCGATCTACTTCCGGGGCGTCGTGGTTCCGCCGACCTATAGCGTCGAGCCGTGGCACCGGGCGGACACGCTCAAGATGAGCCTGTTCGGCGACAGCCTGGTCAACACTATCGTCGATACGGCGGACAAGAAACTCGCCCTGGTGGGACAGATCGGGCAGACAATCCGCGCGCTTACCGGGCAGCCCGACCTGTGGGCACAGGGCGTAGGCGCGACCGGCTTTATCGCCGATAACGGCGCCACGCGATCCGACTTCGTCGAGCGGGCCAATGTAGACTTCCCTGCCTACGGACCGTTCGACGTCGTGATCGAGATCGGCGGCCGCAACGACAGTGCGGCGGACCCGGCCGCCGCGAATGCCTTCCAGAAGGCGGTGGAAGACTGGATCGACATCGTGCTGGCGAGCAACCCCGAAACGATCATCTGCATGGTCGGGCCGGGCAGCTCCAGCGGGACCGAAGCCTACAACACCAACACCAATGCGATGGCGACCAAGCAGGACCGCAAGAAAGCGGCGGCCGCCAAATATCCGCGCAACTGCCTGTTTATCGAAACGATCGGCAGCGCGGCCAATCCCGATCCGTGGATTTATGGGAGCGGCAAAGTCGGCACGCCCGGAAGCACCACCGGCAACGCCGACCGGCTGAGCGGAGACTACGTCCACCGTTCGATTGCCGGCCATGCCGAGATCGGCACGCGTATCGTGCAGGAGATCGGCCGCCGTCTGCCGGCGCTCGCCTCGCGCATTCGCGACGGGGTGATCGCCGGCGTGAACGACGCCGACCTGATGTGACGGGGGCTAGAGCTGCCCGAGCATGTGCTCCGCGCTCGAAACCGAGAAGTCGCCCGGCGCCTCGACGTTGAGTTCCTTCACCACGCCATCGTCGACGATCATCGAGTAGCGCTGGCTACGCTTGCCCATGCCGAAACCAGAGCCGTCCATCGTCAGCCCGAGCGCATCGGCGAACTCGCCGTTGCCGTCGGCAAGCATCGTGATGTCGCTCGATCCGCCGCTCTTGTTCCAGGCGCCGAGCACGAACGCGTCGTTGACCGCGGTCGCGGCAACTTCGTCGATACCCTTGGACTTGAGCTCGGCTGCCTTGTCGACGTAGCCCGGCAGGTGCTTGGCCGAACAAGTCGGGGTGAACGCGCCGGGCACCGCGAACAGCGCTACCTTCTTGCCGGCGAAATAGTCGCTCGACTGGACCGCTTCGGGGCCCGATTCGGTCGCCTTGACCAGCTTCACGTCGGGGATTCGGTCGCCCACCTTGATTGTCATTTTCGCCTGTCCTTTATCTCGGGTCGGTTAGCCGGATATGGCGACAAGCGCGGCTGGCGCAACCTCTTCCGCCGCTCGCCATGGTAAATTCGGACCTCGCGAGAACCGTTAAAACCTCTTCACCTTCGATGTTGAAGAACGGGTAAACGCTCCTGGGCCACAAGCACTTCAACGGGATCGGGCCCGTTTGGAGACTTGGACATGAACAGGATATCGGGGATTGCGGCGGGGGTTGCCGCATTGTCGATGGTGCTCGCGGCGCCGGCGGGGGCAACGCCGGTCGATTCCGCGGAAAAGATTCGCAAGCTGGACATCATGCTGATGGTCACGGCGCTGCGTTGCCGCAAGGGGGCGGACAACTTCCAGGCGGATTATGAGCGCTTCTCTGCCTCGCACCTGGCCGAGCTCAACGCGGCGAGTAACACGCTCAAGGCGGATCTGAGCAAGCGCCAGGGCACCGTCGGCGCGAAGCGGGCGCTCGACAAGATCAGCACCGGCATGGCCAACGCCTATGGCAATGGTCATCCGTGGCTCGATTGCGCCGGCCTCAAGCAGGTCGCGCGTGAACTCGCGGCAAAGCAGCAGCCTGGTGTGCTGCTGGCCGCGGCTGACGAATACCTTGGTTCGGGTCGTGGTCGCGTCGCCCTCGCGGCAGGTCACTAAGGTAACTTAGGCCGGCCCGGGCACCGGCCAACGCATACACTTTACGTTCCCTCCCAAGAGCGTCTAAGGGCGGCGTTTCCAAACGCCGCCCTCTTTTTGTGCGGACGGCGCGAGCATTCCGCGACCGAGGAGAGAACGCCCGTGGCCACCGCCGCTAAGGAAGCAGCCCAGGATTACGTCATCGCCGACATCGCTCTAGCCGATTACGGCAGGGCGGAGATCGCGATTGCCGAGACGGAGATGCCGGGCCTGATGGCCACGCGCGCCGAATATGGTGCGGCGCAGCCCCTGAAGGGCGCACGCATCACCGGCTCCCTGCACATGACGATCCAGACCGCCGTGCTGATCGAGACGCTGACCGCGCTCGGGGCCGAGGTTCGCTGGGCGACGTGCAACATCTTCTCGACGCAGGATCATGCGGCGGCCGCTATCGCGGCGAGCGGCGTTCCGGTGTTCGCGATCAAGGGTGAAAGCCTCGCCGAATACTGGGACTACGTCGGCAACATCTTCGACTGGGAAGCGAGCGGCGGGGAGGGCGTCACCGCCAACCTCATCCTCGACGATGGCGGCGACGCGACGATGTTCGCGCTGTGGGGCGCGCGCGTCGAGGCGGGTGAGAGCCTGCCCGAGCCGGCCAACGCCGAAGAGATCGAGTTCCAGCGGGCGCTGAAGGCGTTCCTAAAGGCCAAGCCCGGCTACCTGACGGCGACGGTCAAGGCGCTGCACGGCGTGTCGGAAGAGACCACCACCGGCGTTCACCGGCTCTACCACCTCGCCAAGCAGGGCAAGCTGCCGTTCCCGGCGATCAACGTGAACGACAGCGTGACCAAATCCAAGTTCGATAACCTCTACGGCTGCCGCGAGAGCCTGGTCGACGCGATCCGCCGGGCGACCGACGTGATGCTGGCCGGCAAGGTCGCCTGCGTTGCCGGGTTCGGCGATGTCGGAAAAGGCTCGGCGCAGTCGCTCCGCAATGGCGGTGCGCGCGTGCTGGTCACCGAGATCGACCCGATCTGCGCGCTGCAGGCGGTGATGGAGGGGTTCGAGGTGGTGACTATGGAGGAAGCGGTGACCCGCGCCGACATCTTCGTCACCGCGACCGGCAACGAGGACGTGATCACCGCCGAACACATGAAGGCGATGAAAAACATGTCGATCGTGTGCAACATCGGCCACTTCGACAGCGAGATCCAGATCGGCCAGCTCGACAACTACGACTGGAACGAGATCAAAGCCGGCACCGACCTCGTCACGTTCCCGGACGGCAAGCAGATCCTGATCCTCGCCAAGGGCCGGCTGGTGAACCTCGGCTGCGCAACCGGGCACCCGAGCTTCGTGATGAGCTGCAGCTTCACCAACCAGGTGCTGGCGCAGATCGAACTCTATACCAAGGGCGAGCAGTACCAGAACGACGTCTACGTGCTGCCCAAGCACCTCGACGAAAAGGTCGCCGCGCTGCACCTCGACAAGCTCGGCGCCAAGCTGACCGTGCTGAGCAAGCAGCAGGCCGACTACATCGGCGTGCCGGCTAATGGGCCGTACAAGCCGGATCACTACCGGTACTAAGATCCAGGGCCGGTAAGCCTGCATATCCCTCTCCCGAACGGGAGAGGGCCTTGCCGCCATTGCATCGCGCACCGGCGCGGCATAGCTGAGCCCCATGGAGCTCTCACCCACCGCGCTGGTGTTGATCGGCCTGTTGCTCGCGGCGTGGACGCTCGGCGCGGCGTGGCTCGTGCTCGGCGCGCGCGGGATGCAGCGCCGGGCGGAGAATGCCCGCCGCAACGCCGGACGGCTCGGGCGGATGATCGAGGATTCGCCTGCCGTGCCGCTACTGGTGCGGGCCGATGGGCGGATCGAGGCGCCCGACAGGCTCGCCGCCTGGCTCGGGCTAGACCGGACGCCCGGCTTTCTCAGCGAGCTGACCGCGCCCGGCAAGGGCCTGACCGAATTCCAGCTCGCCGAACTGACCGACGCGGTGCGTCGCAGCCAGAAGACCGCCGCGCCGTTTCGCATGGTCGTCACGCCGCAAGGTTCGAGCCGCAGCCTCGCCTTGCGCGGCCATCTGGCGGATAGCCAGGTGGCGCCCGGCGGCGCGGCGCTGGTGTGGTGGTTCGACTTCTCGGAAAGCGAGCACGAGCTTACCCGTATGCGTGAGGACACCGCGCGCGCGCGCAGCGATTTCGCCGCGCTCATCGGTCTGATCGAAGCCGCGCCGCTGCCGATGTGGTTCCGCGGCACGGACGGCAAGCTGCGGCTGGTCAACAGCGCCTACGTCCGCGCCGTTGGCGCCGAGAGCGCCGAGGCGATAATCCGCGACCAGACCGAACTGGTGGAGCCTGTCGAAGGCCGCACCGCCGCAGTCGTCGCCGAGCAGGCGCGGATGCAGGACCAGGCGGTGGAACGCATCGTTCCGGCGACGATCGAAGGACAGCGCCGGTCGCTGCGCGTCTCGGACCTGCCGCTGGGGGAGGAGGGCGTCGCCGGCTACGCGGTCGACATCGAGGAGATGGAGGAGCAGGCGCGCGCCTTCCGCGCCTTCCGCGAAGCGCAGCGCCTGCTGCTGGATCAGCTTTCGGTGGGCGTCGCGCAGTTCGACGCCGAGCGGCGGATGACATTCTCCAACCAGCCGTTCCAGCGCATCTTCGCGCTGCCGGCAACGAGCCAGGCCGACCCGCCCGAATTCGACCGCTGGCTCGACATGGCACGCGATGCCCATCGCGTGCCCGAGACGCGCGACTTCCCTGTCTGGCGGCGCGAGCTTGGCCAGTGGTTCTCCGCCGGCGCACCGAAGGAAGATGCCTGGCCGCTCCCCGATGGCACCCACTTGCGCATCGTCGCCCAGCCGATGCCGGACGGCGGGCTGGTGCTGGTCGCCGAGGACCGAACCGAGCAACTCGCGCTCTCCGCTACCCGCGATACCTTGCTGCGGACCCGCACCGCGACGTTCGACAGCCTGTTTGAATCGCTCGCGGTGTTCGCGCCCGATGGCCGGATGCAGCTGTGGAACCGCCGATTCTCCAGCATCTGGGGCCTCACCGAAGAAGATCTCGACGGCCACCCGCGGATCGACAGCCTGCTCGAGAAGATCGGCGAGAAGCTGGTCCGTCCCACGCAGCGCAAGGCGATCGGCGACGTGGTTCGCGCCGCGACGCTCGACCGGCGCCAGCGCGGCGGCCGGGTCGAGCTGTCCGACGGACGCACGCTCGAGTTCGCGGGCGTCCCGCTGCCTGACGGCAACGGCCTGCTCACCGTGCTGGACGTCACCGATTCGAAGCGCGCCGAGGACGCCCTGCGGGAGCGAGCCTCGGCGCTCGAGGAGGCCGACGCGGTCAAGACCCGCTTCCTCGCCAACATGAGCTACGAGTTCCGCACGCCGCTCACGTCGATCGGCGGGTTCGCCGAGCTGCTGCAAGGCGGCATCGCGGGCGAGCTTACCCCTCAGGGCAAGGATTACGTCGCCGCGATTCTCGCCTCGGTCGAACGGCTCTCGACCCAGATCGAGAGCGTGCTCGACATGACCCAGAGCGAGGCCGGGCTGCTGCCGATCGCGACCGAGGAAGTGGAGCTGCTGTCGTTCCTCACCACGCTGGTGCGCGAGCGCGAGGAGGCGATCAACAACGGCGGCATCACGCTCGACTTGCGCGGCGACCGCAGTGCCGGGACGGTGCAGGCCGACAAGCGCCGGCTGGGGCGCGCGCTCGGCAACCTGCTCGACAACGCCATCGCTGCCACGCCCAAGCGCGGGCGCATCTTGGTCGCGCTGTCGCGGCAGAAGAACGCGGCGAAGATCGTCATTTCGGATAACGGCGTGGGCATGAAGCCTAGCGAGCTGGCCCGCGCCCTTGACGGATTCTCGCTCGATCTCGCGGGTAACACCGGCACGCGCCGCACCGGGCTCGGCCTGCCGCTCGCCCGGCAATTGATCGAAGCGCACGGTGGGCGGCTCGATCTTGCGAGCGAAAAGGGCGCCGGCACCACGGCAACGATCACGCTGCCGTGATGGTCGATCTTTGCTCCGTTCCCCCTGAGCTTGCCAAAGGGCCGCCCTTTCTCGCTGGTGTTACGCTCGAAGAAAAAAGCGGTGCTTCGACACGCTCGGCACGATTGGCGGTTGAGGCATGATTCTCGATCTTCCCGATCTTCCCGCAATGGAGGCGTTCGGCGCGCGCATCGCCGCAGTGCTGCGGCCTGGCGACGCGGTCGCGCTCTCGGGCGAACTCGGCGCGGGCAAGACCACGCTCGCCCGCGCCATCATCCGCGCGCTCGGCCACGAAGGCGAAGTGCCTTCGCCCAGCTTCACCATCGTCGAGACTTACGATCCGCCCATGGTGAGGCTGCCGTTGGTCCACGCCGATTTCTACCGCCTGGCCAGGCCGCAGGAGGCCGAGGAACTGGGTCTCGACGATTACCGCGAAGGCGCGGCGCTGATCGCGGAGTGGCCGGAGAACGCGGGCGGCTTCGCGCACGAGCCGGGTTGTCTCGCGATCACGCTCGAATTTGCGGATGAGGGGCGCGGGGCGATTGTCGAGGGCGGGCCGGATTGGCTAGGGCGCCTGCCATGACCGCATCGCACGAGAGTCTCCCCGCCGGCATCGACGAGTTCCTGTCCCGCGCCGGGTGGGCCGGTGCCGAGATCGAGCCGCTCGCCGGCGATGCTTCGTTCCGCCGCTATTTCCGGGTGCGTGACAAAGCCCGCAGCGCGATGCTCATGGACGCGCCGCCGCCGCACGAAGACCCGGGACCGTTCCTCGACGTCGGCAAGTGGCTGATCGGGCAGGGCCACCGCGCGCCCGCGATCCATGCGGAAGACCGTGCCGCCGGGCTCGTGCTGATCGAGGACTTCGGCCACGATCGGATGCGCGACTGGCTCGACCTCAACCCGGATGCCGAGTGGGTGACTTACGAACGGGCGATCGATGCCCTGGTCGCGCTGCATCGTTCGCCTCCGGGGCCGTTTGCGCCGTACGACATGGAAACCTACCAGCGTGAGGCGGCGCTGTTCGTCGAATGGTGGTGCCCGGCGGCAAAGCTTGACGTCAACGCGCACAGCTACACGAAAGCGTGGGACGAGGTGCTCGCCCCGCTGCTTCCGCGTCAGATGCCGGGCGTCACGGTGCTGCGCGATTACCATGCCGAGAACATCATGCTGCTGGATGGCGAGGCGCAGGGCCTGATCGATTTCCAGGACGCGCTGATCGGCCATCCGGCCTACGATCTCGTCTCGTTGCTGCAGGACGCGCGGCGCGATGTTTCGCCGCAGCTCGAACGCGCGATGCTCGACCGCTACCTCGCCACCGCCGATGCCGGTCCGGACTTCGAAGCCGACTACGCCCGTCTCGGCGCGCAGCGGAACGCCAAGATCGTCGGCATCTTCGCGCGCCTGTGGCAACGCGATGGCAAGCCGCGCTACTTGCCGATGATCCCGCGGGTGTGGGAAGCGATGGAGCGCGATCTTGCGCATCCGGCGCTGACACCGGTCGCCGAATGGTTCGAGGCTAACATTCCCCCTGAAATTCGCGCGGCGCGTGGCGCGGGGCTCGGCCTGTGAGCGGCCTGGCCAGCGACACGGCAATGGTGCTCGCCGCCGGGCTCGGCAAGCGCATGCGGCCACTCACCGCCAGCCAGCCCAAGCCGCTGGTGCGGGTCGGTGGCAAGCCACTGATCGATTACGCGCTCGACCGGCTGGCCGAGGCGGGCGTGGCCAAGGCCGTGGTCAACGTCCACTATCTGGCCGACGCACTCGAAGCGCACGTCAAGGAACGCAAGGCGCCCGCGATCACGATTTCCGACGAGCGCGATCTGCTCCTCGAAACCGGCGGGGGGATGATCAAGGCCGAGCGTGCCGGCTTGCTGCCCGATCCGTTCTTCAGCGTGAACAGCGACAACATCTGGCTCGAAGGGCCGCGCGATGCCTTCGGCGACCTCAGCCGCGGGTGGGATCCGAAGAAAATGGATGCGCTGCTCCTCCTCGTTCCGCATTCGGGCGCGTTCAATCATCGCGGCAAGGGCGACTTCCATATGGATGCGGCGGGCAAGGTGAGCCGCCGCCGTTCCGGTCGGGTGGCGCCGTTCATTTTCAGCGGCATCCAGTTGGTGTCGCACAAATTCCTCGAAGACGCACCCGAGGGTCCGTTCTCGACCAACGTGCTGTGGAACCGCGCGATCGATGCCGGGCGGCTCTACGGGGTGCGCTTCACCGGCCAGTGGTTCGAAGTCGGCGAACCAGGCGCGATCCCGCCCACCGAAGCCGCGCTGAAGCGTGGTTGAGCGCGGCCAGCCAAAGGTTTATTCGATCGCGGCGCATCGCGGGTTTGCCGATGCGCTCGTCGCCGGCCTGCTACCACGATACGCCGAAGAGGACGTCGGGCTCGCGCGGCTGACGCTGCTGCTGCCGAGCAGCCGCGCGGTGCGTACGGTGACGGAGGCGTTCATCCGCCTTTCGGGAAAAGGCCTGCTGATGCCGCGGATGGTTGCGGTCGGCGATCTCGACCTCGACGAGACTCTCGGCCCGTTGCTCGACCCGCTCGGTGCGGGTGCCGAGATCCCGCCCGCCGCCGACCTTACGCGGCGCTGGCTGCGGCTGGCGCAGATCATTCGCGAGGAGCAGGGCCGCGACGCGCCCAAGGGCAACGCGCTGCTCGGGCTCGCGTTCGAGATGGGCCGTGCGATGGACCGCCTGCTGGTCGAGGATATCGGGCCAGAGGAGCTGGTGCAGGACAAGGTGCTCGGCCTGCTCGGCGACCTGGCCGATCACTGGCTCGGCAATCTGCGCCTGTTCATGAAAGTGCAGGATCGCTGGCTCGCCGAACTGCTCAAGCGCGGGGAGTTCGATCCCGCCGACCGCCGCAACCGGATGTTCCGCCACGCGCGCAAGCGCTGGCGCGAGAATCCGCCGCAGGCGCCGATCGTCGCGGCGGGCATAACCAGCGCGGCGCGGGCTCTGGCGCGGCTCCTGCGAACGGTGTCGGAACTGCCGGATGGCGCCGTGGTGCTGCCCGATCTCGACCTGACGCTTGACGATGTAGCGTGGGACGAACTGGGCCGCGCCGGTGCGAAGTCCGATGCCGGGCCACCGTTCGCGCCGACAGACGCGGTGACTCATCCGCAATACCACCTCAAGCTGCTGCTCAACCGCATGGGTATCGCGCGCGGCGAAGTGCAGCCGTGGCATCGCGCGGGGCTCGGCAAAGGCCCGCCCGAGCGCAGCCATGCGATCTCCAGCCTGTTCCTGCCGCCTGAAAGCAGCAAGCGCTGGGTATCGCTCCCGCCTGAGAAGCGCCGCCTCAGCGGCGTGCGGGTCATGGAAAGCGCAAACCCCGAAGATGAGGCGCAAGCGATCGCGCTGCTGATGCGCGAGGCGCTGGAGGTGCCGGAGAAGCGGGTGGCGCTGGTCACGCCCGACCGGGGACTCGCCGGCCGGGTGGTCGCGCACTTGCAGCGCTGGAACATCCAGGCGGACGATTCCGCAGGCCGCCCGCTGGCCCAGACCGCCGCCGGGCGTGTGCTGCTGCTGCTCGCCGAGGTTGTGGCCGAGCGAGCCGCGCCGGTGCCGCTCATGGCGCTGCTGACCCATCCGCTGGTGGCTCCGGGCGATGCGCGTGCCGCGTGGCTCGAACGTGCGCGGGCGCTGGGGAAAAGATTGCGTGGGCCGCGACCAGAGGCCGGGCTGAAGGCGATCGAGCGGTTCGTACCGGACGAGGCCCGCGAATGGTGGGGTGGCGTCACGGCCATACTCGCGCCGCTGATGGCCATCGCTGAGGAGGACGAGGCTCCGCTCGCGGGGATGATTGACACGCTCGCGGCGGCTGCCGAAGCGCTGTGTGGCGATGGTGTGTGGGCGCGCGAGGATGGCCGTTCGCTCGCCGCGCTGATCGATGAATTGCGCGAGCCCGCCGAGGACACCGGCTTCGCCCTTCCGGCGCGCGATCTTCCGGCGATGCTGCGCGATGCGATGGACCGCGTCGCCGTGCGTCCACCGTGGGGCGGGCACCCGCGCGCGGCGATCTACGGCCTGATCGAGGCACGGATGAGCCGGGCGGACCTGGTGATCTGCGCCGGGCTCAACGAAGGCACCTGGCCCGCCGCGCCGCGCACCGATCCGCTCCTCGCGCCGGCGGTGCTGCGCGCGCTCGGCGTGCCGGGCGCGGACTTCCGCATCGGACTTTCCGCGCACGACCTCGCGGCGGCGCTCGGCGCGCCCGAAGTGGTGCTCAGCCGTTCGCGCAGGGACGCGGACGGCCCCGCGATCCCGTCGCGTTTCCTGCTGCGGGTGCAGGCGCTGCTCGGCGAGGACTTGCTAGACCGGCATCGCGAAACCGGTATTCCGGCATTGGTGCGTGCGCTCGACGCGCCCTCGGAGGAGCCGCCCGCCTATCCGCGTCCCGCGCCGCGCCCGACCGCCGAACAGCGCAAAGTCACGCTCAGCGTCACCGCGCTCGATCGGCTGCGCGGCGATCCGTACCAGTTCTACGCCTCGCATATCCTGCGGCTGCGCAGCCTCGATCCGCTCGACGCCGAGCCGTCGCCCGCGTGGCGTGGGCAAGTGGCGCACAAGGCGCTCGAACGCTGGCACAAGGAGCGCGGCGACTTGCGCGCCATCGCGCTGCAGGAGCTGGAGGCGATGAACGCGCATCCGCTGATGCGGGCGCTGTGGCAGCCGCGCCTGCTCGCGGCGCTCGAATGGATCGGCCATGCGGTCGAGGCGCAGGCGGCCGAAGGGCGGCAGGTGGCCACGGTCGAGGCCGAGGGCGAGATGCAGGTCAGCGGGGTCACCATCGTCGGCCGCGCCGACCGGATCGACCGGCTGGCCGACGGCAGCCTGGCGGTGATCGACTACAAGACCGGCTCACCGCCGAGCGCGGCGATGGTTGAGCAAGGCTTCGCGCTCCAGCTCGGGCTGGTCGGGCTGATGGCGAAGCGTGGCGGCATTCCAGGCGTGGCGGGTGAACCCACGGCGTTCGAATACTGGTCGCTGGCACGCGGACGTGACGGTGACTTCGGCTATGTCCAATCGCCGGTCAGGACCGGGCGGATGACCACGGGCGTGCCGCTCGAGGATTTCCTGTCCGAAACCGTGCGCTACCTCGACGAAGCGATCGGGCGTTGGCTTACAGGCGATGAGCCTTTTACCGCCCGGCTCAACCCGGACTTGCCGGTCTATTCGGATTACGACCAGCTCATGCGGCTGGATGAGTGGCAGGCGCGGGCCGCGCGCGAGGAAACGGAATGAGCGGCAAGGTCCATCCGCTCGACGGCGCGCAGCTCGACGCCGCGAGCCCGGCTGGCAGCGTGTGGCTGTCTGCCTCGGCAGGGACCGGAAAGACGCAGGTGCTCTCCGCCCGCGTCCTGCGGCTGCTGCTCGAGCGCGACGTGCACCCGTCGCAGATCCTGTGCCTCACCTTCACCAAGGCCGGCGCGGCGGAGATGGCGGTGCGGGTCAACGA
>CAYNXB010000073.1:0-13772 GCA_964401045.1 uncultured Sphingomonadaceae bacterium | reverse complement strand
GCGCTGATCGCGCTGCCTGCCGCAGCGCACCCTGGCCACGCGCCGCCCATCGAGCGCTCGTGCGTTGCCTACGGCGCGCTCGATGCCAGCCCGGTCCACGCGGTTTCGCACGCGACCTGGAATTGCAGTGGAGAGCGCATCAGCCTGAAGCCCGAGCGCGTGTTCATCCGCTTCGCGCTGACGGCGGACGGCTCGGCGCCCGAATACCTGACCTTCCGCCGCGCGGCATTCGAACGCCTGCACGTGCTGGTGGTCGATGCCGACGGCGCAGTGCGTTCAAAGTCCTACGGCCTGAGCGACATGCGCACGGGCAAGGCCGGCGCCTTCATCCGCGCCGACCTGCCACCGGTGACGCGGCAATCGCGCTACGCCATCGCGGCATTCGACTTGCCGACGCATCCCATGATGCTCGAAAGCGCCCAACTCGGCAGTGGCGAGCCGTTCGACAATCCCGCCGAGCTCACGGTGCTGCTGTTGTTGACGGGCCTGTGCGGCATGTTGTTGATGCCGCTGGCGTTCAACATCGCATTCTACCGCGTGCTGCGCGAGCCGTTCCTGCTGTGGCATTCGGTCCTCGCGATCAGCCTGCTGGCCGCGATCGCGCTGACCTCCGGTGTGTCGGCCTACGTCGTCGATCTCGACATGGGCAGCGTCAATGCGGCGATGGCCTGGGTCTATGGCGCGAACGTGGCCGCCGGGGCGATGTTCGCCTGGTCGTTCATCGAGCGCGACAAGCTTCACCCGCTGCTGCGGCGGGCACTGCCGCTATGCGCAGTATGGTCGATGCTGGTGAGCGGCTTGCACGGGCTGTTCCCGTTCGTGCTCAGGCCGATTCAGGTCGACATCTGCTACATCGCCTACCTGCCGATCATGGCGGTGTTCGTCGCTTCGATGGGCGATGCCTTCCTGCGCGGAAGCCGGGCGGTGCGCTTCCAGCTCGCCGGCTGGCTGCCGATGATGTCGGTCGCGCTGCTGCGCATCATCAGCGTGATCGTGCCGGCGGTAGAGCCGACCGACGCGATGGCGCTGTTCTACCTCGGCGTCGTGCTCGAGGCGCTCGCAACCACGCTCGGCGTGGCCGATCGGTTCCTCGCGATCCGCCGCCAACGCGACATGGCGCGGACCGAGGCCGACATGCTCGAGCGTTTGTCGGAGCACGATCCGCTCACGGGCCTGCTCAACCGGCGTGCGATCGAAAGCGACTTCGACGCCTTGCGCCAGGCGGGCTACGACACCTTCGCGCTGCTCGATCTGGATCACTTCAAGCGCATCAACGACGATTTCGGCCACGCGGTGGGCGACAGGGTGCTGCGCGCGGTGGGCGAGGCCCTGAACAACCACCCCGATACAATGGCGGTGCGCATGGGCGGCGAGGAGTTCGCGCTGCTGATGCGCGGCGCCAACCCGAAGGAGCTCGCCGAGCGCCTGCGCCAGGCGATCCCGGTGCGCGTCGCGCGCGCCGTGCCCGAGCTCGACCGGATGGTGACCGCGAGCATGGGCTTGCTCGAGCTGCCGCGCACTGGTCTCAAGGGCGTCGGCCTGAAGGAGTTCTACGCCAGCGCCGACAAGCTGCTCTACGAAGCCAAGAGCGGCGGCCGCAACCGCACGATCGCCGAGCGCATGCGGATGTTCGTGCCGCGCCGGATCGAGCGGAGGCGGGCTGCCTGATCCTGTCGGGCTGACGCTTCGCTACTTGAGGCCGGTCGCGCGGCCTAATCTTCCAGGAACGGCGCCGAGACTTCGAGCGGGACGCGCCTCACCTTGCCCGTGGCCCTGTCGATCATCGCCCAGGCCGATCGCACCGTGACGATCTCCTGCCCCGCGTCGTTGGTGAACGAAACCAGCCTGACGAAGCGCGCACCGGATGGCGGCCCGGGGATCGTTGTGGTCGCGGTGACGGTCTCTCCGGCCGCGATGTTGCCGCGATAGTCGATCTCATGCCGGAGGACGAACCACGCGTAGAGATCGCGATACTCGGGTGGCGCATCAGCCTCCCAGTGCGCGCCGGCGATGTCCTGCACCCATTGCAGCCACACCATGTTGTTGACGTGGCCGTTGAAGTCGATGTGCTCCGGCCCGGCGGTGAAGCGCATCGTGAACCGGCTGCTCACGGAGTGAGGCTCATTTGGCCACGCCCATCTGCCACAGGATGAAGGCGAACTCCTCAGCGGTTTCCTTGAGGCTCTCGAACCGGCCGGACTTGCCGCCGTGCCCGGCGCCCATGTTGGTCTTGAGCAGCAGCTCGTTATCGTCGGTCTTCAGCTCACGCAGCCGCGCGACCCACTTGGCCGGCTCCCAATAGGTTACGCGCGGGTCATTGAGCCCGGCGGTGACCAACATCGGCGGATAGGCCTGCGGACGCACGTTGTCATAGGGGGAATAGGAACGGATCAGCTCGAACGCCGCCCGGTCTTCGATCGGGTTGCCCCACTCGGGCCATTCGCCCGGCGTCAGCGGCAACGAGGCGTCGAGCATCGTCGCCAGCACGTCGACGAACGGCACGTGCGCGACGACCGCGCCCCACAGCGCGGGGTCAGAATTGACCACCGCACCCATCAGCTCCCCGCCGGCCGAGCCGCCCGAGATGCTGATCCGGCCCGCCTCGGTGTAACCGCGTGCGATCAGCGCTTTGGCGGCATCGACGAAATCGTTGAAGGTGTTGGCGCGCCGATCGAGCTTGCCGGCCTTGTACCAGGCGCGACCCAGGTCATCCCCGCCGCGGATGTGCGCGATAGCGTAGGCGAAGCCTCGGTCCACCAGGCTGAGACGCGTGGTCGAAAACCCCGGTTCGATGGCGATCCCGTAAGCGCCGTAGCCGTAAAGGTGAAGGGGGCCGGGGTTCTGGCGATCTTTGCGATAGAGGATCGAGACCGGGATCTTCGTCCCGTCGCGCGCATCTATCTCGAGCCGCTCGGTCGCGTAGAGCGAGGCGTCGTAGCCCGAAGGGATCTGTTGCACCTTCAGCACTTCGAGCCGCCCTTCGGCCACGTGATAGTCGTAGACCGTAGAGGGGCTGACCATCGATTGGTACGACAGCCGGATCACCGCCATGTCCCACTCGGGATTGTCCCCGGTGCCGGCCGAATAGCTCGCCTCGGGAAACACGATCGGCTCGATGCGCGAGGGGTCGCCGTAATAGCGGATCTCGATCACATCGAGCCCGCCGCGCCGGCCCTCGATCACGTAGAAGCCCTTGAACAGCTCGAAACCGGTCAGGTAGAACTCGTCCGTCCCCTCGATCAGCGTGGTCCACTGGCCGGGATTGTCGAGCGGCGCGGTGGCGAGCCGGAAATTTTCGTGCGTGTCGTTGGTGTGAACGTAGAGCTCAAAGCTCCCGTCGCCCTTGGGTCGCACATCAACGTCGTACTCGACACCCTTCTGCCGCGTTTTGACCAGCAATGGTGTGGCCAGCGGGTCGTCGGCGGGCACCAGCCGGACCTCGCTGGTCTCGTGGTCCGAGCTGCCGATCACCAGCCACTTTTCGTCAGCCGAGAGGCCCGAGCCGACGCGAAAGCCCTCGTCGTCCTCGTGGTAGAGCTCGACGTCATCGGCGAGCGGTTTGCCGAGCCAGTGCAGGCGGGCGTTGTCGGTGCGCCATTGCTCGTTGGCGAGCGAGTAGACGAGCCCGGTGTCGCCGGCGACCCAGATAAGCCCGGATAGCGTGCCGGGGATTTCGTCGGGCAGCAGCTCGCCCGTAGCCAGGTCCTTGATCCGCGCGGTGAACCGCTCCGAGCCGTTGTCGTCCACCGAATAAGCGAGCAGCTTCCCCGAATTGCTGACCGAGATCGCACCGAGCCGGAAATACTCGTGGCCCTCAGCGAGCGCGACTTCGTCGAGGATCAGCTCGTCCGGCCCGCCCGCCAGGGGCTTGCGCCACCACTTCTTGTACTCGGCGCCTTCCTCGTACTCGATCCAGTAGAGCCAATCGCCGTCTTTCTGCGGCACCGACTTGTCGGCCTCCTTGATCCGCGCGCGCATCTCCTTGAACAGCGCGTCGACCAGGCCTTCGTGGGGCTTCATCCGCGCTTCGAACCAGGCGTTCTCGGCGTTGAGGTGCGCGAGCACGTCCTCGTCCGCGACCGTGGGATAGCCGGGATCGCGCAGCCAGGCGTAATCGTCGGCGACGTCGATCCCGTGATGCGTGACGGTGGACGGGCGCTTGGCGGCGACGGGCGGCGCCTTCATGGTGGCATCGTTCATTCCGCGCCTCTATGTATGCCGCGGAAGGACCGCAACAATGCTGATGCAGACGCACGAGGCGCGGCTGGACGCGCTGCGCAAAGAACTGGCCCGGCGAAACCTCGATGGGTTCGTGGTGCCGATCTCCGACGAACACATGAGCGAATACGTGGGCGCCTACGCCCAGCGCCTTGCATGGCTGACCGGATTCGGCGGTTCGGCAGGGACGGCGGCGGTCCTCAAGGAGAAAGCCGCGATCTTCGTCGACGGACGCTACACCCTCCAGGTGCGCGAGCAGGTCGACGGGCGGCTGTTCGAGTACCGATCCATTCCCCAGACCAGCCCCGCAGCGTGGCTGGCCGAGAACGCGCCCGAAGGCGCGCGCATCGGCTACGATCCGTGGCTGCATTCGAAAGGGTGGGCCGATGGCGCGGCCAGGGCGCTTGCCGCGCACGGCGGCGAACTGGTCGCGGTCGACAGCAATCCACTCGATGCCGTGTGGGACGATCAGCCGACGCCGTCCGCCGCGCAGGCGGTGGTTCATACGGACGAACATGCGGGCCGTTCGAGCGCCGAAAAGCGCGCCGACGTGGCCGACTGGCTCAAGCGGCAGGGCCTCGACGCGGCGGTAATCTCGGCGCTCGATTCGGTTGCCTGGCTTCTCAACATCCGTGGGGCCGACGTCGACCGCACGCCGGTCGCGCTGGCCTACGTGATCGCCCATACCGACGGCACCGCCGAACTGTTCATCGCGCCGGAGAAGGTGACGCCCGAGCTGGTCCAGCACCTTGGCAATGCGGTCACGGTGCGTCCACGCGCGGAGTTCGCCGGGGCGCTGGGGCACTTTGCCGGGAAAAAGGTGCTCGTCGATCCGAACTTCGGCGTCGCGGCGATCTTCCAGGCGCTCGAGGCGGGTGGAGCGACGGTCGTCGCCAAGCGCGATCCGACGATCCTCGCCAAGGCGATCAAGAACCCGGTCGAGCGTCAGGGCCAGCGCGACGCGCAGGCGCGTGACGGCGCGGCGATCGCCAGGTTCCTCCACTGGCTGTCGATCGAAGCCCCCAAGGGCGGCGAGACCGAGCTCTCCGCGGCCGCGCGCCTGCAGGCATTCCGCGAGGATACCGGGCTGCTGCGCGACCTGTCGTTCGACACCATCTCCGCTGCCGGACCGCATGCGGCGATCCCGCACTACCGCGTGGAGGAGGAAAGCAACCTCGCGATCGCGCCCGGAAGCATCTTTCTGGTCGATTCCGGCGGGCAATATCCCGACGGCACCACCGACATCACCCGCACCGTATGGGTCGGGCCGGGTTCCCCGACGCCTGAGCAGAAGGACCGCTTCACCCGTGTGCTCAAGGGTCACATCGCTATCGCTCGCGCGGTGTTCCCGCATGGCACCAGCGGAAGCCAGCTCGACACGCTCGCGCGGCAGTTCCTGTGGCAGGCGGGCGTCGACTATGCACACGGCACCGGCCACGGCGTGGGCAGCTATCTCGCGGTCCACGAAGGACCCCAGCGCATCGCCAAGGCGCGCGGCGGGCAAGCCGGCACCGATCAGGAGCTGATGGCCGGCATGCTGATCTCGAACGAGCCCGGCTATTACAAGACCGGCGAGTTCGGCATCCGCATCGAGAATCTGGTGCTGGTCGAGGACCGGCGGATCGCCGGGATGGAAGGCGAATGGCTCGGGTTCGAAACCGTCACCCTCGCCCCGATCGACCGCACCCTGGTCGAGCGCGAGCTGTTGTCGCCGGAAGAAATCGGCTGGTGGAACGATTACCACGCGCGGGTACGCGCCGTACTCGCGCCCCAGCTCGAAGGCGCAGCGCTCGCCTGGCTCGAGGAGCAGTGCGCGCCGCTGTAACGGCGACCCGACAACGGGAGGGAGAGACCATGCTCGGCTATTGCACCATCGGCACCAATGACCTCGCGCGCTCGGGCGCGTTCTACGACGAGATCGCAAGGATACTCGGCCACGGCCGTGTGATGGAAAGCGATCGGGTGATCATGTGGGGCAGCCCCGGCAAGGGCGCGATGCTCGGCCTGATCAAGCCGCTCGACGAGAAACCAGCGACCGCCGGAAACGGCTCGATGTTCGGCTTCCACGCGGACAGCGAGGATCAGGTTGACCGGGTTTACGACTTCGCGCTGGCCAACGGGGGCAGCGACGAAGGCCCTCCGGGCCCGCGCGGCGACACGTTCTACGGCGCGTATTTCCGCGATCCCGAAGGCAACAAGCTGGTGTGCTTCCTGATGAAGTGACTGCAGCGGAGGCACCATGACCACGCACAACCTCGAGACGAATCCGATCCACCTCGGCCTCGGCGCCACGGCCGAGCCCCAGCCCCCGTTCCCGCGCGATGAGCGGGCAATGGACTGGTACATGGACTATGGCCGCCGCAACGAGGGCGATGGCTTCGAAGGACGGCTCGTCTCGGCCCACACCTTCACCGAAAGCTGGCCGATGTGGGAGATGCATCCGAACGGCGCCGAAGTGGTGATCTGCACCCGCGGCAACATCACGCTGCACCAGGAGCTTGCCGATGGCACCGCGCAGACCGTGGCCATCGGGCCGGGCGAATACGCGATCAACCCGCCGGGCGCATGGCACACGGCCGACATCGACGGCGCGGCGAGCGCGGTGTTCATCACCGCCGGCATCGGCACGGAGCACCGGCCACGGTAAGCGTTTGGCTTGCCGGCAAATGAACGTCCGGCGCCAGACGCGACAATTTGTGACAAATTGGACCGATCCCGGCAAATCCGTGCGACAAGGCGCGGTTATACCAGCTTCAAGAGCCGGGGTGGCACGATGAGCTTCTCCCCCTTGGCCACGCGCCCCGCGGCTCTATACCCCCTACGGAGAATGCCGAGATGAAGACCTTTACCCTTGTCATGGCTTCGGCTGCGGCGCTGGCCCTTATGGGCGGCGCGGCCTATGCCCAGGCTCCTGACCGATCCGACCGCGGCGGCGCCATGACCCGCGCGCAGGTCGAGCAGCGCACTGTCGCCGCGTTCGAGCGGATGGACGCCAACAAGGACGGCGTGTTCGATACGGCTGATCGCGAAGCCCGCAAGACCCAGCGCAGCGAATGGCGCGCCAAGCGGCACGAAGCCCGTTTCGCCCAGCTCGATGCCGATAGCGACGGCGCGATCAGCAAGGCCGAGTTCGACGCCCCGCGCGAACGCGGTGCGAAGGGCGGCCAGCACGCCGGCAAGCGCTTCGGCCATCGCGCCCACCGGATGGGAGGCTTCGGCGGCCGCGGCATGTTCAAGGCCGGTGGCGGCCAATCGATGACCCAGGCCCAGGTCACGGCTGCCGCGCTCGAACGCTTCGATCGCACGGACGCGAACAAGGACGGCACCGTCACCGCCGATGAGCGGCGCGAGGCGTTCAAGGCGTTCCGCGAACAGCGCCAGGCGGCCCGCGCCGCCGAGCAATCGTAACCGGCCGAATGTCTGGCACGCAATGAACGACACGCAGGGACCCGGCCCCATCAGGTTGCTGCTGGTCGACGACGAGCCGAGCTTGCGCGAACCCCTGTCGGAGTACCTCTCCGACCAGGGGTTCGACGTGCTGCAGGCGGAGGATGCCGCCAAGGCCCGCAGCCTGCTGATCGAGCAGACCCCCGACCTCGTCCTGCTCGACATCATGATGCCCGGCGAGGACGGCCTGTCGCTGTGCCGCCACCTGATCGAATCGAAGAAACTGCCGGTAATCTTCCTCACCGCGCGGGGCGAAGCGACCGACCGCATCGTCGGGCTCGAGATCGGCGCCGACGATTACGTCGTCAAACCGTTCGAGCCGCGCGAGCTGGTCGCGCGCATCCGCAGCGTGCTGCGCCGCGCGAACCGCGCCGCACCATCGACCGAGGAAGACGCGCTGTATGAATTCGAAGGCTGGACGCTCGATCCGCTGAAGCGCCGCCTGAGCGACCCCGAAGGCGCGTTGGTGGCGATCTCCTCTGCCGAGTTCCGCCTGCTGATGGCGTTCCTCCAGCACCCGCGGCAAGTGCTCGACCGCGATCGCCTGCTCGATATGGTTCAGGGCCGCGAAGCGCACTTGTTCGACCGCGCGGTCGACAACCAGATCAGCCGCCTGCGGCGCAAGATCGAAGCCGACCGCACCGATCCCAAATTCATCCAGACCGTGTGGGGCGGCGGCTACCGCTTTGCTGCCGACGTTCGCAGGCGCCCGGCCACATGAGCATGCGGAAAGGCTTCAAACTCCGGTTCGGGCCGCGCAGCCTGCTGGGGCAAATGCTGCTCGCGGTGGCGGTCGCGCTGCTCGTCGCGCAGGGCATTTCCGCGGGGCTGGTGTGGCGCGCGCAGCAGCAGCGACGCGAATCCGCCCTGATCGGCTCGCTCGCCTTCCAGCTCGTCGCCGAGCCGCGCTTCGACTACCGCGAAGGCTCGCGTGGCGACCGTCCGTGGCGGCGACTGCGCATCGAACATGCTTCTAAGCCGCCGCTCATGGCCGGCGAAAAGCGCGACGCGGACCGCGAGGAAGAGCTGCGCGCAATGCTGACCGAGCAGGGCATCCGCATTGCCCAACTGGTGGTGTTCCAGCGCCCGGTGGCGCAGGACAGGTACGTGACCGAGCAACTGGCCCATCGCCCGCGGATGAAGGGGCGCGAGGACTGGCGCCAGGGCAAGCTGCAAATCGCCGGCCTGCGTCGCGAAGGCGAGCAGGGCTGGATCGTCGCCCGCGTGCCAGAGCGTGCGCGGGAGGACGCCAATTTCGGCCTCGTGGTTGCACAGACGCTGCTGCTCTACCTGATCCTGGTCGGCGGCCTCGCGGTGCTGCTGCGGCGCATCACGCGCCCGCTGGCGGCGCTGACGCGGCGGCTCGAGACTTTCGCCGAGACGCGCGCCATTGACGGCCAGCTAGAGCCGAGCGGGCCCGAGGACACGCGCCGCCTGATCGCCGCGCACAACGCGATGGAAGCGCGCATCGCCGCGCTGCTCAACGAGAAGGATGTGATGCTCGGGGCGATCGGGCATGACCTCAAGACCCCGCTCACCGCGCTGCGGGTGCGCGCCGAGAAATTCCCCAACGAGGATGACCGCGCGAAGATGGCGGCGACGATCGAGGATATCTCCCGCTCGCTGGACGATATCCTCTCGCTCGCCCGCGTCGGCCGTCCGTCGGACCCGCTCGAACGGATCGAACTGAGTGCCGCGCTGGCCCAGCTCGCCGAAGAGTACGAGGACATGGGCGAGGAAGTCGTTCTGGGCGAGACCCAGCGCATCGTGGCTCCGGCGCGGGCAACCTGGCTCCGCCGGGCACTGCGCAACCTCATCGGCAACGCCCTGCGCTATGGCGGCAAGGCCGAAGTCTCGCTCGCGCTCGAAGGCGGTGAAGCGGTGCTGCGCATCGTCGATGAGGGTCCGGGCATCCCGGAGCACGATATCGAGCGCATGCTCGAGCCGTTCACCCGCGGTGACCCTTCGCGCAACCGCGCCACCGGCGGCGCCGGACTGGGGCTGACGCTGGCGCGCGCGATCGCCGAGCAGCACGGCGGCAGCCTGCGACTCTACAACCGCACCGACGGCGCCGGCCTGGTCGCCGAGATGCGGCTGCCGACCGGAGGTTGACCCGGTTCGACCGGCGGATTCGCCAAAAGCGCGCAATACTGTTACCCGCTGGGGATAGATTCCGCTTTTCCGGAGCTTTCGTCATGCGCATCAAATTGGCCGCCGCGCTGCTCGCGGCCGTTTCGCTTTCCGCCTGCGCGGGGATAACCCAGACCGGCACGCCTGGCCTTACCCGTGCCCCGCTCTCCGCCGACATCACCAGCGATCTGCCGCGCAACGCGCGGCCGCTGCATTACGCTATCGAGGTCCGGCCGGACGCGACGAACCTCACCTTCAGTGGCCGCGAGAGCGTCACTGTCGAAGTCTACGAGCCGAGCGACACGCTGACGCTCCACGCCAACAGCCTCAAGGTCGCGTCAGCGAGGCTGTTCCCGGTCAAGGGCGGCGGCGCGGGCATCGATCTCGGCGTTTCGCTCGATGCCGAAGGGCAGAAGGTGCGCTTCGCCGCGCCCTCGCCGATCCAGCCGGGCACCTACCGGCTCGATCTCGACTACACCGGCACGATCAACACCCAGGCCAACGGGCTGTTCGCGCTCGACTATCCCGACAAGCGAACGGGCAAGCAAGTGCGCGCGCTGTTCACCCAGTTCGAGGCGCCGGACGCGCGGCGATTCGCGCCGATGTTCGACGAGCCGAGCTACAAGGCGACGTTCCAGCTCACCGCGATCGTACCCGAGACGCAACTCGCGGTCAGCAACACGCCGGTCATCAAGGAAGAATCGGCCGGCGGCGGGTTGAAAAAGGTCACCTTCGGCGAAACGCCGATTATGTCGTCCTATCTGCTGTTCTTCGCCAGCGGCGATTTCGAGCGGATCACCAAGCGCACGCCGAGCGGTGTCGAAGCCGGCATCGTTGCCCCCGCCGGCAGTGGCGAGCAGGCGCGCTACGCACTCGATTCGCTGGCGCCGCTGATCGGCTATTACAACGACTACTTCGGGGTGAACTTCCCCCTGCCCAAGCTCGACAACGTGGCCGCCCCGGGCCAGTCGCAGTTCTTCGGCGCAATGGAGAACTGGGGCGCGATCCTGACCTTTGAGTACATCCTGCTCGAGGACCCGGCGATCAGCAGCCCGGCGACGCGACAGAACATCTTCACCACCCAGGCGCACGAGACCGCGCACCAGTGGTTCGGCGATCTCGTGACGATGGCCTGGTGGGACGACATCTGGCTCAACGAAGGCTTTGCCAGCTGGCTCGAGACCAAGGCCACCGATCACTTCAACCCCGACTGGTCGGCGCTGCTCGGTCGAGTACCGGGCCGCGAGCAGGCGATGGCGCTCGACAGCTTCGCCACGACTCATCCCATCGTGCAGACGATCCGCACGGTCGAGGACATGAACCAGGCGTTCGACGCCATCACCTACCAGAAGGGTGAGGCGGTGATCGCAATGTTCGAAGCTTATGCCGGTGACGAGGTGTGGCGCGCGGGCCTGCGCAAGTACATGGCCGACCACAAGTATTCGAACACCGTCGGCAACGACTTGTGGAGCGCGATCGAGTCCGCCGGCGCGCCTGGTCTGACCACCATTGCCAACGACTTCACCCGCCAGGCCGGCGTTCCGCTGGTCGAAGCACAGGCGACCTGCGCCAACGGCCAGACCACGCTGACGCTCAAGCAAAGCGAGTACAGCCGCGACCGCAAGGCAGAGGTTGCCGCGAAACCGCAGCGCTGGCGCGTGCCGATCCTCGCTTCGGTCGGGACCGGCCCGGCCAAGCGGCAAATCCTCGACGGCAGCGGCAAGATGCAACTCGAGGGTTGCGGCCCGGTGATCGTCAACAACGGCCAGCTCGGCTACTACCGCACGCTCTACGCGCCCGACATGATCGCGCCGCTGGTGTCGGGCCTGCCGGGCTTCGCACCGATCGACCAGATCGGCCTGGTGCGCGACAACATCTCGCTCTGGCGCGGCGATTACGAGCCAGCCAAGCCGGCGCTCGACCTGCTGGCCGCAGTGCCGCAGGACGCCAACGCGTTCGTCGCCGACGATGCGGTCGACCAGTGGGGTGTGGTCTATCGCGTGCTCGAGGATGAGGGCGACAAGGCGAAGCTCGCGGATCTGACCCGCAGCCTGTGGTCGAAGCGGCTCGATGCGCTCGGGTTCGAGCCGCGAGCGAACGAAGCGGTCAAGGATTCCAACCTGCGCGCCGAGCTGGTTTCGACGCTGGGTGAGATGGGCGATCCGCGCGTGCTGGCCGAAGCGCGCACCCGCTTCCGCGCGCTGGCGAACAACCCGCGCGCGCTCGACGGGCCACTCAAGACCACCTGGCTCTACATCGCCGCCAACAACGCGACGGCCGCCGACTGGGACCTGCTGAAGAAGCTCGCCGACCAGTCGACCAGCACGGTCGAGAAGGCGGTATATTTCGAACGGCTCGGCAGCGCGAAGGACGAGGCGCTGGCGAAGAAGGCGCTGGCGCTGGCGCTCTCGAACGAAGTCGGCCCGACGACTGCCCCCACAATCATCGCGGAAGTGTCCGGCGAGCATCCCGAACTGGCCTACGATTTCGCGATGGCCAACCGCAAGCGAGTGCAGGACCTGGTCGACGATTCGGGACAGGCCGACTATTTCGCCGACCTCGCCGGCACTTCGACCGATCCGGCAATGGTCGCCAAGCTCCAGCAATTCCGCGATGCCTCGGCGGCAGACGAGAAGCGCCCGGTCGAACGTTCGCTGCTGGCGCTGCAGGACCGGCTCAAGGCCTATCCGCGAATGCGCCAGCAGATCCGCGCGTGGCTGGCCCAAAGGTGATCGCGGGCCGCGAGTAGCCTAGCGCATCAGGCCGCCGATCAGGTTGCGCACGAACCGGCCCGCTAGCGGGCCGGCCAGGTCGGTCGCAATCGAGCCGGCGGCCGAGGTGGCCGCGGTCTTCATGGGATTGGCGCGCGACTTGCGCCCGGTGATCGAGTTGGCGGCGATCGATGCCGCGGAGCCCGCAGCCGCACCGGTCGCGCGCTTGACCGCCTTGCCGAACAGGCTGCCCCAGATGCCGGTCGAAAGGCGCGGCCGCTTGCCGACCTCCTCGGCGCTGCTGGCTTCGACCTGCTGCGCGGTCGCGGCGGCATCGGCGGCCTTCTGCGCAAGCACCTCCTCGCAGCTCTCGCGATCGACGCGGGCTTCGTACTTGCCGGTGAACGGCGATGTCGCCGCGATCCCCTGACGCTCTGCCGGGCTAAGCGGCCCGAGGCGCGAGCGCGGCGGCTTGACCAGCGTTCGCTGCACCACCGAAGGCGCGCCATCCTCCATCAATGTCGAGACCAGCGCCTCGCCGACCTTGAGCTCGGTGATCGCTTGCGCGACGTTCAGCTCCGGATTGGTGCGGAATGTCTCGGCGGCGGCGCGAATTGCCTTTTGCTCGCGCGGGGTGAAGGCGCGCAGCGCGTGCTGCACCCGGTTGCCTAGCTGGCCGGCGACTTCCTCGGGCACATCGATCGGGTTCTGGGTGACGAAGAAGACCCCTACGCCCTTCGAGCGGACCAGTCGCACCACCTGCTCGATCTTCTCCTCCAGCGCACCCGGCACGTCGTCGAACAACAGGTGGGCCTCGTCGAAGAAGAACACCAGCTTGGGCTTCTCGGGGTCGCCGACCTCGGGCAGGCTCTCGAACAGTTCGGCAAGCAGCCACAGCAGGAACGTCGCGTAGAGCTTGGGACTGCGCATCAGGCGGTCGGCAGCGAGCACGTTGACGTAGCCACGGCCCTTGTCGTCGCACTTGAGGAAATCGTCGATCTCGAGCGCGGGCTCGCCGAAGAACATCGCACCGCCCTGGCTATCGAGCGAGAGCAGCGCGCGCTGGATCGTGCCGACGCTGGCCTTGCTGACGTTGCCATACTTGGTGGTCAGCTCGCTGGCGCTCTCGGCGGTATGCGCGAGCATCGATTGCAAGTCTCCAAGGTCGAGCAGCAGCAGCCCCTGTTCGTCAGCGAGGCGGAACACGATGTCGAGCACCCCGGCCTGGGTATCGTTGAGATCGAGCAACCGCGACAGCAGCAGCGG